>CAYGCC010000569.1:0-3273 GCA_964348165.1 uncultured Gemmatimonadota bacterium | reverse complement strand
AGAGGCGAACCGGCACCATCCAGAGGACAAACATGATGACCACGACGCCGACGATGAGCAGTATCGCTGGGATACCTACGACTAGTCCTTCCATGGCGATTCGTCCTTTTCGTTATGCTGCTGCGCGTCGCCGGTCTAGCATCCGGCGACGACTAGCTTCGCTCCGCGCCTTCCTCTTTGACTTCACGAACGACGTGCCGGTAGCCCTCGGACCGAAAGATCTCGATGGTCTTTCCTTGCTCGATCCAGGGCCCCTGGCTGACCACGTCGATGCGTTCGCTGCCAAAGACGCCGATCCCGGTGGGACGCAGGTCGGTGGCGGCGGTGCCGCGTTGACCGATCAGGTCGGCGCGCGCATCGCCCGAGATATAACCCTCCGTCTTGGTCGTGGCCTCCCGGAGGAAAACGCCACCGAGCCGGCGGGTCCAGCGCAGGTGTCGCAGGAAGGCGTAAGCGAAGACCCCGGTCAGCAGCATCGATACGACCACCACGCTGAGCGCCGTACCCATGTCCGTGACCGTCGGGAAACGCCCCAGCATCGACAGAACGACACCGGCACCCACACCGAGGATTCCGAGCGCACCGGCGATGCCGAAGCCGGGGATTACGAACACCTCGAGTCCGATCAAGACCAGGCCGCCACCGATGAGCATCAGCTCCTCCCAACCCGCCAGCCCCACGATCAGGTGCGCCCCGAAGAACAGGGCCAGGCCCGTCAGGCCCGCCAGCCCCCCGAAGCCGAATCCGGGCGTCTTGACCTCGAACAGCAGCCCGAGAAAACCGAGGGTCAGTAAGAGCGGCGCCACCATCGGGTGCGTCAGGAAGCGTACGACCAGCTCCGCCCAGTTGGGCTGGACGGTGAGGACCCCCGCCGCGGGCGCGCCGAGTTCGGCCAGCAGCGCGTCGAGACTCGCATAGATCCCCTTCGCGTAGCCGAGTCCGACCGCCTCTTGCGCCGACAGCGTCAACAGCTTGCCCGCCTCGACCACGCCCGGGATCGCGATCTCCTCATCGACCATGGCTTCGGCGATCCGCGGGTCCAATCCGCGCGCCTCGGCCAGCGCCCGGAACTCGGAGCGCATGGCGCTGACCATCTTCTCCGAGGCCTTCACCCCTTCGCCGGTGACCGGTGTCGCGGCGCCCAGCGAGGCGCCGGGCCGCATGTAGATCCCTTCGGTGGCCAGGGCGATCATCGCGCCGGCGGAGAGCGCACGGTCCACATAGGCGTAGACCGGCACCTGCGACTCTTGCACCGCATCCACGATCTGCCAGGCAGCATCCACCCGGCCGCCCGGCGTGTTGATGTCGAGAACGGCGAGGCGGGCGCCGGCTTCCCAGGCGGCCTCGAGGCTGCGTTTGACGAACGGGCCCAGCCCCCGGTCGATGGTACCGTCGATGGGGACGCGGAACACGCCGTCTTGCGGGGCGAGAGAGTGGAGTGGAAGAGCCACGGCCAGAACGCCGAGGCCGAATATGCGGAATGGACGCCCTTTGAACCTCATGGTCGAATCCCGAGTGGCCCGGGTCGCCGCGGGCGCAGGCCCGCGCCTTCTCGAGCGGACTGGCCAGCAAAGTTGGCGATGACGACTGAAAACTAACACGGGCCCGACTCCGGCGCCAACGCCGCCCCCGCTGCATGGGGGGAGCGGGCGCGAACCGCGGGACCCAGCTTGACAGTCGTGAGCGCCGCCCGATAGCTTGCCCGATCGAGCGTTCGAACGAGATCGTGAGCTGCCGCGTCCCCGACCTCATGAGCACCCCATGAGCGAAGATTCACTCCCCGTCTCTCCGGAGCACGAGGAGAAGCTCGAACGGCTACTCGCCGTGGCCGCAGAGATTTTTGCTGAGAAGGGGTACCATCACGCCTCCATCCGCGATCTCTCACGACGCGCCGGTGTCAGTCTCTCGGGCCTCTACTATTATTTCAGCTGCAAAGGTGAACTCCTCTTCATGATCCAGGAGCGAAGCCTCCGTAAGGTGCTGGCGGAGCTGGAGGCGAAGCTCGCGGATGTGGAGCACCCACAAGAACGCCTACGCGTGCTGATTCACAATCACGTTGGGTTCTTCGCGCGCAACATGGCGGCGATGCGAGTGCTGACCCATGAGTTCGATGCGCTGGAGGGCGACTACCGGCAACAGATCCGAGTCTTGCGGCAGAAGTACTCCGACCGCTGCACGGACATCCTCCGGGACCTGCGGCGCTTCGGTGGCGGCGGCGACGTCGTGCCGCTCAACCTGGCGACGTCGGCGCTGTTCGGGATGATGGACTGGGCGCACTCCTGGTATCGGCCCGGTACCAATGTGCCGGTGGAACGGCTGGCCGAGCACCTCTACCGCCTGTTCGTTGAAGGGTTCGTCGGAAGACGGGCGGCCGGCCGCGGTGTGCGCTAGCGGCGCGTGGCCGATGTGCGGGCACGCCGCCGTATCGTAGTGTCAGAAAAGAAGATCGGAATCAACGGGCTGGGACCCTCAAACAATAAGATCGGGAGGAACCGGAATGAGCGACAAGGCCAACCTGGTGGGCTACTCGGTGAAGGGGGGGATCGCGATCGTGGAGCTGAACGATCCCCCGGCCAACACTTACACTTACGAGATGATGCGGCAGCTGGATGAGGCGATCCTTCAGGCCCGCTTCGACGAGAAGGTGCACGTGATCGTCATCCGCGGCGCGGGCGACAAGTTCTTCTGCGCCGGCGCGGACATCAATATGCTGAAGCAGGCCGACCCCTACTTCAAGTACTTCTTCTGCCTGCACGCCAACGAGACGCTGAACCGACTCGAGCACACGCCAAAGCTGGTGATCGCCGCGCTCAACGGTCACACCGTGGGCGGGGGGCTGGAGGTGGCGCTGGCCGCGGACATCCGCCTGGCGAAGAAAGGCGGTGGCAAGATCGGCCTGCCGGAAATCAACCTGGGAGTGCTGCCCGGTACCGGTGGAACGCAGCGTCTGGGCCGTCTACTCGGCAAATCGCGGGCGATCGAGATGATGGTGACGGGCCAGACCGTGGACTTCGAGGCGGGCCTCGAGCTGGGCCTCGTCAACCACGTCTTTGCGGCGGACACGTTCTGGGAGGAAGTGATGAAGTACGCCGGCCAGTTCGTGCCGCCCGAGAAGGCCTCGAAGGCCGTGGGTCGTATCAAGCGTGCCGTCTGCAGCGGCTGCGAGGTCCCCTTCGCCGAGGGGCTGGCCATCGAGCGCGAGATGCAGCAGCAGCTGTTCGAATCTCAGGACGCAAAAGAAGGCCTGGCCGCTTACGTGGAGAAGCGCAAGCC
>CAYGCC010000568.1:0-1604 GCA_964348165.1 uncultured Gemmatimonadota bacterium | reverse complement strand
CGTCGGCAAGGCGGTCTTCTTCGCCATCCTGTTCGTCGCCGCCAACACGATGATGATGGCGGCGCGCGAGCGGACCAGCGAGGTGGCCGTGCTGAAGACGCTCGGGTTCAGTGACCGGTTGCTCTTCGCGCTGGTGGTCGTGGAGGCGGCCGTGATCACCGTAGCCGGAGGTCTCCTGGGTGTGTTGGGCGCCAAGCTGTTGATCCAGATCAGCGGGTTCGACGCTGCCGGCTTCCTGTCGGGCTTCGAGGTGAAGTGGAGCACGGCCGGGGTCGGTATGGCCATCGCCTTGCTGCTCGGCCTGGTGAGCGGCGTGGTGCCGGCCTGGCAGGCGGTGCGGCTGCCCGTGGCCCACACGCTACGGCGCGTGGCGTGAGGAGGGGGCATGAAGATCCCGCTGATCTACAATCTGCGGAGCCTGAAACAGCGACCCGTCTCCACCGCGGCCACCGCCCTCGGCATGGGTCTGGTCGTCCTGGTGTTCATCGCCATGATGGCGCTGTCCCGAGGGTTCCGGGCGGCGCTGGTCGAGACCGGCTCGCCCGAGAACGTGATCGTGTTGCGCAAGGGCTCGGACACGGAGCTGACGAGCGGCATCGGCCGCGAGACGGCCAACACGATCGCCGCCATGCCCTTCGTCGCCTCGGCTCCCGACGGGCGGCCGCTGGCGAGTCCCGAGGTCTATGTCCTCATCAGCCTCGAGCGGCCGGGCGAGGGCGATGCGCTGGTCGTCGCCCGGGGGATCAATCCCGAGGCCTTTCGCGTGCGCAAGGACGTGAGCATCGTCGACGGCCGCATGATCGAGCCGGGCGCCTCGGAGATCATGGTGGGTAAGAGCATCGTCGGACGGTTCGCCAACACCGGGATCGGCGAGAAGCTGAGCTTTGCCAACCGCGACTGGACGGTCGTGGGTCACTTTGCCGCCGGCGGCTCGGGCTTCGAGTCGGAGATCTGGGGCGAGAACAAGCAGTTCATGCCGGCGTTCCGCGGCGAGGTGTTCCAGTCGGTGACCTTTCGAATGCGCGATCCCTCCGCTTTCGCGGCGGTCAAGCAGGCGCTGGAGAACGATCCGCGACTGCGGGTGGACGCCCTGCGCGAGTACGACTTCTACGCCAACCAGTCGTTCCTCTTGACGCAGATCCTCAACTTCGCGGCGGTCTTCATCTCGGGGATCATGGCGATCGGCGCCATCTTCGGGGCGATCAACACGATGTACGCGGCGGTGGGCGCCCGGGCACCCGAGATCGCTGTCCTCCGCACCCTCGGCTTCCGGCCGGGAAGCGTGCTCTTCTCGTTCCTGCTCGAGGCATCGGTGATCGCCCTGCTCGGAGGCATTCTCGGGTGTCTCCTGTCACTGCCCCTCAACGGCATTATGACCAGCACCACGAACTGGCAGTCGATGAGCGAAGTGGCCTTCGCCTTCCGCGTCACCCCCGATCTGCTCGTCAACGGCATGGTCTTCGCCCTGGTGATGGGGCTGATCGGCGGTTTCTTCCCGGCGCGGCGGGCGGCCCGTCAACCGATCGTCCAAGTGGCTCGGGAGTATTAGTATCGTAGTCTGTATTACAATCCGGCCGGGGCGAAGGTGCCCTTGCCAGGCAACC
>CAYGCC010000567.1:0-2610 GCA_964348165.1 uncultured Gemmatimonadota bacterium | reverse complement strand
CCAATCGGCGGCTTCGGGTGAGGTGAGGATCGACCAGCGTCGCCCCGTCAGGGCTTCGTACAGCACCATCCCGACGGCGTAAACGTCGGTCTTGGGCGTCACCACGCCGCCGATCTGCTCGGGCGGCATGTAGGCGGGCGTCCCCACCGCCTGGCCCGGCGCCGTCAGCGCCGAGTCACCCTCATCAATCGGCTTGGCGATCCCGAAGTCGGCCAGCAGCACCCGTTCGTCGAGCAAGAAGATGTTGGCCGGCTTTACGTCCCGATGGATGACGCCGCGCTGGTGAGCCGCCTCCAGCGCGGCGAGGACATCGCGGCCCAGCTTCACCACCTCATCCGCGGAGAGGGGGCCGCTGCCAGTCAGCCGGTCCTTCAGCGTGTCCCCTTCCACATAGTCCATCACGTAGTAGTAGATGCCGTCCGCGTCGCCGGCGCTATGAACCGGCACGACGTTCGGGTGGCTGAGGCTGCCTAGCACCCGTGCCTCACGTAGGAAGCGCTGGGCGGCACTCGCGGTGGCGAGCTCGGGCCGGAGGATCTTGATGGCGACGTAGCGGTCGAGGGCGAGGTCGCGGGCGAGGAAGATAGTGCCCATCCCACCGGCAGCGAGCTCACGCTCAATGTCGAAGTGCGCGCGGAGGGCGGCCTGCAGGCGTTTGACCAGAGGATTCAACATCGTGTTCGTTTATGGCCGAACTTCGTCATCACGCCGTGCTACTAGCGTAGGTATTGGAGCCGACGCCGTCAATTACATGAGCGCCGGGATCTCGCGTTGGGGTGGAGGCTGCTGCGGCGACTCACTACAGGTAGCGACCTGACCGCCTTGGTCAGGCGGGAGGGATCTCAGCGGCGGCGCCGCTTCCGGGGCTCATCGCCACCCCGAATCCGCATCTCCAGTTCGCCCAGCAGCGAGTCGCTGCCGGCTTTGCTCCCGCCCAGCAGGCCGTCGGCATCGGCGCGGCGCGAGGCTCCGTAGAGGTTGAGCCAAAGGTCGGCACGCTCGCCCAAGCGCAGGACGGAATAGAAGAGTCGGCCGCGGCGCTCACCGCCGAAGAACACTTCCACGATCGCCGCCGCGATCGAGATGGGGGACAGCGTCAGGTCGATGACACCGTCGAGGAAGAGCTTGAGCTGTAAGAGCAGCAGGTCACGAATGATGACCCAGCGCGAAACTCCGCGGTCATACGCCATCCTGTCTCTCCTCGCCTGGACAGACTTGCTCGATTCCCTTTTGCGGCAATACACCCCGGCGCCCGGCCACTGTCAAGACGGCGGGGCGCCGGTACCGGGTGGCCCTTTTAGCTGCAAGCGGGCAGTCCCGGCGGGAAGCTTCTATCGAACGTGTTGCCGCTCAAGCAGTTGCCGATGCCGGAGCCGTCCCAGAGGAGATCGACTCCGGGCAGCGGGATGGGGAGCGGCGGTGGCGCCGCGCCGTTCCCGGTGACCTGGTTGTCCGTCCAGTCAAGCGGGTGGTCGCTCACGAGTTCTCGCACACTTTCCGCGGCCCGGGCTTCGCGCTTAAGCTGTGCTGACAAAGGCGAACGCCCAGGCGAGAAAGGAGATCGCGCCATGATGTCCGGTGCAGAAACAAGGACCTTCAGACCCGATTTACTCTCGGATCAAGTAGCTCTGGTGACGGGGGGCGGCACAGGCATTGGCCGCGGCATCGCCCACGCCCTCGCCAGCCATGGCGCCGACCTGGTCCTTGCCAGCCGGCGCCAAAAGCATCTGGAGCCCGCCGTCGCCGAGCTTCGCGCGCTGGGGCGTCGCGCCCACGCCGTCGCGCTCGACGTGCGCGACCGCGACGCGGTCGACCAGGGCGTCGCCCGGGCGCTGGACGAGTTCGGTCGTATCGATCTGCTAGTGAACAATGCGGCCGGCAACTTTTTGGTGCGCGCGGCGGAGCTTTCCCTCAAAGGCTGGAGCGCCGTGGTCGAGATCGTGCTCAGTGGCACATTCAATATGAGCCAAGCCGTCTACCCAGCGATGCGGGACGCCGGTGGCGGCTCGATCATCAACATCACCACGACCTATACCGGGACGGGCGCGCCGCTGATGGTACACTCCGGCGCCGCCAAGGCCGGGGTGCTCAACCTCACACGTACGCTGGCCGTGGAGTGGGGCGGCGATGGCATCCGGGTGAACGCCATCGCGCCGGGCCTGGTCCAGGAGACGGAAGGCGCGAAGCGGCTGGCCGAGTCGATCGGTTACACCGAGGTCTATCGGGCAGAGGTGCCGCTGGGCCGGCTGGTGCGGATCGAGGACGTGGCGGCGGCGGCGCTCTTCCTCGCGTCACCGGCCGCCTCACACATCACCGGCATGGAGATCACGGTGGACGGCGGCGCGAGCCTGGGAGGGCACTTCAAGCAGGCGGCGGCGAAGCTACCGCCCAAAGCGTAGCGATGCCGTGGCGGCGTACACGGCCCAGCCTGCAGCCGTCGGTTACCAGGCTCACGCTAAGGGCGGCGTCCCCCCACTGTAGACGCCGAACTCGGGGCTTTCCACCAGGGCATCGGTGCCGACACAGAGCTTAGCGTTTCGCAGAACTGGCCGGCCAACTCTCTTGCCTCAGAGGACGAGCCCACGAAGACCTTGGGCATTGGAGCAGTCA
>CAYGCC010000566.1:0-3115 GCA_964348165.1 uncultured Gemmatimonadota bacterium | reverse complement strand
GCGCCGGATCGATACGGCGTTCGTCGCCAACGACGATTTGCCGCCCACGGGCGGTGGCGAGCCCGCGATCATCAACATGGGTGCCGTGGTCGCCAACGCGATCTTCGACGCCACCGGCGTGCGCATGCACCGGCTGCCGATGACGCCGGCACGGGTGCTGGCGGCGATCCGCAAGACCTGACGCGACCGCTTCCCGGTGGCTGGGGCTCCCGGTCGCCGCCCGGCCGTCAGATGTGATCGATCGCAGGCTGCGAGCTTGCTCTTGACCGACTGCCCGGCCCGCCGGGTCGCGGACCGGGCAGTCGCGTAGTTACGAGAGCCGCCAGACGTTACATAGCCGCCATCTCGGCCTTGGCTTTCGCGTCTTTCTTGACCAGGGCGAGCCCGGGGCTGTTGAAGTTCCAGGTCGCAACCCGCTGGTAGAGCTTCTGAGCCTCTTGGGTCCGGCCCGCTCCTTCCAGCGCCATCGCGTGATAGTAAGTTGCGTAAATGTCGTTCGGGTTGCCCTGCTCGAAATGCGTGATCGCGTCGTCGTACTCGCCCTGCCGCAGGCTGACAGAGCCCAACAGTATGTGGGCATACTCATTCTTCCGAGGATTGGTGTTCGGCTCCACGATCGTCATGAACTCGTTGGCTTTGGCGATCGCGGTCTCGTAGTCGCCCTTCTCCGCCGCCAGGATACCGTCGCCGAAGGCGATAGCCGAGCGCGCATTTCGGTCTGCGGCAGCTGTGCCGATCTGCTGTGCCCGCTTCGTCAGCAAATCGTTACGCTGTTTCAGCGTCTGTTCTGCCGCGGGGAACATCTTGTGGTGCAGCGCGATCTGGATCGTAAAGTTCAGGGCAGAGATCTTAACGTTAGTCGGTTCGGGAATACCCATCCCGTCTATTCTGCCAACCAGATCGTTCAGTTCGTCGATGGCCCCTTTCGGGTTCCCCTCGTGGACGTGCACCAACGCACGATACATCCCGAACGTCGCCTCGAAGTTTTTCCCCTTCTCCAACTGGATCGCGGCATCGTAGTCGGCGCGTGCTTGATCGTAGTTGCCCAGGAACGAGTGCACGTGGCCGCGCTGCTGGAGTCCCATGCCGGATGTCGGGTCCAGTTCAGCGGTGCGAGTGTATTCCTGTGCCGCCAGCTCCAACTGGTTTTGCGCCCGATAGGTGTCGCCTAGCAAGTCGTGCGGGACCGGTTCGTTCGGCTCGAATTCGACGACCTTCTCCATGTGCTGCTGCGCCTTGGCAAGGTCCCGAGGCTCTGTGAGCAGGTAGGAGTTGCCCAGGGCCATGTGCGCTGGGACGAAGGTCGGGGCGATCTCCGTCGCCTTCATCATCGTGGCGCGCGCCTCCTCCTCATTCCCCAGATCGCTCTGGATGGCCGCCAGCGCTAGCCAGGCGCGCGGGCTGGCCGGTGCGGTTTCGACGAGGCGCTTCGCGGTTTCTAGCTGTCCCTGGGTGTCGTTGTTGTTGCCCTTCTCCGCGATCTCGATGAACAGCCGCTCCGCCTCGCTGGCGCTGGCCGCATGCTCGACGGCCATCTTCAGGTTCGTCTGGAACTCGGCAGTTGCCGAGCTCCACGTGTCAGCGAGCCTGAGATACCCGAAGGCAAAGTCCGGGTCGAGCTCCACCGCCTTCTGGAAGTGCGGCCGCCCGTCGTTGGAGCGTCCCATGTCCATCGCCCGCTGACCTTGCATGAAATGATCGAGCGCCTCTGACGACGGCGTGCTGACCGGCATCAGCATCGTGACCTTGGCGGCTGCCGCGGCCATCTCTAACTGGTTCTCGGCCTCCTCCGGCGCACAACCCACCAGGGGCAAGAAGGCCAAAAGGGCAACGATCGGATGGATTCTCTTTCTCATACTGCCTCCTTCTGCGGGGTGTGGGGCAATCCTCCGGGAGTACGGTTCGGCGAGTCGTGGGGTGACCGCTGGCGGGCGATGCCACGCACTGTGGGGCAAGAGCCTCGAGTCTGCGCACTCAGCGCTGATGCCTTGAGCGACATACCTCGCGTGGCGGGCTAGGCCACTGGACTCGCATGATCAAGGGAGACCTTACCAAGATCAGGTCTGATTCGATTACATGCAAGCTTCACGCGCAAGGGCCTCAACATTCGAGCAGGCACTCGCCTGCGATCCCCAGTACGGCGATGCGGGCGCTCGAGTTGGACGAGAGGCTCGCCGAAGCGCGTGTAAACGCTAGGTTGGCTGAGCTGGGGATACGACTTCGGGTGGTCGAATGCCGAGAGACACATTGCGTCTCTCGGCCTACTGACGAGCTGCTCTGTAGACATCTCTGCGCACTTCCACAGAACTACAGAAAGAGATAATCGGTTGGGCTTACGTCATGTTTATTGTTCTGCACCCGCCAACGCCGCATCTCGGAAAAGAGCTTCGATCCTCAACTCAGCAGCGGTGAGTCGGCCATCTAATTGGCCGCTCGGTAGCCTGGCTGTATCTCTCCGAGTATCTATCCTTGACAACCCCAGCCGAAATGCCTAACTAGGCGACAGCCATCCCATACAATTCGCTGCGGTCACCCCGCTCCGACCCAGCCGACGGAAACGACCAGGAGGCACGATGAAGCTCGTCTTCCGCGTTTTGGTTGCTGTTCCGGTCTTGGCGCTCATCAGCATTACTCCCTTGGCCGCCCAGACTGGGACGATCTCGGGCTCCGTCGTCGACACGACGGGCGCCCCGCTCGCTGGCGTCGTGATCGACGTCGAGGCCATCTTCCGCAGCACGCTCAGCGATGCGAACGGGGCTTACCGGCTGACGGGTGTTCCAGCCGGGACCCACCGGGTGCGCGTTCGCCTGCTCGGTTACCAGGCGTCGAGCCGCGACGTCACCGTAGGCCCGGGCGAAGCGGTGCAGGCCAACTTCACTTTGCAGGTGTCACCGATCCCACTCGCTCCGATCAACGCGGTGGTGGGCTCGCGCGCCCGGCACACCGCGGCGGACGAGCTGGCCGTGCCCGTGGACGTCTACACCTCTGAAGATCTCGTTCTGCAGGGCACCACCGAGACGAGCCAGATCCTGCAGGGGCTCTCGCCCTCCATCAACTACCCGCGCCAGACCGTCACCGACGCCACCGACATCGTGCGCCCGTTCACGCTGCGGGG
>CAYGCC010000565.1:0-2663 GCA_964348165.1 uncultured Gemmatimonadota bacterium | reverse complement strand
CGTCGGGGAGACTCGCGACTTCACGCGCGCTGAGTGGGAGCGGCGGGTTCCGTTTCCACATCTTCGCCTGCGGCGTGATTTGATACGCGGCGACGAACCGGAGCTTGAGTGTGGCCCGGCGGATGACGAGGACGAATAGTGCAAGCGGAAGGACGCCATTCTCGGCGACGGCGCCCGCGCCGTCGGGTGCCGAATGTAAGCGGCACCCCGATCCAAAGGCGCTACCGCAGCGAGGCGGGATCGTCGATCGTTCGCGTCGAGGGCGGATGCTGAAGCTGGGTCCGCTTCGCGACGGCCTCGGCCTCGCGCATGACCCGAAGGATGTTGCCGTTGGCTAGCTTCATCAGGTCGGCGTCGCTCCAGCCGCGTCGGATCAGCTCGGCGAACAGATAGGGATAGCTCGAGACATCCTCCATCCCGGCGGGAAACCAGCTGTTGCCGTCGTAGTCTCCGCCCAGCCCGATGTGGTCCGGCCCCGCCACGTTGCGGATGTGCTCGATGTGGTCGGCCACCACGCCGACCGTCAGCACCGGCCGTTTGTGGGTGCGGCGGAACTCGCCCATCGCGCGCCGATAAGCGGCCTCGTCGGGCTCGGTCTCTCGGAGCCGCTCCGCCTGTCGCTGCCAGGAAGCGGAAGTGTCGGCGGCCGCTTGCGAGAGAAACTCGGGCACGAAGGTGACCATCACCACGCCGCCGTTCTCGGGCAGCCGGGCGAGGATGGAGTCAGGCACGTTGCGAAGATGGCTGCTGAAGTGTCGGGCGGAAGAATGGGAGAAGATGACGGGCGCCTCGTTCACGTCGAGGGCATCGCTCATCGTCGCATCGGAGGCGTGCGACAGATCGATTAGCATGCCGAGGCGGTTCATCTCGCGCACAACCTCACGGCCGAAGTCGGTGAGGCCGCCGTGGCGGGCGCTGTCCATGGCCGCATCCGCCCAGTCGAGCGTGACGTTGTGTGTGAGCGTCATATAGCGCGCGCCCAGCTCGTAATAGGCTCGCAGCGCTCCCAGGCTGTTCTCGATGGCGTGGCCACCCTCGATCCCCAGCAACGATGCGATGCGACCGGACCTCATGATCCGCTCCACATCGTTTGCCGTCAGGGCGAGTTCCAGCTCAGGGTATTCGGCGATGATGCGTCGGGCGATGTCGATCTGCTCCAGCTGCACTCGCGCATAGCCGCTGTCCGCGTACTCTCCCGGGATGTAAACCGACCAGAACTGGGCCCCCACCCTTCCCTCACGCAGTCGTCGCAGATCCGTCTGCCCCGGAGTCTCGCGGCGCAGATCGTACGCCTCGACGTCCCGCGGTCGTGTCGGGTCCTCGCGGATTCGCCAGGCCAGGTCGTTGTGCCCGTCGAAGACCGGTGCCGCGTCCAGCAGGCGGCGCGCCCGTTCCAGGGCGGTGGTGGAGTCGCTCTGGGCGCAGGAGCTTGCCGGGAATACGGCGATGGCCGCGAGGGCGATAAGCCATCGATTCACGTGGGCCTCACTATCTCGAGGTGTAAGCCAGGGACCGCTAATCGATCAGGACGCCGGACGTGACGCCCGCCGGAGACTGAACCGCGTAGCTGCGAGCTTGCGGCCGGTACCGGCGATTCTGAACCCTCTGATGGCTATGAGTCTCGCGCGGTAGCGCAAGGCCGGGGGTCCGCGCGGCCGGCTGCCGGATGCCGACCGGCCATGAGGACGCGCGAGGTTGCGAGCGTGCTCCTCGGCGACGCTGTGACTCGAGGTACTCGCTCAGGCCACGTCGGCCGCGAGATGGGACAATCGTTCCTGGAGAGTCCGACGCGCTCGGAACAGGCGCGACTTGACCGTGCCAACCGATACGCCCGTGATGTCAGCGACCTCGTTGTAGCTCAGCCCCTCCACATCACGCAGGACCAGCGCCTCTCTGAAGTCGGCGGACAGGATCTGCATGGCGGAGAGTACCCGTTCGGCGGTGACGCGGTTGAGGGTTCGGCGTTCGACATCGCCGTCACTTGATTCCAACATCGTCAGCGTACCCTCTAACTCGCTGAAGTCACAGGGGTGGACGTGGTGGCGGGTCCGGCGATGGTTGCTGATCGCCAGGTTGCGAAGGATCGTGAAGAGCCAGGCCCGGATGTTCGTGCCGGGCCGGTAACGATGCCAGGAGCGAAAGGCGTTCAACAGCGTCTCCTGGGCCAGATCCTCGGCGTAAGCCGCGTCACCGGCCAGGCTGAGGGCGAATCGGTAGAGGGCATTCAGGTGCGGGAGAGCCTCACGCTCGAAGGCGGCGGAATCGCGCTGGCGGGGTGCCACCGCGAGCGCGGCGATGGTCGGGGCTTTCATTTTCGACCTCTGTCGTTTTTCCCGCGGCCCTCCTGCCCACCCGGACCACCGCCCGCGGCGGGGGAGGAGATTGTCGGGCGATTAAGCGGCGTGGTCGACTTTGGTGAGGGGAGAGAAGGGGAAGAATCGGGCCAGCGGTTGTCGAGCGAGGATCAGCTCGGTAACTCTTTGCGTTACTTCGTGTTACGTCGTCAGCGGGCGGCCCGGCGGGTGCCCGAAAAGGGCGTCGATCTCCACTATTTTGGAGGTTCTACGAAATATTGGGGCCTCGCGACGGGCCGTGCGCAATGCCGAGCCGCTTCATCTGACCGTGATGGTTGGCACGAGAGGTAACGATGATGGCCTGAGGCT
>CAYGCC010000564.1:0-1553 GCA_964348165.1 uncultured Gemmatimonadota bacterium | reverse complement strand
TCTTCGAGTTCACGCTACACGCCGCGGCGGTGGAGCATTCCCGTGTCTGAGCGAGTTCTGGTCGTCGAAGATGATCGGGAGCTTCGCAGCTTCCTGATCGAGATGCTCGAGGTGTCCGGTTACGAGGCCGTGGCCTGCGCCTCGGCGGAGACCGCGCTGCGCGAGATCGATCGCGCGGCGGTCGACCTCGTGATCAGCGACCTGGTGATGCCCGGCATGCGCGGTCAGGAGATGTTGCAAGAGCTTCGCCGACGTCACCCCGAGCTCAACGTCATCATCATCACGGCGTTCGGGTCCATCGATTCGGCGATCGAGCTGATCAAGGCTGGCGCCTACGACTACCTGGCCAAGCCCTTTGGCGCCGACGCGCTGCTGGTGGCGGTGGAGCGCGCGCTGAAGGAAAGCCGGCTCCGCCGGGAGATCTCGCGCCTCACCCGCGATGGGACGGCGGCGCCGCCCGGCTTCATCGGGGCCAGCCGGCCCATGCAAGAGCTGTTCGGTCTCATCAGCCGGGCGTCGACATCGGCGCAGCCGGTGCTGATCACCGGCGAGAGCGGCACTGGGAAGGAGCTCGTCGCCCGCTCGCTGCACCAGGGGTCCGGTCGCGGCCCCTTCGTAGCGGTAAACTGCGGCGCGCTTCCCGAGAGCCTGCTCGAGTCGGAGCTATTTGGCCACGAGAAGGGCGCGTTCACCGGCGCGGATCGCGACAATGCCGGCCTCTTCGAGGCCGCTCACAAAGGAACGCTGTTTCTGGATGAGATCTGCGAGCTGCCCCTGGCGCTGCAGCCGAAGTTGCTCCGCGCGCTTGAGGATGGAGAGGTGCGCCGCGTCGGATCGACGGTCGCCCGCAACCTCGATGTGCGCATCATCGCGGCCAGCAACCGTGACCTCGAGCAGGAAGTCAGTGGCGGCCGGCTGCGCGAGGATCTGTTCTGGCGCCTGAACGTCATCCACCTGCACATCCCGCCCCTGCGCGAACGGCCCGCCGACATTCCGCTGCTGGCCGAGCATTTTCTCGAGACCGCCCGCGAGGAGACGAAGGGGGCGGGCCCACAGCGGATCTCTTCGGAGGCGATGGCCATCCTCACCGCCTATCCCTGGCCCGGTAACGCCCGCGAGCTGCGCAACGTGATTCAGCGCGCCGTGGCTCTGAGCACGGGCGAAGAGATCAGGCCGGACGACTTTCCTGACCGCGTACACGAATCCGGTCGCTCGGCCGCCCTGATCAGCGAAGCCTCCCGGCGCCAGTTGTCGCTGCGGGACGTCGAACGTGCCTACATCCTCGAGGTGCTTCGCCAGGTCGGCGGCAACAAGTCGCGCGCCGCCGAGACTCTGGGGCTCGATCGCAAGACCCTCTACCGGAAGCTCGAGGAGTTCCGCGCCGAGGGGGCGTTGGACAGCTGAGCCCGGCGGCCGCCGCGATTGTAGCCTTTTTCCACAGCCCCGGGGCAGCGCTCCCCGCCCGCTCCAGCTCGGTTCTTTAAGTGCCCCTCAGCCGGTGCTGCTTTCCGCCCCTCTCCACAGACGGCGGCCTCTTGGCGTAAGCTATTATC
>CAYGCC010000563.1:0-1529 GCA_964348165.1 uncultured Gemmatimonadota bacterium | reverse complement strand
CGCAGACATCGGTGGTGAGCACCTCCCAGAGCGTTCTGTTCCTGGGTCAGACGGCGACGCTCAGCCTCCGGGCACGGGACGCCCAGGGGGACAACCACACGACCGGCGGCCTCACCGTGGTGTTCTCGGTTGCCGGCGGCTCGAGCCAGGGGACGATCGGGCCGACCCGTGACAACGGCGACGGCACGTACGAGGCGGATTTCACCGGCACCGTGGGGGGCACAGCGCTCACCGTCAGCGCCACCGTCAACGGCAGTCCGGTCACGTCGAACCTCCCGACGATCCTGGTGGCGGTCGCCGGCTCGGAAGTGTGTGAGGCGCAGGGCGGCGCCAGCTGCTGGTACGTGGCCGCCAACGGCAGCGACTCCAATCCCGGCACCTTCGACGCGCCGTTCCGGATGCCGCAGACGGCCGTCGATCGGGCCGGCCCGGGCGACTTCATCTATCTGCGCGGCGGCGCCGAGTTCACCTGCGATCATTCCATAAGTACCGACAGCCGCCACGGATGCTTCCTGACGGACGGCGGTCAGGACGGCCAGAGCGGGGCGCTCATCACGATCAAGAGCCTTCCCGGCGAGCAGGCGGTCATTCGTGGGACGGCTGCCCAGAACGCCAACTTCGTCGTGAACCGGAGCTGGTGGCGGGTTGAGGGCCTGCGGATTGACTACGGGGGCCTGTATGTCGCTTGGTACTTCCAGGCTGGCGTTCACGATGTCTGGGTCGTGGGTAACGAGGTCTCTCGCAAGGTCTTCCCGGCTGACAACATGGGGCTGATCTACATCCACGGCGATCCCGAAGGTACGGAAGACCCGTACAACATCTACGTCTGGAATAACGTTGTATACGACCTGAGCCAACCGGGCGGAACGTGGGAGGACGACTCGGGCGTCCTTCACGGCTGCCTGACGGTGCAGAGGGCGAGCGGCTACGTCGAGTTCGTTGGCAACGTAGCTTATCACTGCCCGTCCTTCCTGTTCTTCAAGTACGCCGATCAGCCTGGACCGGCCCTGGTCGAAGGAAACCGTTTCTATGGGGGAAGACAGGGTGCGCCGTTCTCGATCGACGACATGGTATTCCGAAACAATTTCGTCGCTATTCAAGGCGACGGTCCCGGGTTCAACGTCACGGGGGTCAGGAGGACGTTCCAGAACAATACCTTCAGTCTGCCGGGTAGCAGGAGCGCCGTCCAGTGGGCGGCGGACATAGGCAGCCATACGTTCCGCGACAACGTGATCATGGGTCGGGAGTACATGGGTTTTGGCAGCAACGCGAGCGGCGATTTCTCCGCGTCCGACATCGACGGCAACTGCATCATCTGGGACAACAGCCTCGTTGCGCTCTCCGCCAATCCGGACCGTGATTGGGACCAGTACCGTGCCGAGTTCGGGCACGACGCCAACGCCGTCAGAGTCTTGGAGACGAGCTTCAACGCCGTGTTCGCCGATACGGCCAACGGCGACTACACCCTGATCGGCGCGGCGGCAGCCAGTTGCGCCGGTAAGGGCGCCACGCGACCCTGAGCTTCTCGA
>CAYGCC010000562.1:0-3227 GCA_964348165.1 uncultured Gemmatimonadota bacterium | reverse complement strand
CGCTCAGAAGAGCCGCCGCGGTCGAGAGACGTAGGTTACGCATATCAGAGCCCCACCCGGATGCCGACACGGAAGACCCGGCCGGTCGAGCGTGTTACCAGCGGCTCACCGAAGTTCGGGTTGGCCACGAGCGGCAGCGTGATGGACCCGTCGGGGTTCGTCAGCAAGTCGGCTTCGCGGTCGATCAGGAACAGTGCCCGGTCACGCACGCCGGTGTCGGTGTCGAGCAGGTTCAGTCCATCGAGCACGATCTCCACCGGTCGCCCTTGAAGCTCGACCAAGCCCAACGCGAGGCGCGCGTCCAGCAGGTGGGCGTCGGGACCGCGGCAGGAGTTTCGCTCGGCGAACTCGGCCTCCTGATCCGCCAGACAGTCCCACTTCTGCAGCAGCTCGTCGACTCCGGGGATCGACGGATCGACGAAAGCCGGGTCGTTGAATCCGGACCCGTCCCCGTTCACGTCCACGCCGTCCCGGAAACCGGGGGTGAAAGGTCGGCCCGTACGGAAACGGTAAAGAGCCGCGAGGCGTGTGCCGGCGAGAGTCTGGGGAAAGCGCAACTGAACGCCGACGACCGCGCGGTGCGGCACGTCGAGGTCACCGACCCCGTCCGCCCAGTCCATCCCGTTCAGCCCGTCGGGGAAGGGGTTGAGCTCACGCTCCGGGCCTCCGGCGCTTGCCGAGAGCCAATCGTCGCGCACCTGGGAGTGGGTGTACGAGGCCAACAGATCCAGCCAGTCGCCGGTATGCCGTTCGACGGCTACGGTCGCTCCCCAGTAACGGGAGGATCCGTCGGCGTTGAGCGCCGAGACCAGATCGAAATCGGAGAAGCGGCGATTCGAGCCGGGCTCGACGGCCACCAGTGAACCCCGCTTCACCAGCGAGCCGAAGATCGGGCGCCCGTGCTGGTCACGGGAGGTCGGTGCCAGCGGTCGGTTCAGGTCGTCACGTCGTGGCAGACGATCGGTGATACGGTAGTTGCCGGCCACGTGCACAGCGGTCCCGTCCGGAAAGAGCCGTGTAACCCCAAGGCTCGCCCGTCCGCTGCGCGGCGGCTCGAAATCGGGGCCGATTAGTGTGAGCCGACGGCCGGCAAAAAGTGCGGTGCCCGGGTCGGGTGCGGCGGGCCAGCTGCCGAGCGCGCCGACCGCCCGACGAACCTCGATCGAGCCGTCTTGCGTGACCAGCTCGCCGAAGGCCGCGGTTCCTATTCGATCGTGGTAAATGCCGCCGGCCCCGCGCACCAGCCACTCGTGACGCTCGCTGACGTCCCAGACGAAGCCGGCGCGTGCGCTCAGCTTGCGAATATCATCATCGAAGTTCTTGTTATCGAGGCCACTGACATCCAACCACTGCTGGTTGCGATTCACCTCCTTGTCGTCGAGCAGCTCGATCTCGTAACGCAAGCCGAACAGTACATCCAGGCCGCGCGTCGCGCTCCACGTATCCTGCAGGAAGATGGAGAACTGCTGGTTGGAGAACTCGGCGAAGGGCGCTGGTCTGTCGGCGATGGCAAAGCTGCCCTCCAAGCCGGCGAATTCACTGGGGCCGCCAAACGTGAAGATCCCGCCGCGGCCGTGAGCGTAGCGCTGCTCGAATGACTCGAAGGTCGCTGCGACCCCCGCCTTCACTTGGTGACGCCGGCGGATGTAATGCAGCGTCTCGCTCAGGTGTACGGCCACACGCGCGAACTCGCCGGGCGCGGCGGGGTCCGTCCCGAAAGCCAGTCCGCCGTCCACGATCCGGGTGCCAGTGAGCGGTGAAACGATGTAGTTGCGTTCGCTTCGGTCGATGCCGACGCGGAGTTCCTGTAAAATCCAACTGCTAAAGACCGAGTTGAGGCTCGCCGCGATCGAGATGTCGTTCCCTTCTACTCTCGACCCGAGGCTGGCGATCTGAGCGGCCCCGAGATCGGGGTCGAAGTCGATTCCGCCGCCAAGCTTCAGATAGCCGCCGTTGGCGCGGGCGCTGATCGCGTTGCGCCGGTTGATCTGCCAGTGGAAGCGGCCGAACCCGGAGACCAGGTCCGCCTGGGCGACACGCGAGCGGGTGTAGGGCTCGATGTCGACGCCGAACGAGTCGCTGGCCACAGTAAGCAGTTCGGCGTCGAAGTCATCGATCTCCCAGGCGCGGGGCAAAGATGACTCCAGTCGGCGCGCATCGATGCCGATGGCGTAGTGGGCGGTGTCCCGTATGATCGGGCCGCTGATCACTGCGCCGCCTCGAAACGACGCCGTGCTCACGTCGCTGGAACCGAATTGATCGGAGGAAGTGAGGTCGCCGCTCGTCCAGTCACCATAGGCGCGCGCCTCGGTCTGGGTGGACCCACGCCGGGTCTGTGCGCTCAGATAGGGGCCGGCCGCTCCGGACCACTCGACGTCGATGGCGTTGGTCATCAGCTCGGCCATCTCGAAGCCGCTCAACGGGAAGGCCTCGGCCGCGATCCGTCCGGGTGGCAGGTCGGGGTGGAGCGTGCTGGCGAAGGGGATGCCGTCGATCGCCAGCTGGCTCATCCAGCCCGGGAGCCCCTCCGCGGCCAACTCCTCGTCCGCGACCGTCGAAAGACGGCCCAGCTCGGTCAGTTCGCGCCGCTCTTCCGGCAGTCCCAGGATTTCGAACGACCGGAAACGTTGGCCGACGCCGGCCCGAGAGTTGGCCGCCGGCCCAGGGAACGGGCCGACCGCCACCGCGTCGACCGGGAGCTGGACGGGCTCGAGGATCAGCTCCACGCGCCGGCGATCGCCGGGGCCCACAGGCACGGCCTCGATTCGCCTTGGCTGGTAACCGATTTCCTCGACGAAGATGTCGTAGTCGCCAGGCCTGAGCAGGAAGAGCTGAAAACGCCCCTCTTCGTCACTGGATACCGACCAGGAAACACCCGTTGCACTCTCAGTCACCCGGATGCCAGCATCAACCAGAGCGTTGCCCGCCTGATCGCGAACCCGGCCCTCGAGCATTCCCTGAGTGATGCTCTGAGCGTGGGCCGGGGTGAGCTGAAGTAGCACAGCGACCAAAGCGCCCAGGAGCTCGATTCCGAGGCGCTGAGGGGGTCGGATGTCAGGTCGACCAGTGACGTTCAGGGATCTTCCTCCGCTTGGGGGTTCGGGCGCCGAAGGGGGGCCGTCGCCGGCCAGTGCATATAGCAGGGAGCGTGCCGCCGTGCAACCGAACGGCAGGGGGTAAAGTCCGGGGCCTGCCCAGCCGCATGCGGTGATTAGGGTCCTCGCCAC
>CAYGCC010000561.1:0-25594 GCA_964348165.1 uncultured Gemmatimonadota bacterium | reverse complement strand
GTGACGATGGAGAGGATCCAGCCGCCGCCGCGAAACTGATAGGCGGCGATCGTCACATAGGCCAAGATGATCGCGACCGTGCCCAGCACGCGGGCCGCAGCGTTGTAGCGCTGCTCGAGCAGATCGGGGACGGTATACTGGGCGATGCGACGCACCCTGCCGGCGATGAAATAGGCGACCACGAGCCCGACCCAGGCGCCAAACGAGAACCAGAGCTCGGCAATCCCGGTTCGGTAGGCCAGCCCGGCGCCCCCGAACAGCGACCCCGACCCGATCCAGGTGCAAACCAGCGTGCCGACCAGGAGTGCCACGGGCACCGAGCGTCCCGCCACCATGAAGTCCTCGTGGCTGCGGACCGCCCGCGAGCGCCACAGGCTTACGCCGATCAGGACGAGGGGATAGGTGAACACCACCGCGACCAGCAGGTTCATGCTCTCCTCCGAGGGTATTGGGCGCCGGAAAAAGCGGCGCCAACGTAAGCCGCCGGGCTGCAGGCCGGCAAGCCACTTCCGGCCGCTGGCCTTGTCCGCGGGCTGAGGCGGCCTAGGATTGGGGCGATGGCCCTCCAGGTTTACCTCATGCGGCACGGCGAGACCGAAGCGAACGTCCAGCAGGTGTTGTTGGGACGGGGCGATTCGCCGTTCACCGACGCCGGGCGCGGCCAGCCGGCGGAGGTGGCGGGCCAGCTGCGGAATCGCGGCCTGACCCATATCTACACCAGTCCCATGACCCGAACGCGGCGCACGGCGGATCTGGTGCTAGAGACTCTGGGCCGTGCGATTCCACTGAGTACCGAGCCGGCGATCGCCGAGATCGACGCCGGTGACTACACGGGTTTGCCGTTCGCGGAGGTGCGACGGCGGGTTCCAACCACGGCGGTCCTAGGCGAGTTCCGCTACCCAGGCGGCGAGTCGTGGCGGGATGTGCAAGACCGGGCCCTGAGATTCGTCTTAAGTTTGGAGGCGCGTCACAACCAGGACGCGGTGCTGTTGGTGACGCACGCCGGTGTGATCGCCAGTCTCGTGGCCGCCTTCGTGGCCGAGCCCATTCAGCGGTATATTCGCATCCGCTTCGGCCACGATTTCCTCGGCCGGCTGACGGTGGCCTCAAGGGCGATCGTCGCCTACGAGAAGCTGGCCGGAACGGTGGACACATGGTTCTGAGCGCTGAGAGGACTGGGAGAGGAGGAACGCCGTGATCCCATCGCACATGCTGTCGTTAAGGGGCGCATCGATCGTTTTCGTCGTGGCGCTGTGCGCCTGCTCGCGCGCGCCGGAAACGGGCGCCGCCGGCGAAGCGGGCGCTGCCGCGGAGCCGGCGGCCGCCCCGGAAGCGCCCGGCGCCATGACGCCGGAGGGGCAGGCCGCGATGGCCGAGTCGGCCGCTGCCCCGGCCCCGCAGCCCCCGGCCGGTGAAGAGACGGCCCCGGGCGAGACCGTCAAGCGGTCGGGAGCGGTGGCGCCGGCCCCCGGCGCGGAGCCATCGAAAGTGAAGAACTGGATGCTGATCGAGTTCGCACGTCCGCTTGAGGACGCCGACCTTGCCTGGCTGAAGCAGAACGGCTTTCAGGTCGATACGGTGATGAGCCCAACGATGGTGCGAGGCTGGCTGGAGAAGCCGGAGGGCGGCGAGGTGATCGGAACCGATCCCCGGATCGCTCGGATCCACGCGCAGATGCGCTGAACCCGAACGACCCGGGATCCCGTCCTGTCTACCGACTGATCGTCGCGCTGTAGTCCGAGACGTTCTGCAGCGAGTTGTCGCTGCCCGCCGCCTCGTTGAGCGTCACGCTGTAGCTTCCCGACTGATTGACGTCGGGAACGCTGAACCTCATCAGCGCGCCCGTCGAGATGTTACCGACCACCGCCACCTTGAGCCTGTTGCCCGAGGCGAAGCTGTAGAGCTGATGGCCGGCGCTGGCCGCCACGGGATTGGTGATGCCGCTCCCGCTGACGGTCAGTAGGAAGGCCGAGCCGCCGCCACCGGTCGTCGATAGGTTCACCGTGAGCTGGCCCGGCTGTGGACCGGAAGGCTCGGTGCTGCCGCTGCACCCGCCGACGAGGAAGGCGGCGAGTAACAGCGTAGCCGCGAGCGCCGTGTAAGCGCGCTTGCCAGTCATTACTGTCCCTCCTTGCGGGCCGAGCCATTCTTGGGGGTCTCGGCACCCTTGAGCGCTTTGAGGACGTCGGCGGGCACGACGTCGGTGACCAGACCCGCGTCCTGCAAGTAGGCCCGGAAGTCGCCCACGTCGAAGCGTCCGTTGTCGTTGCCGATGATATCGAGGAAGCGCAGCTCGTCCGCGTTCAGCGTCTGGACCGGACTGAGCAGGTGATTGACCACATCATCCAGCGGCAAACTGGGCCGCGTGATCGTCAGGTTGACCGTGTTCTCCTGCACTATGGCCCCCGACGCGGCTTGCAGCACCATGGCGAAGAAGCCGTCCTCCTCCGGCGCTCCGCTGACCACGCCTGTCGCGGGGTCGAGGCTGAGACCGGCTGGCAAGGGGTCGCCGCCGGTCAGCGACCAGGTGTAGCTACCCGAGCCGCCCGACGCCTCGAGCGTATCCTCGTAAGCCGCCCCCATCACACCGGAAGCCAGCTGGCTGCTGGTGATCGACACCGCCACGCCAAAGACCGCGCGCACGGTATAGGGCTGGGCCAGATGAAGAACCAGGGTATCGCTGATCGACGCCGTGTCGCCCGTCCACCCTGCGAACAGGAAGCCGCTGTTGGGGACCGCGATGAGGCGCGCCGAATCTGTCGGCAGCAGCCAGGCGATCCCGTTCACGTCGAGGGTCACGGAGCTGCTGACGCTGCCGTTGAGGCCGGAGAGCGCCCGCAGGCGGTGCTCGGTCTGCAGGTTGGCGGTGAAGGTGTCCGGGGTCGCGTCGGCGATCACCGTGTGCACCCGTGCGCCCGCGTCGCTCCACGACTGAAAGACGTGGCGAACCAGCGAGTCGCCCTGGATCGAGTCGACGCCGATCGTGTGGCTGCTGGGATAGACCCAGATCGCGTCGTACGGCGCGTTTTCGTTCGAGCCATCGACGGAGACCTGAGTGCCCGGCCCGATGCTGGTGGTCACGCGCTCGGACACCGTGTTGAACTGGACGCGGAACGCGATGCTCATGTCCGGGTTGACCGTGATGCTGTCGACGTTCAACCCGGTGTTGGAGTTGTCGTTCAACTCGGTGTTCGGGGTCGTTATCGGACCGAACACGGTCTTGTTGCTGCTTCCCGGCCAGGGGTCTCCGGCGTCTCCCGCATTCTCTCGATTGCCGAGATTATCCAGTCCGTCTGCCTGCTCGAGGTCGAGGCCGTGCGGCACCACCGCGTTGACCGTGTTTGTGCTTTGTCGCGCGGCTATACGATCCGGGTCAACGTGCCAGATCAGCAGCCCCTCGCCCAGTAGATTCACGTCGGAACCGAGGCGGTGCCGGTTCTCCAGCAGGAAGTATTCGTTCGTGCCCGTGAATTCGACCCGAAGGGCGGTGTCGCTGTTAATGATCGGGTTCAACACCCGGGTGCCGGTCCCTGAACCGACACTGATGGTGTCGATGGTAATCCAACCGGCGTCGTCCTTCGACCAAGCTGTCAGGTGAGCAGGGCTGTCCTGCCTGTTCCAGTTTCCGGAGCCCATCAAGCCCCACACGCCTATTCCAAAGCTGTTTCCACTGGTGTCGTACAGATCCGGAAAATCAGTCATTCCGTGGCCCAGCTCGTGTGAGAACGTACCGATCGGCATGATAGTAGTGGAATCGCAGCCGGACGAACCGCCCACGGCAGGTTGGATCATGTAGTCAGTGGCCGAAACCCCGTCACCGGACCATGACTTGCCCCACGCGGCGAGCACCCAGCGATGTGACCAAATGTGACTAGAATTGCATTCACCGCCTTGCAACGGATGAAGGACCGCAACCAAATCGATCTCGCCATCGCTGTCGTTGTCGTAGACGCTAAAATCGATGGTAGGATTTGCAGCGTCGAGGAGCTCAACAATGAAGTCTCCTGTGTGCGCAGAATCACCTCGAGGATTAAGCCCCTTCGTGATCCCTTCGTAATAGCTGCTCGCACTGTCTGTCTTAAACCACCCGATAACCTCGCCTGTCACAGTGACGAGGCCACTGGACATCTCGTCGTAGAAAGTACTAACTGAGTACGCAGGCGGCGTGGCGTTCCCGAAGAGTTTCGCATTTAGTGAAGCCGTGTCTGGTATGAATGAGTTGCTGCTGTCGGCGAAGTAGCCCACCAACACTGGGAATCGGAAATTCCCCGTGATCGCCGTGCCCGCCGCCTGTGCCGCCGATCGCGAGGGCACCGCTCCCTGCATGTGGGCGTTAAGCGTCGCGAAGTCGGCGGCCCGGGCCAGCGCGAGTCGTCGTTCTCTGACTCGACGCGCGATCTCCTTCCACACGCCCTGGAACTCGTAGGCGTTCGGATCCTCCGCCTTTATGGCGTAATAACTCGGTGGGGGCCGAACGCCATGGACCCTCCCTAGCATCTCCACGTCCTGGGCCAGCGCGTTGGGGGTGACGAACGCCCCGCCAAGGCCGAGTGAGCCGCTCGCGGCCAGTAAGATTAGGGCTCTGGATCTCATCACCGTCTCCTCAGTGAGGCTTCGTGGGTGGAACAGGAGCGGATCTCTGGGCTTGGGTTCCTGAGGCACCTGTGAAGTCAGGCGCTCTAGAGCCGGGGGGGACAAAGACGGAAACGGTACTGGAGGCGGGCCCGAAACCGCTCGGCCGGAAGAACAGCCATAAGAGGGTACACAGAGATCCCGACAGCGTCAAGCGCCTTCGACCTCACCTACACCGGCTCCAGCGGCCGTGGCGGCGGCTCCAGGGCCGCCGGGTCCCGAATGTCCGAGTTGGGCGGCTTTCCGCCGCTCGGGCCATCTGAGGATCGAACGGGGCGGCAGAGGGAATGTAGTCTAGATATCCTTTTGCCCGGTCTGAAGTCGTTCCGGCGACGGACTAAGGTAAGTCTATACATAACAATTATTTACGGACATCGGCGCCCCAACGCTTTAACGCTCTGACGCCTCGCCCGGGCGCGGCCGCATCGCCCGAACGTTGGCTTCCTGCCTAGCTTTTCCCTTGACGGTATCAGGGCTATCCCCTTAGAGTATGCTCAGCTTCGCCCTTGCCCAATTGCGTTTCCGTACACTCTCCCCGAAAGGAGCGCGTGGTGAACAAGACGGAACTCATCGACAAACTGGCTGATACCACCAGCCTCAGCAAAGCTGACGCGGGCCGGGCTGTGGACGCCGTGTTCGACCCGGACCGGGGGATCATCGCGGCGGCGCTGCGCAAGGGAACCAAGGTCCAGATCACCGGTTTCGGGACGTTCGAGACCCGGAAGCGCGGCGCGCGGATGGGCCGCAACCCTCGGACTGGCGACCGGATCCAGATCCCGGCGTCGGTGTCGCCGGCTTTCCGGCCCGGTAAGGGGCTGAAGGACGGCGTCAAGCCGGGTTTCTGATCACAGACGGCTGGGGAGGGGGCGGGAGGTCTGAAACGGACCTCCTCCCCCGAAAACCTATTCTCTGAACACCCGCACGTTGGCGGGCCGCCCTCGTATCGTCGCTGTCGCAAGCCCCTTGATCACTCGATCCGCGACTGAGGCGGCGACCTCCACGGCAGAATGCGTGTCTCTGATCTCGATGCGACCGATGCGGTCGCCCGTCACCGAGGTCTCACCGGTGATGGCGCCCACCAGGTCGGCGGGCCTCACGCCGTCGCGCCGCCCAACGCCGAAGTAGAGGCGGGTCCAGGCCGGTAGGGGCTGGGTCGGCCGGGCCGGCTCGCGCTCGCGGTAGAGGGCCGTGGCTGCGGCAGCGAGCTGGGTTGGACTGAACTCCTGGAAAAGCGGTTCGAGAAGTAGCATGTACGGCTGCAGGTCGCGCTGAGTCGCGGCCTCGCGGAGGCGATCGCGCGTCGCTTGTAGGGAGCCGAGCGCCTCGGCCGGGACCGCCGACTTCAGCGGGCTGAGCCGAACGCTCAGGGCGCCGGCCAGCCGCTCCAGGTGGCCGAGCTCCCGCGGCTCGACGAAGGCGAAAGCACGCCCGGCGATGAAGCGCTCTCGGAAGCCCGACAGGTCGGGCGGAGTTCCCCAGCTGATCGAGAGGCCCTCGGCCCGGCTCGCGGACTCGTCGCCCCAGATCACCCATGTCGACGCTTCGTCTCCGGGTTCCCGGCGCGCGGGGATGCCGCGGACGATGAGCCGCTCGGCGAGCTCTTCGGCTTCCAGGGCGGAGCGGCAGTGCAAGCGGCCGGCGGCCCCGGGCTTGGCCGCCGCGATCAGGCCGCCTAGAATCGGCATCCAGATCGGGCGCGGCGCGGCGCAGACCTCCACCGTCATACCCGCAAGCGGCTCCACCTCGGGTGGGATATCGGTGAGCCGGCGTGCGCGGCGGGCATGCCGGTCCAGCCAGTCTTCGACCTTGCTGTCGAGCTCGGCGGTCAGCACAACGCGCTGTGCGTCGCGAGGTATCTGCGCGGTGAGTGTCTCCAGCGCCTCAGCCGCGCCCAGCTCCAGCATCTCCGACGCGCCGTCGACGATCAGCGTCTGGGTGCGCTCGAGTCTGATTGCTGAATGCTGCAGGGCAGCGAGGACGGCGCCGGGGCTGGCTACGGCGATCTGAGCTGAGGTCGGCTGTGGCGGCTGGACGGCGGCTACCGTCAGCCGAAGGGGTGCGACGAGGCGGTGGAGCGTCTCGGCCGTGGCGATGGCGCGGTCGTCGGTGGGCCGCAGGATCAGGGCCTGAGTCGCGAGATCGTCTTGGGCGAGTCGAGCAGCAAGTCCCAGGCCATAGGCCAGGGTCTTGCCGCTGCCGGTGGAGGCGATGCCCACTGCCGTGGTGCCGCGGGCGATGACGGCGACCGCCTCGATCTGCAGCGCCGTCGGCCGGGTATAGCCCAGAGCGTGGACGCGCTGAACCAGGTGGTCGGGCAGTTTGAGGTCGTCGAAACCGGTCATGCCCCGAATCTAGCACAAGGTCGGTGATTCCGGAGCGGCTCCGGAGATTCGGGGCGCTTACCCCTCGAACGGCGCCGGGTGGTCGAGGTCGTAGGCGCGAAGCGAGATCACGCCGCCCTCAGCGACGCCGAGGTCGGCCAACGTGCGGGACTCATCGAGCACCTCCTTTTCGAAATACTCGACGTAATAGGCCGAAGGATCGACGTCGTCGCGACCGAGCAGCGTCGGCAACGCGGCCTGCTTGATGGCGCCGACGGCGGTGTGGCGTCCGAACTCCATCCGCTGCTCGCGCCAGAGGTCCGGGACGATCACGCGAACGGTCAGCGTCTCTCGCTCCATCGCTCTGTCGACCTCCCCGGGGCTAGACATGCGGTATCGAGTAAAGAAAGCGAAGGGTCTGGTCGGTGACGTCGAAGCCGACGCCCCGATCGGTCTCGACGTGCACGGTGGTGTGGCCGTGCTCGCGAAAGGCGGCGACCACGGCGACGCCTATCGCGCCGGAGTACCTCAGCCGATTGTCACCGCGCTCCGCCACCTCGAGACCGGTGTTGTCGCGGTAGTACTCTTCGGCCCGCCGGATCACTTCTTCCGGAGAGAGATGGGTTGCAAGCTCGAACTTCATTGGCGTCTGTCGTTTCCGTTTGTCAATAGGCCGCGGCGAATATCTCGCGCAGCCCTCGAGCCGTCAAGGAACGGGAACGAGTGGCACCCGAGGGGCTGTGGTTGTAGACCGACGCTCGACCACCCCCGGGACGGCCCCGGTGACCGGACGATCGGCTGGGCGCACCGTTAGATCCGCGAGACTCGAGAGCTGAGCGGCTCTAGGCCGCGCTCCCGGACCAGGAAGTCGTCCTCGATCCGCACGCCCCAGCGGTCGGGCAAGTAGATTCCGGGCTCGATCGTGAAGACCATCCCGGGCTCCAGAGCGCGGCGATTTCCTTCGACCAGGTACGGCGGCTCGTGCCCGTCCATTCCGAGGCCGTGGCCGAGGCGGTGCGTGAAATTCTTGCCATAGCCCGCCTCTCTGATCACGCGTCGGGCGATGCGGTCGAGCTGCTGGCACTCCATCCCCGGCCGAGCCGCCTCGAATGCGGCCGTTTGCGCCGCAAGCACGACATTGAAGACCTCTTTGTAGGAAGGCGAAGGATCATTGCCGAAGAAGTGCATTCGGGTAATGTCGGAACGGTAGCCGTGCACGCTGCAGCCGGCGTCGATCAGCACCGGCATCCCGGAGGCCAGCCGCCGTTCTCCTGGGCCCCCGTGCGGGAGGGCGCTGCCCGGGCCGAACTGAACCAAGCCGCCACCGCGGGCGCCCCGTTCGGACATCTCACGGCTGAGCTGTCGACCCACGTCGCGCTCGCTGAGGTTGGCCTCCAGGGCGGCGAAGGTCGCCGCGATCGAGTCCTCGGTGATGGCGATGGCGCGCCGGATCAGCCTCAGCTCGTCCTCCGCCTTGATGATGCGAAGTCGGGTGAACACGGGCTCGCCGTCCACAAGCTCCCAGTTCGGCAGCGCCTTCTGTAAGCGGCGGCTGACGCCAAAGCGGGTGCTCGGCTCGATGGCGATTCGACCGGGCCCGGCGACCCAGATGGCATCGGCGACGGTGCGGTATGGATCCTCGTGCTCGGCCCAGCCCCGGACGTCGTAGTCCACTCGGAGCGCCTGACGGACGCGATCCACCTCGAAGGCCGGCGCCACGATCACCGGCTTGCCCCGTGCTGGAATGACGAGGGCGATCAAGCGTTCGCTGCGCCCGAAGTCGGCCTCGGTAAGGTACTCGAAGTTGGTAGAGGGCTCGCAGAACAGCGCAGCCTGCCCCTGCTCGGCCATGAGATCGCGCGTGCGGCTCAGTCTACGCTGAAAGACCGCCTTGGCGAGCGGCTCGATGCTCTGTGGCGCGGCGGTGGCGACGGCTGGGTATCGCTCCGCGTCGCTGCGGTCGAATCTTGCCAGCATCATACCGGCGCCGGCCGCACCGGTGCTCTTCAGGAAGTCGCGTCGTCTCATGGCGCCCGCCCTGTTGGGAGTATGAATTCGGCCTACATTATCTGCCGGATCGCGCCCCAACAACCCTGAACAGGGAACGGCCCATGCGTAGCTCGCTCATGGCGATGGCGGTCGCTGGCGCCGCGGTCGTCGCCGGCGTTTGGAGTTCCCAGGCGGCACCGCTGTCGGTCGCCGATCTGATACTGCTGGGCGGCGCGGTCTACACTGTCGAGCCCGATCAACCGCGAGCGCAAGCTGTGGCGATACGTGAGGGTCGAATCGTCGCCGTCGGCACAGAACGTGATGTCGCGCGCCACCGGGGTTCGGCGACGAGGGTGATCGAGCTGAACGGCGCCTTCGTTCTTCCAGGACTAATCGACAATCATACCCACTTCAATCGGGCCGGCGAGCTGCTGCTGGGCATCAACCTGCTGGACGTCGCCGACTCGGCGACGCTGGCGCAGCGCGTGGCGGCTGCCCGCGACCGGCTGCCGCCGGGCGCCTGGATCTTGGGGGGCGATTGGGGCGCCTACGAGGAGTGGGCCATGAGCTCGACCGGCCGCGAGGGGCGTGCTTCGGGATCACGCTTCAAGCCGCACCGCCGGATAGTCGACCCGATTACCCCAACCACGCCGGTGCTCTTGAGCCGTTGGGACCGAAGCGAGTACCTGGCCAACGCGGTGGCGTTGGCCCGAGCCGGCATAACTCGCCACACGCCGGATCCACCCGGGGGCACCGTCGAGCGCGACCCGCGTACCGGCCAGCCGACCGGGATCCTCACCGGCACGGCCGTCGACCTCGTGCGTCGCGTCGTCACGCCGAGATCGTTCCAACAGCGGGTGCTGGAAGCGCGGACCGCGCTACGACGGCTGGCCGAGAACGGCGTCACAGGGATCCATGACATCACGCCGAACGAGCAGATGGAGGTGTTCCAGCATCTGCGCGACCGCGGCGAGCTGAGCGTTCGCGTCTACGCCCGGCCGACGCTCGACAAGTGGGACGAGCTGGCGGCCGTCGGCCTGCGCTCCGGCTTCGGCGACGAGTACCTGAAGATCGGAGGGCTGAAGGGGTTCGTTGATGGAATCATGGGGAACTCGAGCGCCCGCTTCCGCGAGCCGTACGACCACCAGCCGGATAACCGCGGAAGTTGGCGGACGATGGTGCTCGAACCGCCGGGGATGGCAGAGCTGATTCGTGCCGCGGACTCGGTGGGCCTGATCCCGCAGGTCCACGCCATCGGCGACCTGGCGGTCGACACGCTGCTCGACTGGTTCGAGATGGCGATCGCGAGGAACGGGCCCCGCGACCGCCGCTTCCGCATGATCCATGCGCAGGTGGTTGAGGAGGATGACTTTCAACGGTTCGGGCAGCTTGGCGTGATCGCCGAAGCGCAGCCGTATCACGCCATCGACGATATGCGCTGGATGGAAGAGCGAATTGGCCACGAGCGCTGCCGCGGCGCCTACGCCTTCAAGTCGCTGTTGGAAGGTGGCGCCGTGCTCTCCTTCGGCTCCGACTGGCCTGGGACCAACGCGGCCTGGTACCCGGCCAAGCCGCTTCTGGGGATCTACGCTTCGGTCACGCGTCAGACGCTCGACGGGCAGCCGCCGGAGGGGTGGTTCCCAGAGCAGCGCGTCGATCTCGAGACGGCGATCCGTGCCTTCACCATCAACAACGCCTACGCCGCCGGTGAGGAGGACGAGAAAGGGAGCATCAAAGTCGGTAAGTTTGCCGACTTCACGATCGTCGACCGCGACCTGTTCGAGATCGAGCCCGCCGAGATCAAGAATGTCCGGGTGCTCGCCACCCTCGTGGGAGGGCGGCTCGTCTACGCCGATCCCGCGCTGAAGAGCCCCGAGGCCGCAACGCAGGAAGCCGCTCCCAGCCGATGACCGAGGCCGTCCTGGATCGAGGCCGCGAGCTGCGAGGTTGGCGGGGCGTCCCGGGGCCGACGCCGGCGCCCTGGCTCGTCGCTCTGCCCGCCCTCGTCTTCCTGCTGGTGGCGACAGCTCTGATGCTTCGCCGGATCGAGCCGTTCGCGAACTGGTACTACCTTTCGGCCTGGTACCCGACGCTCCTTTTACTCGACTCGGCCGTTGCCGTTCGCAGCGGCCGCTACTACCTGATCTCTCGTCCAGGATTCGCCGTCTCGCTGCTTTGCTGGTCGGCCGTGCTCTGGTTCTTCTTCGAGCTGGTCAACTTCCGCGTAGCCAACTGGTATTACGTTTTCCTGCCGCCGGATCGACCGGTGCGCTGGTTGGGGACGACGGTCTCGTTCATGACCGTGCTTCCAGCGATCTTCTTAGCCGAGCGCTGGCTGGCGAGTCGAGGGACCTTCGCGAGCGTGCGTTGGCCCGGCTTCGCTGTGAGGCGCACCCATCTGTTCGGGGTCTTCGGGGCCGGAGTGATCTTTGCGGGTCTCAGTCTGGCCTGGCCTCGCGCGTTCTTCCCGTTGATCTGGGGCGCGCTCACTCTGCTCCTGGAACCGTTCAATTACTCGCGCGACCCCAGCCGCTCTCTGCTGGGTGATCTGTCCGTTGGGCGTCCGGGTCGGGGGCTGCGATTCATCTTGGGCGGTCTGGCGGTCGGTTTCATCTGGGAGCTGTATAACATCGAGTCCCGGAGCAAGTGGATCTACACGGTTCCGGGGTTCGAGGAGCTCAAGCTGTTCGAGATGCCCGTGCTCGGGTTCGGCGGGTTCCCGATCTTCGCCCTCGACTGCTTCGTGGTTTACCAGTCGCTGATGCTGGCGGGGGTGGCCGTGGCGCCCGACCTGCGTGGCGTCAGGGTTCGCTGGCGGCGCACCCTGATAGCGGCCGGCCTGGCCGTTTTGTTCTCACTCGCCATACTTGCCGGGATCGACCGCTGGACGACCGACTCGCTGCGGCCGCGTTTCGAGGAGCTCTGGCTGGCGGGTGTGGAGGAGCGCGAGCGTCTGGCGGAGAGCTACGACGACGTCTTCGCCCTCGCCCGCGTAGGGCCAGCGGAGGTGGCGCGAGTCGCCGGCGTCGATCGGGCCGCCGCCGAGCAGTGGGTCGCGGCCGCCCAGCTCGGCACGCTACGCGGCCTCGGGATGGATAACGCGCGTCGCCTCTGGGAGTCGGGAGTGAGATCGGTAGCGGAGCTTGCCTCGATGGACCCCGAGGCACTGAGCGCGAGTCTGCAGGATCTGATGTCGCGACCGCGGGCCGCCTCCCCCTCACGCGTCAGGGTGTGGGTGCGGGCGGCGCGTGAGGCCGCTGGCTCGGACTGAGCGCGAGGGAGACAGAGCCCGTAGACGCTTCGCGATTGGGTGTTGGTCAGCCGGGTTGGCCGTAATGAATGAGCGCGTTCGAAAGGCGTGCGAACGTTACGTCGAGGGACTCTTCGCGCCCGAGGATGAGGTGCTGAGGGACCTGCGCCGCGAGATGAGAGCGGCCGGTCTACCAGAAATCTACATCAGCGCCGAAGAGGGCCGGCTGCTTCAGGTTCTCTTGAGAGCGATCGGCGCGCGGCGGGTGGTGGAATTGGGCACACTGGGCGGCTACAGTGCCGTCTGGATCGCGAGGGCGCTGCCGGAGAGCGGGCGGTTGATTACCGTGGAGCGCGATCCGACGCGGGCGGAGCTGGCACGTCGCCACATCGGTCGCGCGGGCCTGGAGGCACGCGTGGAGGTACGCGTGGGCGAGGCGCTAGAGCTGCTGGATTCTCTGGCGGCGGAGGGGCCGTTCGATGCGGTGTTCATTGATGCCGACAAGGAGAGTTACCCACGGTTCCTCGACTGGTGCCTGAAGGTCGTACGCTCGGGTGGTCTGGTCATCGGAGATAACGCCCTCCAGGGGGGTGAGGTAGTCGATGATTCCGCTCGGAACGCAGAGGTCCAGGGGATCCGCGAGTTCAATCGACGCCTCGCCCGCGATCCTCGCTTGACCTCGATCGTCGTTCCGACGCGCGACGGCGTGGCGATCGCGGTGGTCGAGTAGTGCGCGCCCCGGGTGGGGGTGGCAACGTAATCAGGAGACCGACTGTGCGTATCAACTATCACCTTCATAACCAATACTCGAGCGACGGCCGCGGAAGCACCCAGGATGTCGTTCGAACCGCTGTTGATCTTGGTTTCGAGCAAATCTGTTTCACGAATCACGCGGAGGTGCTGAGCGCCGAGCACGGCGATTGGGTACTCGATCTGGTCGAGGCGCGTGAGCGCTACGAGCAGCTGCAGCATGAGATCGAGCTACTGCAGCCCGAGTATCCGGAGTTGCGCATCTTGCTGGGTGCAGAGCTCGAGTACCGCCCCGAGTGGTTGGAGACGCTGAACGCGCTGGTCGAGTCGGTGGACTTCGACCTGGTAATCGGATCGGTTCATGTCGTGGACGGCTACCAGGTATCGGGCGGTGCGGTCGGCGACTACTTCCGAGACCGGGATATGTCCGATGCGTACGGTCGCTATTTCGAGACGGTGGACGAGATGCTCGATTGGGGCGGCTTCGACGTCGTGGGACACCTGGACCTGGTCAAGCGATTCGGCGTGAAACACTACGGTCCCTTCGACCCCACCCCGTTCGAGTCGCAGGTTCGAGCGCTGCTCGAGAAGATGGCGGCCAAAGGACTGGGCCTCGAGGTCAACACTTCAGGTGTGGTTCAGCCTCCGGCCGAGCCTTACCCCGGTCTCGACATCCTCAAGCTCGCAAACGAGGTCCAGGTCGCCACCGTGACCATCGGCACCGACAGCCACGTTCCCACCAGCTTCGAGCAAGGCTGGGAGGTCGGCGAGCTGCTGCTGCGCCGCGCTGGCTTCAACGAGCTAACCCTGTTCAGCCACCGGATACGCAAAAACGTCCCCCTCGAAGAAGCAGAGGGTGGCGGAGAGACGCCACGCTGACCAAGCGCATCATCGTCGGATTCTCACTGGACGAACAGGCGCGGCTGACGCGTCCCGTCGCCTTTCTGCCGCCGGGACGCCGGCACGATCCGCTGCGCGTGGCCACGGCAGTCGCCGAAGCGGGGGCCGATGAGCTTCACCTGGCCGCTTCGCTGCCGGTGACGAAGCTGGTCGCTGTCGTATCGAGACTGCTTGAAACGATCTCCGTTCTAGTAACCGTCGCCGCTAAGTCCGCTGGGCTGGATGAGCTCGAGGCTCTCCGCGCCGCCGGCGCCACGCGAGTGGCGATTGACGATGCGGCACTTCATAACCCGGATTTCATTCGGGCCAGCGCGACGCGGTTCGGCTCGGCCGCCGTCTCGGTCGGCTTCGAGGTGCAGCGCGAGGGCGACTACTTCCGTGTCGTGCGAGGAGTGGAGCGCCGCTCGACCGAGTGGGACGCGGTCAACTGGGCTCGCGTGGTCGAGGCGCAGGGCGGTGGCGAGCTGCGTCTCACATGCCCCGGCTTAGCAGGCGAGCCATTCGCGCTCGAGCTTTTGGATGTCGTCAGCGGCGCGGTGAGGATCCCGGTGATCGGCGCGACTGAGAGCGCCGCCGCCCCCGAGGCCGTCTTCGACGCGCTGATGATCGGTGATGCCGCTGGAGTGATCCTGGCGGCTTCAGCTTTGGAGAACCGGACCGCCCTGCGCAAAATCAAGGACTATCTCGCCGATCACGGCCTGAGCGTCCGACGCGAGTGAAAGGTGAAGGGCGCGGAGCGCTCGCCTCCCTTAGTCTCGGTCGCCGATGTGCCGTTCGAAGAACTCGAGAATGCGCAACAGGCGATCGATTCGCAGCTTCGGCTCGCCGCTTCGCGAGAGGTCGTGGCCTTCACGCGGGTACCGCACATACTCCACCGGCTTCCTGAGCACGGCGAGCGTGCGGTAGAGCATCTCCGACTGCGACACTCCGGTCCGAAGGTCGCGATCGGCGTGCATGATCAGCAGCGGGGTCTCGATCTGGTGTGCATAGGTGATCGGTGATTCCGCGCGCAGCGTCTCGTAATCGTCCCAGGGGTAGGTGTCGAACTCGAAGGGGATCAGGCGCCAGGCGTTACCCTCGCCGAAGAAGGTGGCCAGGTCGTAGACACCCCTCTGGGCCACCGCCGCCTTGAATCGGTGGTCGTGCCCCACGAGGTAAGCGGTGAGATAGCCGGCATAGCTGCCACCGGTCACGACCATGCGATCCTCGTCTACCATCCCACGTTGCACCACCGTGTCGACCGCGGTGAGCACGTCGCGCATCGGCCCGTCGCCCCAGGCTCGCTGGATCGAGTACTTGAACTGGTAGCCGTAACCGTCGCTCCCGCGCGGGTTGGTGTAGAGCACGAGGTAACCGTGGGCGGCGAGGAACTGGAATTCGTGCCACATCGTGGGCTCGCCGGGGCCCCACATGGCGTGCGGCCCCCCGTGGATCTCGACCGCAAGCGGGTACAGACGGCCCGGCTCGTGACCGACCGGCTCGATCAGCCAGGCCTCGACTCGGCGGCCGTCGAAGCTCGGGTAGTAGAAGCTCCGGTGCGGCTGCACCTGCACCCCCGCAAGCCAGCCCGTGTTCAAGGCGCTGAGCCGCCGCTCGTCCGAACCGTCGGCGGCGGCCACGTAGACCTCCGAGGGGTTCGCCGGCTCTGTAATCAGGTAGGCGAGGCGGTCGCGGCGCAGATCGAAGCTCAGCGCGCCACGCTCCCCCGACACGAGCTGGCGGATCTGACCGTCTCGCAAGCGCGCCCGATAGACCGGGACGGTGCCGTGCACAGAGGCAGAGAAGTAGATCGACGCGCCGTCCGGCGACCAGCGGAACTGCCGGGCGCTGCGGTCGAGAGCTTGATTGAGCCAGGCGACCGAGCCATCGCCCCGCTCTTCACCGACCTCGATGACGCCGATGAGCGTGTTCGAGGCCGTCAGCTCCGAGGTGTCACGGGCGGTGAAAGCGACCTTGTCGCCGGCCGGCGACCAGGCGGGGTTCGCAACGGAGTGGCTGGGGACATCGACCTTTCGCCAGAGGCCCGTGTCCAGGTTCAGGATGTAGAGGTCCCGCTTCGAGGCGTAGTCGGGGTGGAAGCCCTCCGTTATCGCGGCCGCAAAGGCCACGCGCCGGCCGTCCGGCGCGAAGTCGGCATCCCTGAAATCGTATGGGCCCGAGGTGACTCGCCGGGCGTCTCCGTTTTCGAGGTCGAGGATGTGGAGGTGTGACCACTCCTCTTGAGGTTGCAGCGCGCGCTCCCCCTGAAAGTTCAGGCGGGTGATCACGGCCGGCTCGTTCTCCTCCGCGTTCCGGTTCAGCCAGTTGCGGATCGCAATCAGCGAACCCCACATCGCCGTGTCGGCGATGGCGCCCGGGCCGCCGGAACTCGCCTGCTCCCGGGTCGCGCCTTCCTCGTCCTCCAGTTCGCGGGTCGTCAGCGCCGAGCTCAGCAGCAGCCGCCGGCCGTCCGGTGACCAGACAGGAGCCGTCGCTCCGCGCTGAAGCTGGGTAAGCTGCCGCGCCTCGCCGCCGTCGACCTGAATGAGATAGATCTGAGACCGCTCGCCGGCGCGATCGGACACGAAGGCGATACGCGAACCGTCGGGCGACCAGACGGGTGTACGATCTCGAACTTTGCCGCGGGTCAGCTGGCGGGCGGAGGCGGCCTCGGTATCAGCGATCCAGATGTGGCTGTAGTAGGCGTTGTCGGCAGAGTCGATTTGCGTCACGACGTAGGCGAGCCGGCGGGCGTCGGGCGAGAGGGCGATGTCCGCGGCGGTTCGAAGCCGGTAGAGATCGTTGGCGCGAATCGGCCGCTTGTCCTGAGCCGAGGTCAAGCTGGCGGTGCTGACGATGATTGTCGCGGCGATGGCGAGCGGGAAAACGAATGGAGCGCCCAGGCTGCGGCGGGAAGGTCGGGGCATCTGTCTTTCTTTAGCGGTTATGTTGTTCCCTCGACCGGCCACGCCGCTTAGCCGCTGGTCAGGGCGGGTCCGTCCACTCAACCGCCAGGTGGCGGAAGATCCACGGTTCGCCGAGCGAGCAGGCTATGCGACCGGACAGTAGACGTTCAGGTGACCGCAGCGGCTGCAGTGCCAGCCGACCCACTCGGGCGGCAAGGCGGCGTCGCTCGGCCGCAGCGATCGGAAGCGCAGATGATGGCCGCTTCGACCGAGCACGGCATGGCAACCGGGTAGCTGGCAACGGACGCGATGGCCGGGCGCGATGAGATCGGGGTAGAGCCAATCCCGAAGCGATACGGTCCGCCGGTTCACGCGATCCCTAATCATGACACGTTAATGTAAACGCCCTGGCGCGGGTACAACAGGCCGAGAGAACGGGCGTCTCGACCCGCGCGGCTGAATTCAGCTATTCCCCGATAATCTTGAGCACCACCCGCTTGGGCCTTTGCCCATCCCACTCGCCGTAGAAGACTCGCTGCCAGGGGCCGAGGTCGAGTACGCCCTTGGTTATCGGGATGATCACCTCGTGCCCGATCGTCAGGTTGCGCAGGTGAGCGGCGCCGTTGTCCTCGCCGGTTCGATTGTGCAGATAATCATCGCCGCGCGCCGGGTGCCGCTTCCAAGGCGCCAGGTCGCCCTCCAGCCAGTCGAGGATATCCTGGTGTAGGCCGGACTCGTTGTCGTTGACGAAAACCGACGCGGTGATGTGCATGGCGCTCACCAGGCACAAACCCTCCTGTATCCCGCTCTTCTTGACGCCTTCTTCCACCCAGGGTGTGATGTGGATGATCTCTTGGAGCGCCTTGGTCTTGAAGCTTCTGTACTCGGTGTGGGATTTCATCGGTTCGCCTCGCTATTGACCCTCGGTCCCAATTCCCTTTCTGCGAAGGTAGGCCCGGGCCTCGTCCCTCCGGCCCGTTAAGGCGCGGCCGTGATCGATGTACTCGCTGCGTGAGGCCGCGATGTCGGGGGTGTAGGCGTCGAGGAATCGACGGTACATATCGATCGCCCGCTCGGTACGTCCCATGACGTCCTGGGCTTGGGCGGCGGCCGAGAGCGCCAGCAGGTGATTGGAGACCCGCGCCAGCATGGTATCGGTTTGGGCGAGGGCATCCTGGGGACGTCCGGCCGCCAGGCTGAGCAGTGCCACGTGATAGCGCGCGTCCAGGCTCAGGGTGTCGAGACGCTGATACGCCATCAACGCCATAGGGATGAACTGGCGGGCCGTCACGCTGTCACCGGTCTCATAGGCGGTCATCGCATCGTTGAACAACTGATCCGCCGACTGCAGAGGTGTGCCCGCCGGGACGCCGGCGCCGATCCCCGGTGCCCCGACCTCGTTGATCTGGATGCGCTGAGCGGGCGGCGGCGACTTGCTCGAGGCGCCGCCTCCGTAGTAGATGAGGGCGGAGACAGCCACCAGGGCGATGACGGCGAGCCCGAAGGCGCGGAGGCCGGTCAGCCCCTGCAGCGGCCCGTTCTTCTTGCCCGCAGCGGCAAACGAGGCCCCACACTGCCGGCAGAATCGGTCGCCAGGGTCCCTGGCGGTGCCGCAGCTCGCGCAGCGGTGCCGTTGCGCGGCAGGTTGGCGTTTTTTCTCCTTGCTCATTAAATATCCGTCCGTCAGAGCAAAAGGTTGCGTATTCGGTTGACGCGGCGATAATCTAGGCGGCGTGAGGGCTCGGGGAAGGGTGGCTTCGCCGAGAGAAGCAGGGACCTCCAGCAGGCATCGCAGTCTTGACCGAATTCGGTAAGTACTTCCTTCCGGGTCCCACCGAAGTGAGGCCCGAGGTCCTGCAGGCGATGGTCCGGCCGGTCATTGGCCATCGCGGCGCCGACATGGAAGCGCTGATGAAGCGCTTGGCGCCGCGGCTGCGCCGGGTTTTCCGCACCGAGCGCCCCGTCTACGTATCCACCTCATCAGCCACGGGCCTAATGGAGGCGGCGATCCGTAACTGTGTGCCAAGCCGCGTGCTGTCGCTGGTGTGTGGCGCGTTCAGCGAGCGCTTCCACAAGATCGCCCGAGCCTGCGGCAAGGAAGCGGATCGGCTGAACGTCGAGTGGGGCGAGTCGAACGAGGCTGACCGGGTCGCGGACGTCGTGGCCGACGGTCGCTACGATGCCATCACGGTCGTGCACTCGGAGACCTCTACCGGCGTGCTCAATCCGGTCGCCGAGATCGCTGCGGCGGTACGGCGAGTCGCGCCGGACACCCTGCTCCTCGTCGACGGCGTCAGCTCGGTGGGGGCGACACCGGTGGAGGTGGACGCCTGGAGACTCGATTTCACCCTGACCGGGTCGCAGAAGGCCCTCGCTCTGCCACCGGGCCTGGCGTTCGGCGTCGCGTCGCGCCGGGCGTTCGATTGCTCCCGTGAGGTGTCCGGGTCGGGGCTCTACTTCAGCTTCGAGGCCTTCGAGAAATCGGTGGAAAAGAACCAGGCCGCCAACACCCCGGCGGTCTCACTGCTCTACGCGCTGGACGCGCAGCTCGAACGAATCGAAGCGGAAGGGCTCGAGGCTCGCTGGGCCCGGCATCAGTCGATGGCGGCGCGCACCTGGGCGTGGGTCGACGAGATGCGCGATCGCCGCGGCATCGATCTCCGAGTGCTCGCGGCCGAGGGCCGGAGGTCGCCGAGCGTGACCTGTGTCGCAACCCCCAAGGAGCTGAGCGGTGTCGAGGTCACGCGCCGCATGGCCGAGCTGGGCTACACGATCGCGGCGGGTTATGGACCGTTGCGCGAGACCACCTTCCGAATCGGCCACATGGGGGACCATACCGTCGCCGAGCTCGACTCTCTGCTCGAGCGGTTGACGGACGTGATCGAACGCATACTGGATCGAGGTTAGCATGAACGAACCCCACACCCGGATGCGGGTGTTGCTTGCGGACGAGATCGCGGCGGAGGGCGTCGAGATCTTGAAGCGGACTCCAGGGATGGCGGTGGATGCACGCGGGGGGATCGGCGGCGAGGAGCTCCGCTCGATCATCGGGTCTTACGACGCGCTGGTCGTGCGCAGCCGCACCCGGGTGACGGCCGAGATCATGCAAGCCGGCACGAACCTGAAAGTGCTGGGGCGGGCCGGTGTGGGTGTGGACAACATCGACGTCGATTACGCCACACGCCGCGGCATCGTCGTCCTCAACGCACCCGGCGGCAACGTGGTGTCGGCGGCCGAGCACACGTTCGCGCTGCTGCTGGCGCTGGTCCGCCATATCGCCCAAGCCGACGCCTCTTTGCGCGGTGGGAAGTGGGAGCGCAGCCGCTTCAAAGGGATCGAGCTGCACGGCAAGACACTCGGGCTTGCCGGCGCGGGCCGCATCGGCACCGAGGTGGCGCGGCGCGGTCGGGCGTTCGGAATGCGGGTGATCGCTTACGATCCGTACCTGTCGCGCGAGCGCGCCGAGCAGTTGGGGATCGAGCTGGTGACGCTGCCTGACCTGCTGGATGAGGCGGACGTGGTCTCGGTGCACACGCCGTTGACAGACGAGACCCGCCGCCTAATCGGTGCCAAAGAGTTGGCTTTGATGAAGCCCACCGCCTACCTCGTCAACGCGGCGCGAGGCGGCGTCGTCGACGAGGCGGCGCTGGCCCAGGCGCTCGAGGGAGGAAAGCTGGCTGGCGCCGCCCTCGATGTCTTTGAGCAAGAGCCGGTGCCCGCCAACCACCCCCTCCTCAAGCTGGAAAATGTGGTGGTTATTCCCCACCTCGGCGCGGCAACGCGCGAGGCGCAGAAAAGCGTTGGGATCGAGATCTGCGAGGCGGTGCGCGACGCGCTGATCTTCGGCGATTACCGATCCGCCGTGAACGTGCCGGAGCTGGCGGTGCGAGACCACAGCGAGCTCGTCCCGCTCATCGACCTGGCCAATCGCCTGGGGCGGCTGCTCTGCGGGCTCACCCGTGGCAGCTACAAGGTGCTGGAGGTGCACTACGCCGGCGCCCACGAGCCATCGTTGCGCGCGCTCACAGCGGCCGCGGCACAGGGTCTCCTGTGCGACATCGTCGACGGCCCGCTCACCCTGGTGAACTCGCTGCACGTGGCCGCGGAGCGTGGTCTTTCGGTCAGCCGGGTGTGGCAGGGTGCCGATTCGGGAGTCGGTGAGATGATCGAATTGCGGCTTCAGACCGCCGATGACTCAATGCGCGTGGCGGGGATCGTGCTCGGCGGACGTCATCCACGAATCACGCGCATCAGTGATTACCACGTCGACGTCCAGCCACGCGGCACGATCCTGGTCTTGCGCAACCGAGACGTACCCGGAGTGATTGGCAAGGTCGGCACCGTTCTGGGCAACGCCGGCGTGAATATCGCCGAGTATCACCAGGCGCGCTTGGAGGCGGGCGGTGAGGCGATGGCGGCCATCGCCGTGGACGGCGTCGTTGACCGCTCGGTCATTCAGAAGCTGGCGGCACTACCCGAAGTGAGCGGCGTCTGGCAGGTTCAGCTTCCCGAGCCATCCCAGAACGCCGCAACGCCGGAATCCGCACCGGAAGCGCTCAAGCGGGCCCCCTGAGCGGGCCGCCGGTAAGACGGCGCTAGACGCGGCGGTGACCGCGCCTGGGGCGCCGGACACCCCCTTATTCTTGGATCGCGCCGTGGCGGAAGAGGATCTCCAGCGTCTTGTCGACCGGCAGCGCCTCGGCCGTACCCCGGTGGCCGTGCACGGTCACGGCCTTGAATAGCGAGTTGTAGATCGCCTCTTCGGTCGCCTCGACGACGGCTTGAAACAGGGGTGAGATCGCATCGTTCGGCAGGTCGGCGATGGTCCGCAGGTTCCGTTCGCCGGGCGCGCGTTTCACCGACGCGGCCGTGGAAAAGGCGATGACGTAGTCGCCGCTGCCGTTGGTGCTCGGCGACCCGGTGCGCGAGAGCCCGTGGGCGGCCCGCAAGGCGAGGCGTTTGAGGTTGCGCGCGGACAGCGGAGCGTCGGTGGCCACAACGATCATGATCGATCCGTCGCCCGGGTCGGCCGCCTCGGCTTCTTCGGTCGGCTCGACGTAGCGGCGGTAGATGTAACGGCCGAGCTCCACGCCGACCGGGGCACCGGCGATCTGCAGGGTCCCACCGAAGTTGGATTGGACGAGCACCCCCACCCGCCAACCGCCCAGCGCCTCCGGCACCTGGCGCGAGGCGGTGCCGATGCCCCCCTTCCAGCCGTAAGCCATCGTTCCGGTTCCGGCCCCGACGGCGCCCTCCGTCACGGGACCCGAGCTGGCGGACCTCAGGGCGCTGACAACGTGCTCCGCCCGCACCGGCCGGGCGCGGATGTCGTTCAGGAAGCCGTCGTTAGTCTCGCCGACGACCGGGTTGATGGAGCGGACATCCTCCATCCCCGGCTGGGCGAGCAGGTGAGCCACGAGGGCGTCGGCGACCTGCCAGACGCAGAGGGTGCAGGTCAGGGCGATCGGTGTCTCCAGCTCGCCCAGCTCGGCCACTTGGCTCAGACCCAGCAGCTTGCCGAAACCATTGATCACGACGATGGCGGCGGGAACCCTCTCCTGGTAGACGTTGCCGCCGTGCGGCAGGATGACGGTCACGCCCGTGCGGATCGAGTCGCCCTCCCACACGGTGGTATGGCCCACCCGTACCCCCTCCACGTCAGTGATCGCGTTGAACTGGCCGGGCTGAAAGATGCCCGGGGCGAGCCCCAAGTCTCGCGCCCGGGGCCGATCTTCCTGGGCTTTCGTCTCAGTGGCCATGACCAAGGTTGTGGCGATGGAGAGAGCGGCGGTCGCGGCCCGGCGCGTGCGGCTTGTAGGTGTATTCATGAGGTGCCGATCTCGGGCTCTTCTCGTACCGCCGTTGCGCCGGCTATCGACCGACGTGGCGGGCCCGCACCCCGATGGCCACGTCTGGTTTCTTGGTGATGATGCCGTCAACGCCCCAGGCGAGCAAGCGATCCATATCCGCTTCCCGGTCCACGGTCCAGACGTGGACGCGCATCCCCAACCGATGGGCCCGCTCGACCAGCCGCGGCGTCACCACGCGCAGGCCCCAGTGGCGTTCAGGGATCTGCAGTGCGTCCAGACGCCGCGGCCAGAGGCGGTCCAGCCGCGTCCAATGTAGCAGAATGAAGGGCAAGGCCTGATCCATCGTGATGCTTCGAGGCCCCGGGTAACCTCGCAGCGCCGGGCCCCGCTGCCACGAGTACCAGGAAGCCAACAACACTCGGTCGCCGGCTCCGAAGTCGTCGATGAGCCGCCGTGTCGGGCGGGCGGCGCGCCGTTCCTTGATGTCGAGGTTGAAGCGGGCGCGAGGGAAGGTTTCGAGCGCCTCGGCCACCGTCAGAAGTCGGTGACCCTGTCCGCGGAACGGAAAGCTGCCGCCGCCGTCGGTCGACCAAAGGTAGCCGGCGTCGAAGTCCTGCAACTCATCCAGCGTATAGTAACTGATCGGCCCCTGGCCGTTCGTGTTCTCTGAGAGGTCACCGGAGTGGTGGAGGATCGGGTGTCCGTCGCGGGACAGGTGGACGTCCGCTTCGATGGCGTCGGCGCCCTGTTCGAGCGCCAGGCGCAGGGCGTCGAGCGTGTGCTCGGGGGCGTAGCCCGAGGCGCCGCGGTGTGCCAGCACCATCGGCTCGCCCTTGAAGAACGGGTGCCCTTTCAATGACGACTCGGCCAACAGATCAGCGACGGTTCAGCGCCCCCAGCCGCGGAAGGGCGGCGGCGCTCAGCCGGCCTCAGTACTTGGGGAGCGACGGGTCGACCTCATCCGACCAGGCCAGGATGCCGCCTTCCAGATTGTAAACTTTGCGAAAGCCCGCCTCCTGCAACAGGCGGACCGCATGGGCGCTGCGAACGCCGCTCCGGCACATCACCACGATCTCCTCGGCGCTGTCGAGACGGTTCATCCGCGATGGGAAGCTGCCCAGCGGGATCAGTTCGGCCTCGTCCAGCTTGCAGATGTTCCATTCGTGAGGCTCGCGCACGTCGATCACGCGAATCCGCTGACCCGAATCCAGGCGGGCTTTGAGCTCGGTGGCCGTGATCGCCGGCACGCCGCGCTGCAGCCGCTGCTCTTCGGCCTGCGCCTGCCGAACACCACAGAACTCCTCGTAGTCGATGAGCTCGCGCACGGTCGGGTTGGGGCCGCAGATCGGGCACTCGGGATCCTTGCGCAGCCGCAGCTCGCGGAAGCGCAACCGCAGCGCGTCGAACAGCAGCAGGCGCCCGATCAGCGGCTCGCCCGTCCCCAGGATCAGCTTGATCGTTTCGTTGGCCTGCAGGGCGCCGACGATACCGGGAAGCACTCCCAGCACGCCGCCTTCGGCACACGATGGAACCAGCCCGGGCGGCGGCGGCTCGCGAAACAGGCAGCGGTAGCACGGCCCTTCCTGCGCGTAGAACACCGACGCCTGGCCCTCGAACCGGAAGATCGAACCGTAGACGTTGGGCTTGCCCAATAACACGCAGGCGTCGTTCACCAGGTAGCGGGTCGGGAAGTTGTCGGTGCCGTCCACCACGATGTCGTAACCCTCGAGGATCGGCAGCGCGTTCTCCGAGGTCAACCGGGCTTCGTGAGTCTCGATCTCGATCTCCGGGTTGAGGTCGAGCAGCCGTGCGCGCGCCGATTCGAGCTTCGAGCGGCCCACGTCGCTCGTGCCGTGAACGATCTGCCGCTGAAGGTTGCTGTACTCGACCACATCGAAGTCGACGATCCCCAGCGTGCCGACGCCGGCCGCGGCCAGGTACAGAGACGCCGGTGAGCCCAGGCCGCCCGCCCCGATCAGCAGGACGCGAGCCTGCTTCAGCTTCTTCTGGCCCTCGAGCCCCACCTCGGGCATGATGATGTGCCGGGCGTAACGGCGCATTTCTTCGGGTGACAGCTCCACCGCTTCGGCTCCGATAACCGTGGTCGGGGCTCCGCCGGCGATAGAGGGAACGATCCGGATCTCGTCTCCGCTCTTTACGCCGGTCCTCTCTCTACTCTCAAGGTAGCGAATGTCATCCTCGTTGAGATAGACGTTCACAAAGCTGCGGAGCTTACCGTCGTCCCCGTACAGATGCCGTCTCAGGGCGCCGTGCCGCTCGGTGAGGCGCTCCAGCGCCTCCGCCACCGTACCCGCCTCGACTTCCACCGTGTCACGTCCTCCGGTGTACTGCCGAAGGGGTGTCGGGACGATGACCGCAATCGCACTCATAATTATCTAGACCTCGATTTCGCAGATTCAGATAACAGTTAGCACTCGCCGCCGGCGCTGGGTTCGCGAAAAGAGATCGACTCGAACCTGTCGCGTGACTCGGCCAGCCGCCAGGCACGCACAGGGCCGGCGCGTCCGGACTGCACGCCCACGATCAGATAGACGTACCAGGGCCAGGCATGCGCCCGATCGAATTCCGATGGCTCCGCCGGCGCGTCGGGGTGCGAGTGGTAGTATCCCACCACCTGCAGGCCGGCCGACTCGGCCCGCCTTTCCAACCCGAGAACCGCGTCCGGACCGATGAGGTAGCGCCGCCGGCGCTCGTCGTCGCGCGCGTTGCTCAGGGGCACGGCGTCGATCACCCGGACCGCGCCCTCCCGGGCGTCGCCCAGCAGGCCACCACAGACCTCTTCTGGGTACCCCGATTCGGCCTGGTCCCGGATCCGGCCCAACACCCCCGCCGCAAAACGCAGCTCCCGGCCTCTGGCCGCCCGTCTCATCGAACCTCCGACCACAGCCCCTGGCTCAGGTAGCGATCGCCACCATCTGGGAAGATGACCACAATGCATCCGCGCTCTAACTCCTCCGCCACGCGACACGCCGCCCAGGCCGCCGCTCCCGAGGAGGGGCCGACCAGCAACCCCTGGCTGCGGGCGAGCTTTCGAGT
>CAYGCC010000560.1:0-1954 GCA_964348165.1 uncultured Gemmatimonadota bacterium | reverse complement strand
CAAGCCAACATCCATCTTCGTGAAATCCCTGAGACAGCCGTCCCCATATCGAAGGACGTCGTCTTCGTCGGGCCCGCCGCGGAACCACAGCCCTCCAAGGTTCCGGTCGCGGGGCGTGTCCGCCTGGTACTCGGCGACGACGTGTCGTTCCGAGGGTTTGGATTCACCGCCAACCTGACTGGCAGCATCCTGGCGATCGAAGAGCCCGGGAAGCCGACGGCGGGGACGGGTGAGCTGGTGATCCGCGAGGGAGGTTACAAGGCGTACGGGCAGAACCTGACCATCGATCCGGGCCGGGTGATCTTCGGCGGCGGCCCCATCGACAACCCAGGCCTCGATGTGCGCGCCTACCGGGTGGCCTCCGACAGTGTGATCGCCGGGCTCCTGATCAAAGGCACGCTCAAAGCGCCCGAAGTCACGCTTTTCTCTCAGCCCACCATGGCGGAAAGCGAGGCGCTCTCTTACCTGATCCTCGGCCGGCCGCTGAGCGAGGCATCCAAGACCGAGGGCAACGCGGTGACCAAAGCCGCCGAGTCGTTAGGTCTGCGCGGCGGCAACTTTTTGGCGCGCCGCATCGCGACCACGGTGGGCCTGGACGAAGCTCGCATCGAGACCGGAGGCAAGCTCGACCAGGCGGCTCTGATCGCCGGCAAGTATCTCTCGCCCAAGCTCTACGTTTCTTATGGCATCGGCCTCTTCGATCACGTCAGCACCTTCCGCGTCCGCTATCTGCTCTCCAGCCGCTGGACGCTGGTCGGCGAAACCGGTCGCGAGACCGGCACCGATCTGCTTTACCGAATCGAGCGCGGCAGCTAGGGCCGGGCAGGAACCGCATATCCTGGCCTCCCCGGCGGTGCCAAGGGGCCGGCATCGCGACGCGCCGACGCAACGGAGGCGTGTTGCGCCGCAACGGCTGCGGTCCAGGGCGAATACCGCTAACTCGCGCCGCCGTCTGCTGTTGAGGGACCGCGGATGCTGGCACGCGCCTTGATCACGTACCTGATGACAGTCTACCTCTGCGGCGGGTGTCCATCGTCACTCCCCCGCCGGCGCACCTCGCGTCCGGTCAGGCATGGATATCCCGCCGCTCCTCTTTTAGTCCGCTGACGTCACGGTGATCGTCTCCAGGCCGTGCGCCCCGGGGCCGGTCTCCGCCCGGCGCAGCATCCAGGCGAAGGCGAAGCCCAGGAACCCGAGGATCGAGAAGATCCACATCCCCAGAGCATAGCCGCCCGGGTTGGCGGCGCTGGCGCCGGAGAAGTCGTTGGCCCAGCCGATGAGGAAGTTGAAACCGGCGAGCCCGATGTTCTGGATCATCGTCATCAGGCCGTACGCCGTGCCCAGCCGCGCCTCTTCGACGATATAGGCGACCGAAGGCCACATCACCGCCGGCACCAGCGAGAAGGCGATCCCCATCATCGCCATCGGGACCAGCAGCGATATGTCCGTGTAGGCCATCATCAGGTACACGGGCACGAGCAGCAGCGAGCCGAACATCATGAAGAGCGAGCGCCGCGCCACCCGGTCCACCAGATAGCCGAAGGCCGGCGTGAAGAACATCGCGAACAGGGTGATGAGGCTGGAGAGAAAGCCGCCGAACTCGCGGGTCGTGCCGTGGGCCTCGATGAAGAACTTCACGGCGAAGGTCTGGAACGGGAAGATCGCCGAGTAGAACGTCACGCAGAGCAGCACGACGTAGAGATACGATTTCCCGAAGCGGAACAGATCGCTGAACACCATCTTCTCCGTCTCTCCCGCTTCACCTATCAGGTACCGCTTCGAGGCTCGATCCTCCATAACCCAGTAGAACACGGCCCCGACGATGCAAAAGACCCCGAAGCCCACCGAGATCAACAACGGCCATTGCCAGTTCTCGAAGGCGGGCCGGGCCCAGGTCGGTGAGTTGAGGGCCGCGAACGAGCCCAGCCGTGCAATCGTCAGATTGGCGCCGAAG
>CAYGCC010000559.1:0-1961 GCA_964348165.1 uncultured Gemmatimonadota bacterium | reverse complement strand
GGCTGACGACCGGCCCGGCATGATCTGCCCATGAGCGATAGCGGCGTCAGGCTTCGTGGGTTCATTGCGGAGCTCAAGCGGCGACGCGTTTTCCGTGTCGCCGTGCTGTATGCTGTAATCTCATTCGGTTTCCTCCAGGTCGCCGACATCGCTTTCCCGGCCCTCAAGCTCCCCGATTGGAGTATCACCTTCGTCGTCGCCCTGACCCTCCTGGGCTTTCCCATCGCCCTGGTGCTGGCCTGGGCCTACGACATCACACGCCACGGCGTGGTGCGGACCGAGCCACTCGCCGACGAGACGACGCCTCACGGTCGCGCCGGGCGCAAGCCCGCCTTGATCGCCGTCGCCCTCGTCAGCCTGCTGACGGTCGCGGCAGGCTATTACATCCTGCCGAGACTCCCAGGATGGTGGAGCGTTTCCGCGGCGAGCGCGGAACGGGCGGACGCGCGAAAGCTGCTCGTCGTTCTCCCCTTCGTGAACCTCGGTGCGCCGGCCGATGAGTACTTCGCCGACGGCATTACCGAGGAGATCACGGCGCGCCTTGCGGGGGTGAAGGGTCTCGGTGTGATCGCCCGCACCACGGCGATCCAGTACAAGGATACCGACAAGACCGTCGCCGAGATCGGGGCGGATCTGGGCGTCGACTACGTCCTCGAGGGCACGGTGCGCTGGGAAAACGTACCGAACGGTCCAAGCCGGGTGCGTGTGACGCCGCAGCTCATCAAGGCGGCGGACGCCACCCATGTGTGGGCCGAGATCTATGAGGAGCCGATCGCCAGCGTTTTCCAGGTGCAATCGGAGATCGCCGAGAAGGTCGTCGACGCTCTCGGTCTCACCCTGGTCGAGCCGGACCGCCTGGCGCTGAAAAGCGAGCCGACGCGAAACCTCGAGGCTTACAGCTACTATCTGCTGGGCAACGACATCCTGCGCTCGAGCACGTCACAGGCCGGGTCGCAACAGGCACTGGAGATGTTCGAGCGCGCCATCGAGCTGGACCCGGGCTTCGAGCTCGCTCGCAAGAAGATCGCGGAAGCACACGCCAACGTGTACTGGGGCAACTTCAGAACGCTGATCGGCTTCCCCCAAGACGATGTCGATCGCGTGCTGGATCGCATCTCGCCGGAGACGTTCGGCGACGACAGCGCGGCCTATTTCCTGGCAAAGGCGACGCTGCTTCGTCGTGCGGACCGCCGCGTTGACGGTCAAGCTTATTTCGACTCGGCCCGAGCTTTCCTCGAACCCGAGGTCGTAGCGCGCCCGACCGACGCCCGCCGCCACGCTCAGCTCGGACTCGCCTACGCCGGACTCGGCCGCCGCGACGAGGCGGAGCGCGAAGGCGGACGCGCCGTCGAGCTGGCGCCGCTCGCCGAGGACGCCTACACGGGTGCCGCGCTTGCCGACAACCTGGCCCACATCTACGTGCTCACGGGCAAGGGCGAAGCCGCCATCGCTCAGCTCGCTGAACTGCTGTCGGCGCACGGCCCCCTTTCGTCCGCCTGGCTCAGAGTCGATCCTACCTGGGACCCGCTGCGGGCCGAGGCTCGCTTCCAGGACCTGCTGGAAGCCGGCAGCTAGCTCGACTTCGAGCGCCGCGGCTCCGTGGTGGACCCGGCCACAGCCCGTCCGGGTCTTGGGGCACGGGGCCCGTTTGGGTTGGCGACGTTTCGGGGTCACGATGGCTTAGTCGAAGGAGGGAGAGATGATTCGGGAGCTGCGTGTCGGTTGGTGCCTTTGCGGTCTTGCCGTGCTTCAACTCGGCTGCTCGGCTCGCGGCGACGAGGGTCGGGACGGAGGAGAGGCGGAGCTGGACGCCCGGGCCCGAGCGATTCACGAGCGGACGATCACTATCGACACCCACGATGACATCCCGTTCGATTTCGCCACCCCGAACGCCGATCCTGGTGTGCGTGGCGATCGACAGGTCGACATCCCGAAGATGATCGAGGGCGGTCTAGATGCCG
>CAYGCC010000558.1:0-1969 GCA_964348165.1 uncultured Gemmatimonadota bacterium | reverse complement strand
CGGATTGCGCAGCTCTCGGCGAGCGCTACGGGGTGGCGTCCGTGTTAGTGGAGATCTCGGAGCCCAACCCGAAGGTGACGAATCGAGATGATCTGCGGCTGGTGGAGGCGTGGCTGCAGCTGCGTCGCCGTTTGCCGGAGGGTCCCTGACTATGAAAGTCGAAGTGATTCGGGCGCGCGATCCGACGGACCTGGCCAAAGCAGCTCGGCATGCCGCCGACGTCCTCGCTGCCGGGGGGCTGGTGATACACCCGACCGAGACGGTTTACGGGCTGGGCGGCGACGGTTCGACGGAGAGCAACGCGCTCATCGCGCGGGTCAAGCGGCGGCAGCTGGGCCAGCCGCTGATCGTGCTCACACCGGACATCGAGACGGCGCGGGCGGCCTATCCCAAGCTCGAGTGGCCGGCGGCGGCTGAAAAGCTGGCAAGAAAGATCTGGCCGGCTGCGCTCACCATCGTCGTCCGCTGCGAGGGGGCGCCTGCTGGCCTGATCGGCGCGGGCGGGGGGTTGGCGCTGAGGGTGTCGCCAGATGAAACCGTCAGGACGATACTTCGAATTTGGAAGCGTCCGATGACGTCGACGAGCGCCAACTTTTCAGGGAGTGATCCGGCGCGCAGCATGAAGGCCTCCCTCGAGTTGTTCGCCCAGCGAATGGATCTGCTCAAAGAGGAGCGGCCCGTCGTTGCGCTCGATGCCGGTACGATCCCGGAGCGGCGCCCGTCGACGATCGTGAGCTTCATTCACACGCCGCCGCGCCTACTGCGTGAGGGACCGGTGACTCGGGCACAAGTCCTGACCTGTCTACCCGATCTCGAATAGATGAGCCCGGCATGATGGCCAGGGACGAGCCCACGACATTCAACATCCTCTTCGTTTGTACGGGGAACACCTGTCGGAGTCCGCTGGCCGAAGAGCTGGCTCGACGGGCGCTGAAGCAGCGGGGTTGGGACCACGTCCGGGTCGCATCCGCCGGCACCGCGGCGGCCTGGGACGCTCCGGCGTCGGATGGCGCGCTTCGGGCCGCCCGCGAGATCGGGCTCGACCTGTCCGGACACCGCTCGCAACCAGTCACCGCCAAGCTGGTGGAAGAGTCTGACATCATCCTGGGGATGACCGAGGGACACGTGCGTACGGTCGAGGCGACGAGCGACGACGTGCAGGTTTCTCTGCTGAGCGAGTTCATCGATGGGCCCGAGGCGGGCGAGCCGATCGTCGATCCGTTTGGAGGCACCCCGGCTGAGTACTCGGAGGCACGCGATCGCATCGCCCGCGCGGTTGAGGGCCTGCTCGACCGTCTGGCCGCCATCCTCTCGCCGTAATCGCGAGACCGCCCTTACCAGATGACGGAGGAGCAGGTGAGCCGGCCGCCGGCTTTGATGGATTCCGTGAGGTCCAGCTCGATCGTCTCGAGCCCCAGGTCGCGAATTCGCGCCAGCGTCTTGGGAGCGCCGGTGGGTACGAGAACCACTCCGTTGATCGCCACGCAGTTGGCGGCGTGTGCCTCTTCCTCAGCTACGACGAGCTTCTCGAACCCTGCGAACGGCTCGGTGTCAACATGCCCCGGGAGAAAAAGCAGTACGCCGTTCCCCAGGTAGGTGCAGGCGGTCTTGAGGTGCAAGACGTCGCCGACTTCGACGGGGAGCACCTCGAACTCGTCGCGGGGCAAGAAAGCTCTCAGCTGGTCAAGCGCCGCCGGGTTGGTCCGCCGGCACTGCCCTACGAACAGTCTCTTGTCGATGACTAGCACGTCACCGCCGTCCAGGGTGGCGGGTTCCGAGAGGCGATGCACGGTCTTGTGTTCGCGAATCACCGCTTCGACGGCCGCGACCTCTCCACGGCGCGACGGTGGGCCCATGGCGGCAATGATCGCGCGATCGGCGACGACCACTACCGTGTCCTCCACGAAGCTGCAGTCGGGAAAGCGGTCGTCGGCTGCGATCTCGATCAGGCTGAGGCCGGCGCTGTGAA
>CAYGCC010000557.1:0-1628 GCA_964348165.1 uncultured Gemmatimonadota bacterium | reverse complement strand
AGCGGGCGAGTGGCAGGTCGAGGGCGCCGCGTCACCGAGCGCGGGCACGCTGGCCGAGGGCCGGCTGGATGACTTCGCGGGTCCGCGTTTCACACTGGTCGTGGCGCCGATCGGCACCTGCGCCTTCGACGTGCGCAGCGCCATCGCGGAAAGTGTCATCGCGATCGACCCGCTGACCTGTGAGGTGCAGGCGCCAACTCGGGTGTCGGAGCGGTGACTGGTCGCGACGGACCGAGGCGGCGCGCGGGCGCGCGATTCCCCCAGGGCGGCGGGTGGGGCCGCGGCGTTGGGCGCGAGGGTCTCACGCTGCTGGAGACGATGGTCGCCCTGGTCATTCTGGGTGTCGTGGTGGTGGGCTATCTGGAGGTGTTCGGCGCCACGGCGCGCAGCACGCGCAACGCCGAGGAGTGGTCGCAGGCCATCGCCTACGCCGAAGAGGCGATGGAGCTGGCTAAGCTGGACCTGGACTACGCTCGGGCGCGCGGTGTCGAGATGCTGCCCGGAGACTTCGAGCGGCGGGTCCAGGTCGCGCCGTTGAACCGGGGGCTCGAGCAGCTGTCGGTCGTCATCACGTTCCCGGACGGCGGTCGCTTCGCCCTTCAACGCTTGGTAGGGTCGCCACGATGAAGGCGCTCGCGCGCGGGCCATCGGCTCGCTGCGTACTTAATGGGTCGGCGGCCGCGACCCGACCCTGTCGCGCTGTCGCCGGCTTCACGTTGCTCGAGCTGATGGTCGCCATCGTGCTGGCCGGCGTCGTCGCGTTGCTGGTCTACGGGGCCGCCGGGGCCGCCGTGGACGCGCAAGCCCGGCTGGAGCAGCGGCGTCTGGCTTTGCGCTCGGCCCGCGCCTGGCACGCGATCGTCGAGGACGCGTTGCGCAACGCGCGCCCGGCCCCGACGCGCCAGGATACGGCGTTCGTCATCGAGGATCGCGTCGATGCGGCCGGCCACCCCGCCGACCGACTCAGCTTCGTGACGGCGGGCAGTCTGCCTCCGCTCACCGACGACGCCGACTGGCGGGTGGTGCTCCACTCGTCGGGTGGCGCCCTGTATCTGACCGCGGCACCGGTGGGTGTGGTGGACGCACCCCCGCGAACGGTATCGGCGCCGGCGGGCATCAGCGGGGTCGACGTGCGCGTGCTGAGCGTGACCCGGGAACCGGAGTGGATCGATGAGTGGCGCTTCCCGCGTATCGTCCCGCGGGCGATCCAGCTGACCTACTGGACGGATGAAGGTCCGCTAGCGCCCGTTCGTCTGACCCTTCCGCTGGGGCTGGTGGAGTGAGCCGGTATGCGTGGGCATGCGGCGGCCTTACATTTCGCGGCTGATTTGGAGCAGACTGTGAAGGCGGCCGACTCCAAGAGAACATGTGGAGCTTTGATATGAAGAAGGCTTTCTTGCTGGCCGGACTTGTCGTGATCGTGCTCGCCGGCGTCGCGGTAGTCGCGGTCGCCGTCTGGTGGAAGGGGTACGCCGGTGGGGAGGCGGTCTCGTTCACCGCAGCACACGACTTCGGCGTCGTCGTGCAGGGAGAGCAGCTGGAGCACGTCTTCTCCGTGCGCAACGACAAGTCCAACGACCTGTTCGTCGATCGGGTCCTCGTGACCTATGCCAGCGAGGTCGTCAGCG
>CAYGCC010000556.1:0-9225 GCA_964348165.1 uncultured Gemmatimonadota bacterium | reverse complement strand
CCGAATTCGATCCCGAGAGCTACAAGGACGAGTACAACCAAAAGCTGATGGAGCGGATTCAGGCGAAGATCGAGGGCCGAGAAGTCGCTCGCATCGAGGTGGAAGAGGCGGCGGAGGTTGAGGTCGTCGACCTGGTCGCCCGCCTGAAGGAGAGCATCGAGCGGGCGGAGGAACGGAAAACCGCGGAGGGCTCGGGTTAGGCTGCCGGGCGCGTCGTGATCGTCTGGCCGGCGCTTAGTGCGTTGGGGTCGGTCGGCGACGGCGGCCCTCTCGCTTCACCGCTCGCATGTGCCATCGAGGTCGTGGACGCGCTCTTGCCTGCTCGCGAGTTACGCTCGAAGGACCGCCGCCGCCTCCCTGTCACGTCCAAAGACGCCCATCGACTGACTTCGCGGCCCGGCAGACTGGCCCTCGCTGGATTCGAATCACTGCGTGCTACCGGCAAGCACTGAGCGCGACTCCCAACACGGGGTGGAAGTGTTTCACGGCGAACTCGCGTTGAGCTTTCGTGGCAGACGTCGATAAGTACAAAGAGAAACGAGACTTCACCCGCACGCCTGAGCCTTTGGGTGAGCGGGGCGAAGAGGGGCCTCGAGGGGCTCGCCGCTTCGTCGTGCAAAAGCACGCGGCGCGCCGCACACATTTCGACCTGCGCCTCGAGATCGGCGGCGCCTTGGCGAGCTGGGCCATTCCCAAAGGCCCCAGCGCCGACCCCGAGACCAAGCGCCTGGCCGTGCACGTCGAGGACCACCCCATCGACTACGGTGACTTCGAGGGCGTCATCCCCAAAGGCGAATACGGTGCCGGTTCCGTGATCATCTGGGATCGTGGCCGCTACGAGCCGACCGGCGACACCGCCGACTCGGAGGAGGCCCTCGAAGGTGGCGTTCGCTCCGGCAAGCTCGAGTTCAACCTCTACGGCGAACGCCTGCGCGGCCGCTGGACTTTGGTGCGCATGAAGGGCACCGAGGGCGAGGACGACTGGCTGCTGATCAAGAAAAAGGATGTCTACGCCGAGCCGGGTGAACCGGAGGGGCTGGTGGAGCGTTATCTCGACTCCGTCGTCTCCGGCCGCGGCCTGGATGACCCCGCTCTGGGCAGCGGGACGCCCGTGGCGGAAGACATCGACGCGGAGCGCCCGCCCATCGATGTCCGCCCCATGCTCGCCCAGCGCAGCGAGACGCTGCCGGAAGGTGAGGCGTGGTGCTTCGAGTTGAAAGTCGACGGCATCCGCGCCATCGGCTGGGGGCGCCCGTCGGGCGCCGTGCACGTCTACTCGCGGCGCGGCGGCCGTCTGGAGGCGGCCTTCCCCGAGATCGCCGAATCGCTGGAGCTCCTCGCCCGGCGCAGCGGCAGCGAGTTTCTGCTGGACGGCGAGATCGTCGCGGCCAGCGCCGAGGGTGGACCGCGGTTCGAGGACCTGCAACCGCGCTTCAACCTGCGCGAGGCGGCGGATATCGCTCGTGAGAGCAAACGGCAGCCCGCCGAGATGTTCGCCTTCGACCTGCTCTGGCAGGACGGTGAAGACCTGCGTGATCTGCCGCTCTCCCAGCGCAAAGACCGGCTACGGCACCTGCTCAAATCGGCTGGCCACCGTTTGCATTACGCGGGCCACGACATCGCCAGCGGCGCCGCGGTGCGCGATCGCGCGAGGCGCGAGAGCTGGGAAGGCGTGGTCGCCAAGCGGCTGAAGAGCCGCTACCGCTCGGGCGAGCGCACGCAGGACTGGCTCAAGGTGAAGGAGCTGGCGCGGCAAGAGTTCGTCGTCTGCGGCTGGACGGACCCCCAGGGCGGCCGCATCGGCTTCGGGGCGTTGGTGCTGGGCTACTACGACGATGGTGAGGAGGGTCGGGCGCTGCGTCCGGCCGGACGCGTGGGGAGCGGCTTCACCCACGACGACCTGCAACGGATCTCGGCGCGGCTCGGCGAGCTGGGGCAGGATGAGTCTGCGCTCGCGGAGGTCCCTGACGACCTGAAGGATTCTCACTGGGTGCGGCCCGAGCTGGTTGCCGAGGTGAAGTTCCAGGAGTGGACCAACGATAGTCGGTTGCGCCAGCCGGTGTTTCTCGGCCTGCGCGCCGACGTGGATCCGCAGCTGGTCGTGCGCGAGGGTCGGGTCGCCGAGCCCGTAAAGGGGCCGCCGCTCAAGCGGAGCGCCGAGCTGGAGTCGCTGATCCAGACGCTCGAGGCGCTGGAGCGGGCGGGGGAGGATGGCGACATCACCGTGGAAGGTCGGCGGCTCAAGGTCACGAACCTCAGCAAGGTTTTCTGGCCGGACATCGGCGGGACAAAAGGCGAGTTGCTGCGCTACTACGCATCGGTCGCGCCGGCCATCCTGCCGGTTGTCGCCGGCCGCCCCCTCACACTCGAGCGCTACCCCAACGGCATCACCGCCGAGATGTTTTACCAGCAGCGAGTTCTGGGAGCGGTGCCGGACGGCGTCCGCACCGTCACTCTGGAGCTGGAGGGCGAGGAGGTGGAGCGGGTCATCGGCGGCGACCTCTATACGCTGCTCTACACCGCGCAGCTCGCGGCCATCTCCCAGCACGTCTGGCCCTCGCGCCTCGGTACGCTGGATGACATGGACTACAGCGTGCTCGACCTCGACCCGGCTGAGGGCGTCCCCTTCGCCGCGGTTCGAGAGGCGGCGCTGGCCGTTCGGGAACAGATGGAGCGGCTGGGGCTTCGGGGCTATCCGAAAACATCCGGAGCCAGCGGAATCCATGTCGTCATCCCGCTTCAGGCCGGCACCAGCTACGAGACGGGCCGGCTGCTGGCCGAGCTGGTGGCGAACCTCGTGGCACGGTCCAATCCAGACCTGACGACGGTGCAGCGCGTGATATCGCGGCGCGGCGCCCGGGTCTACCTCGACTTCCTGCAGAACCGACGTGGCTCGACCGTGGCGTCGGCGTATTCGGTGCGGCCGCGCGCGGGCGCGACCGTTTCAGCGCCCCTCGGTTGGAGCGAGCTCGAGCGCGACTTGCAGCCGGAAGACTTCAACATCCGAACGATGGAAGAACGCTTACAAGCGGTGGGTGACGTCTGGGTTACAAGTCGCTCCGACAAAAACGACGTACGGGAGGTGTTGGAGCTATTGTAACGTCCAGGGCGACGCCGGAGTGAAATCGCGGCGAATTCAACCTGCGGATGGATGCCAAGTTTTCGCTTTCCCGTGACCGAAGTGATTGTGCCATCGTGAAGTCCGACATCAAAACCTCGCGGAGCCTCGTTCAGAAGTTTGCGCATTATTCGCAGGTGAACGTGGCGCGATCTATTTTTACAAGCCGTTGCCACGTATAAGTTTACGCGTTCGGCCCCGAACGCGCGTTCGATGCGCTCGCCCTTGCGTGCGCGATTGACCACGCGTATAATTGGCGCGTTTCGTTTCCAAAGTCGCTGCTCTTTCCGGATCAGCGCATCCGGTTTCGCTGCGGGCAGCCCATTCCGATAAATAGTTTGTTGCGGGCCATGCGGTCGTGCACTTGGTGTGCCTACTCTAACCGTGAAGGACTCTAGCGAATGCTGGCGTCGCGTTCGGTCAACATCACTCTGAACTTGCCTTGCGAACTAGCTGACGAAGTAGAACACGTTCTCCGAAATGAACCCGAGTTCTTCGAACAACTGTTGACATACGGAATAGTCCGGCGAGCGGTGTTTGCTCGTCTGCAGGGCCTGCGTGCTCTGCACCGGCCGTCTACGTTACCGCTGGAGCCTCCACTCGAGTCGTCGCTCGAGTTGACGTAGACGGCCGGCCCTCCCCCCCTCGAGGTCAAAAACCGTACAGCTGTTGTTGGCCGACAGAAGCCGACGCTTCTTGACCCGCCGGCCTAGGAGTACTAGCATGGGGCCGTGGTCGGTTGTTGCACGAGTGCGACGTGACCGCCCTTGTCGGAGGAGAGGAGCATGGCGCGGCGATCGGGGAAGAGCGAGCCGCGGAAACCCCAGGGGTCGAGTGCCGAGCCCGAGGAGGTGTTGCGGGCGAAGTATCTCGACTACTGCTCCGCCCGGGTCTGTGATGTGTTCATGGACCTGGAGGAGGAGAGGGTCTTCGAGCTTGCCCGGGCGGTGGAGCAGAAGAAGGGTGTTGCGCACGGCGTCCTGAACTTCCGGGACCTGGCCTCGATTTTGGTTGAACAGCTTTTCGGGGATCTAGCGCTGCCGGATTTCGAGACCTGGGCGGAGGAGTATCGACGGAATCCCCAGGAGTACGAGCCCCACATGCTGGGCTTGTGGAAAACGACGGTCGAGTCGCCGGCCACCCGCTCGTGAGCCGGTGACGTGTGAGGGGTTGACGCACCGCGAGGGTTCTGAAGTTTGACGGCGGTGCGACGACGAAAAGGAAGGCGGCGGCCTCTGGAGGCCGCCGCCTTTTTTCGAGTGGCCCCTAGCGGCTAAGAAGTGGGTAATGGGGGCCGCACAGCCTCCAAGCCGCCGCCCAGACCAGGCGGTCCGGTTCGGTGGCTTCGCGAGCGTTGCCGTGTGGGAGGAAGTAGGCCTCGCGAAACTCGAGTTCCCGCAGCGCCCCGGGCGGTTTCAGGTGCCCGGCGGCGCGAACATCGCGTCGTCGATCTCGGGATTGAGCTCGACGTCGCTGATGATCAGCTGCTTGGTGCGCCGGCCTTCCTCGTTGTAGTAGGTGCGGGTCTTGACGTAGGTGATGCCGCCGGCCTGCTCGAAGTCGCTCCAGCGTGTGCGATTGACGTTCGTCCGCCCCTCCTCGATGTAGTGGACCTCGACCGGATAGGGCGACCCCTCTTCGAAGTAGTAGAAGTAGCGGTCACCTGAATGCAGCCCGATCCCCTGACCGAAACTCACCCTGGCCCCGGCATAGCCTGTAGAGTCCGGCGGGATGTAGGTCAGGTTGACGCCGGGGTCGCGCAGCTTGTAGGGCAGGCCGATCCAGTACATGACGTCGCCGGTCACGTAGAAGACTTCGTCGGCCGCCTTGTGGTCGGGCGGCAAGAGTTCGCCGTCCAGCGTCGCCCAGGCGTTCCCGCGGCCGTCCTGCGCCTGCACGTAATGGCCCTCGGCTTCGTCGCGCTCGATCCGCGCCCGCTGCGGGCGCTTCTTGCCCCAGACGAAGCGGGGGCGCCGCCGCACCTCGGTCTCGGTCGAGTCGAACCAGACCGTCGTCACCGTGTAGCGCAGGCTCTCGACCTGCTTCCAGGCGTCGAGGCCGCCCGACGCATCGATCCAGGCGTCGACGAGCTGGTCGGCGGGCCCCGGCGGCTCGCTCCGGCAGCCGAGGGCGAGGCCGGCGGCCAGCAGAACGACGGCGGGAAAGCTCCAGAGAGATCGCATAAAGACCGCTCCCGGGTGGGAACCATGTCACGGCGCACCCTTCCAGAACACACGCGCTCTGAGTGCTGCTCCGACAATCTAGGCCCGAATCGGCGCTGAGGCAGGCCGGCCGGCCCTCTTTTCTGGAGACCGGGCTTGGAGGTATGATAGGGCGGCCCAGCTCGAGAGAAAGACGACGTCTCGGCGGAGTAGCGCCGTCGGATCGCCTGCCCCGGTCGCACGCACGTGCGTCGCGCGGCCCACGACACGCGAGATGAGAGGATGCTCAAGCGGATGGCACGGAGCCTGGTCAAGAAGGACGACGCGATTTCCATCGGCGATTGGAAGGTGGAGCGCCGGCTGGCGACGTCACGTGTGGAGGGGCGGGGACCCTCGGTGGCCGAGGAGTGCGGCGGCCAGTGCTGCCTGCACGGCGTCTTCATCGCGCTTCCGGAGCGCGACCGCATCCTCGAGTACGCCGATCTGGTCCAGGAGGTCATGGACGAGAGCCAGACGCCCGATACCGACTTCTGGTTCGAGGACACGATCGAAGAGGATGACGACTATCCGGGCGGCCTGTGTATCGGCACGGCCACCTACAACGACAAGTGCGCCTTCCTCAACCGCGACGGGCTGTGTGTGCTACAGCTGCTCGAGCCGCAGCTCGACCTGCCGGAGGGTGAACGACTCAAGCCGTTCTACTGCCGCCTCTTCCCTCTGACCACCTGGTACAGCCGCCTGGAGTTCGATGACATGTGCAACGGCGTGAGGCCGTGCTGCACGCTGGCGGCCGACGGTCGGAAACGTGCGGTCGATGCGTTCGCCTTCGAGCTGACCGAAGCGCTGGGCGAGGAACGGTATCGAGAGTTTCGCAACGTGGCACTCGAGCTGGAAGAGGAACTCAAGGCGCGCGCGGAGGAGGAGAGAAAGCTCGCCGAATCGCGGCCCGTACGAAAGGCTAGCTCGCGCGGCCGCCGTTAGGCCGCCACGACCTGTACCCCCACCTTCCGGGTTCGGGGCCCGTCGAACTCGGCGAGAAACACCGCCTGCCAGGTTCCCAAGGCGAGCTCGCCGTCCGTAATCAACAGCGTGGCTCCGGGGTTCACCAAGCTGGTCTTGACGTGCGAGTCGGAGTTACCCTCGGCGTGCCGGTACGAGGCCTCGTCGCTGGGCACCAGCTGGCCGAGCTTCCAGTCGATGTCGCGGGCCACGTCGGGGTCGGCGCCCTCGTTCACCGTAAGGCCGCAGGTCGTATGGAACGACCAGAGGTGAGCGACCCCCTCCTTCACGCCGCTCTTGCGAACCGCCTCGCGTACCTGGCGAGTGATGTCGACGAGCTGCGACCGGCGCGACGTCTGAACCTTTAGCGTCTCCATCTCACTCCAGCGGCGTGGGGTCCGTCTTCTTTTCCGGACCGGTGGCCGGGCTCTCGGGTCGATGCGTACCCTGCTCGAACGGGTTGCCGATGGTGGGCTCCGGCGGCGCGCTGGACGATTCTTCTTCCTCGACCTCGATCTCGACCTCCCGGTCGGCCTCACGCGACGCTGGCGGGTCGGCCAAGGGGCGCTGCGCTGGGCGCGGCGGGGTGCGGGTGTCGGGTGCCGGACGTCGGGTCGCCGCTTCGACATCGGCCTCGCGGCCGGCCTGGGCGATCTCCGATTTGACCTCGTTCAGCGCCTTTTGGAACTCGCGCAGGCTTTTGCCCAGCGCCTGGGCGATGCCGGGCAGCCGGCGCGGCCCGAAGAAGATCAGCGCGATCGCCAGGATGACGATGAACTCGGTCCAGCCGATGTTGCCGATTCCCATCGTACTTCACCTGCGGTTCGGTCGTGTGGCTTCGGACTGTGAATATACAGCCCGGTAGACGGTGGACGGTAGACGGTGGGCTTCGGTAGACGGTAGGCGGTAAGCGGTAGGCGGTCGCACTGGCTCCTACTGCCTACCAGTATCCACCGTATACCGTCCACCGCTTACAGTCTACCGGAACACTGGCGGGCGCGTTATGTGACGTCTAGCTTAGCCGGGCCCCAGCCGCACTGGGCTATCATCGCGAGCGGCAATCCGCACCCCTCGTACGAGACGCCTCCAAGACCCCAACGATACTCTTACGGCCGTGCTGCGGGCGGCGCGGGCGAAAGGAGCAAGTCATATGATCGGACGGCTAACGTCTGCGTCATTCATCATCATGATCGCGGCACCCATGTCGCTTTACGCTCAGGACACCGCGCCATTGGGCAAGGGCAGCCTGGCGATCAAGGGCGGGTACGTAGTGTTTGACGAGGGGGTGGTCGAGGACGACGGCATCTACCTGGGGCTGGAAGGCTATGGCCGGGTCGCCGCAAACCTCTACGTGGGAGGGGAGATCGCGGCCGCCTCCAGCATCTCTCTTTTCAGCGACGAGATGTCGCTGGTCCCCATCGAGGTCAACGCAAAGTACGCGCGCGCCGTCGGCTCGAACGTCGTGCTGGCCGGGGGCGGTGGCCTGTCGTACTCGTATGCCGAATTCCGAGAGGAAGTGTTTCTGGGGCCCGATGTGGAGGAGACATCCTGGCTGTTCGGCGGGCAGGTCTTCGGCGACTTAATGGTCACCGTCAGCCGTTTCGCGTTCGGGATCGGCGCCAAGTACCAGCTGGTCCAGGATTTCGAGGAGGTGGCGGCCGACTTCAGCAACATACGGGTGGGGGTGCTGCTGGGAATCGTGTTCTGAGCTTCACTTCAGGATCGTTCCGCCTGCGCGGCTGATCCCCTTTCGCTCGCCCGACAAGATTCGGTCGGGTCGCGGCTTTCGAGACGAGGGTCGCTGCGCGCTCGGCTACACGGCCGGTCACGAACGTCCGCACGACCCCTCGACCGCTGCACCGAGCCTGACGGAGGGCACCGGGGGCCCGGCGGAGCGTAACTCGAGAGCGGCCCGGCACGCACGAGCCATTAGCCACCCACCCGCGCCGCGAACGGTGAAGCGAGCCGGGCCCCCGGTGCCCGACTCACCACCCAACTTGCAACTGGTCTTTAGAAGATCCTGCCCGTTCAGACGGCCGATCAGCCCGCCGCAGGACCGTCGGGCTCGTAGACGCAGAAGGGGTCCGACTCCATAACGTCGCCGGTCATGCCATAAGCGCGCGCCCGGGACCCGCCGCACAACCAGCGGTACTCGCAACGCCCGCACTTCCCCTTCAGCCGGTCCATGTCGCGCAGCTCGGCCAGATGGGGCGACTCGCGGTAGATCCGCGACAGCGGCTCTGTGTGGACGTTGCCGAGCAGCGGATGCGGCAGGAAGCCGGCCGGATAGACCTCGCCTTTGTGCGAGACGAAGACCACGCCGTTCCCGTCGCGCACGCCGAAGCCCATCCGCATCGCCAGCTTGTTCAGCTCTTCCGGCGATGCGCCTTCCGCGACCTTGCGCTGGAACCAGAAGCGCCGATAGTGCGGCGCCTCCACCGTGCCCACATGGAACGGCGCGTCCTTCGCCGTCTCGTAGACCCAGCCGAACAGCTCCTCCACCTGTTCGGCCGTGGGGATGCCCAGCTCCCGGCCACGGCCCACCGGCACCAGTAGGAAAAGGCTCCAGCGCCGTACCGGCGGCGCGAACTCGTCCTTCAACAGCTCGAACAGCTCGGGCAGGTGGGGGAGCGTGCGGCTGGTGACGGTGGTGTTGATCTGCACCGGGATCTGGAACTCGCGCGCCCAGCTCAGCGCGTTCATCGAGTTGGCGAACGTTCCGGCCACACCGCGGAAGGCGTCGTGTACCTCCGCGTTCGGCCCGTCGAGGCTCGTACCCATGGCCGAGACGCCCAGCCGCTTGAACTTCTCGACGGCCTCGCGGGTGAGCGTCGGCGTGGTGCTGGGCGTGATGCTGAGCGGCAATGCGATCTCGCGGGCATAGGCGATGAGATCGAACAGGTCAGGCCGCTTCATCGGGTCGCCGCCGGTGAGGATGATCATGCT
>CAYGCC010000555.1:0-3976 GCA_964348165.1 uncultured Gemmatimonadota bacterium | reverse complement strand
GCGTCTCGGCGGCTTGTTCGAGCTGACGATCGCGTCGCCGTTCTTCTCGCAGGCCTACGAACGCTACTTGCGTGCGGATCTGCTGGCGGCGGAGGGGCGGCACCAGGAAGCGCTGCGCTGGTACAGCGGCTTCGCCGAGCACTCGATCTACGACCTGATCTTCCTGGCGCCGTCCCATCTGCGGCGCGCCGAGATCCACGAGCGGCTGGGCCAAGCGGAACGGGCGGCGCACCACTATCGTCAGTTCATCGAGCTGTGGCGCGAGTGCGATTCGGAGCTGCGGCCGCAGGCGGACGCGGCCGAGAGCCGGTTGGCGAAGATCGGCGCGGGCGCTTCGACGGGAAGCGTGAGCCCCAAGCCGTCGGCGCGATAGCCGTCGCGATTTACAGTATGGAATTCAGGGCACAGGTGAAGCCCTCTACGACATCCTCTCCGTCGAGGATTCCGCCCACCGTCACGACAGACTCGCGGCCATCCGCTCGATAGACGCGGACCCGCCTGCGGTCCGGATCGACGACCCAGACCAGCCGGGTTCCCGCCTCTAGCCAATCGGCGACCTTGCCCAGAATCGCGCCCGGCCGGTCGTCAGGTGAGCGGACCTCGACGACCAGATCCGGCGCCAGCTCGGCATAACCCGTGGGTTCAGGTTCCGGGGTTCGCTCGTGTGAAATGAACGCCACGTCGGGCGCGCGCACCGTGTCCGGTTGCGAGGCCAGCTTGAAGCCGGTCTCCGCCGCGAGCACCTGGCCGAGGTCGTTGGCACTGACATGAGCGGCCAACCGTGATCCGATCTCGGCGGCGACGCGGCCGTGACGGTAGCCGGCCGGCTCGCGAACGATCAGCAACCCTCGGACCAGCTCCAGTCGCTTTCCGGGCAGCCGCAGCCGCTGCAGTTCATCCGCCGTGTAAGTGCGGGTTTGCATGTCCGCAAGGTACGGATCGGGCCTCTGCATGGCGAGCGAATGCTGAGAGCTCGGTGTCAACGGTGCGTCAACAGGTAGGTTCCAACCTCGAGCTTCAGTCGCAAGATGTACTTGCCGCTGCCCGTATCCTGAGCCATTCTGCGAAGCTTGCCAGGCGCTACTCAGGTCCACTGACTCGCGTGAATCGCCCGACGCACCCAAGGAAAACTTTTTTCTGCGAAAGTTCAACGCAACCAAGCACTACCCCAAGCCGCCGGCCGGCACCCACTCCAAAGGCTGGGGTTGGTTCGAAGTGGCGGCATCACACCGTGTTTATCGTATGGCGTGGATCCATCAGCACAAGAAGACTGCATGGTCGCGTGCCGCGGCGTTCTCATTGCCGTTGTACGAGTTGCCGACTTTGACTTTCATCGGCGGCCTCTTCTCCTGGTTCACCCGGCGTTACAGACCGAAGCGATCTGAATCTGAGATCTCGGCGGAGGGCCTCGTGCGCGCTGAACTTTCTCACGAGTTCCCCCTGGATTTACCTCCAGATGGAGACCGATGACGAATACGTTAGGGCTGGATTCGACGCTCCGAGGGTCGCGCCAGGGCAGGCTAGCGGCGGATCGGCATCTCGGCGTTTCTGTCAGGCCCGTAAAGCACCACGAGCTTCTTAACGCCTTTGATCTGCCGGCCGGCATGAACCAGTCGTCTCAGCAGGTTCATGACGACCAGGTGACCGGCTTGTGGCCCATCGCTGGCGAAGTCGCTGGCGACGCCGATGTGCAGCAGCGTGAGGGTGTCCTCGGCAGTGCGCGCGTAGATCGCGACACCGATCGGTCGCGTGTCGTCGGCCTCCTCTTCGAGGGCGAAGAGCGCCTGCACCTGGCCGAGACGGTCGGTGTGTATCCTGATGAAGCTTGCGTCGCTCTTGAGCTGCGGCTCGCCGTACTGTTCGATGGACGCGATGATGGCCGATCGGAACTCCTGTTGACGCTCGTTGAAGAACATCAGCTCCTGCAATCCCCTGAGATGCTCACTGGCGAGCCTGGATGTATAGCTGATCTCCATGGTGTCGTCCTTTAAGCCACCCGGCCGCTAGACTCTCGTTCTAGTGCTCGGAGTAGCTGATGCGTCTGCGCAGCGGCCCCATAATACCTTGCCGGCGCCCATTTTGCCACGCCGGGCCGCCAGCCACCCATTCGATAGACGTGACGTTGCAAGACCTGCACCAGGGGCCGAGCCGGTCTTGCAGACGAGCTGGAGACTTAACGGGAAGTGGAGCCGACGGGACTTGAACCCCTGACCTCCTGAGTGCAATACGGGCGGCGAAGGAGATCAGATACAACAAAATGGTAGTAGAGACGCGATGTTTCGGCGTCCTCTGGTTGTTATCTGGCCGACGCCTACCTCCCACAAGTAGTGCCATTCTACTGGTAGAAGTGATTTGGGGTCTCGTGGCCGAGCGCCGTGGTGACGAGACGAGAGCGATAGCGGCGACTGGCGTGCGCATCGCAGCCTCTTATGGTCGGGGCGTGAGATGGGCGCAGCACTCCCACGCCCGGGATTTACTGTGTAACTGACTTAGGTTGCGGATTGTCGGGCCGTGACGGCGTTACCGCGTTCAGCTTTCAGTGAGCGGTTGGGCACCTGATATTTCCTGGTTCACGTGCATTATCAGCTCTCAAGGGGCGGAGCTCAACAATGAGCGCGACCGCTGTCTGAGGTGTGCGCGGAACTAGCCGGCATGCGCATTAAACAGCAACTCTTGCAGTGCTAGCCAACTGACTCGAGCTGGCCCGACGATGCTGAGCCGTTGTATTCTGCATGGGAAGGCGCAATGTGGGTGGTCGTACGCTCGGATCTACGCTTTTAGGTTGCAGCGTTGGACGAGGGGTGACCCCGCGGTACAATACTGATTACACGGCGGATCTTTCTCCCCAGGTGATACGCGGACACAGCAAGCAGGTGATTCCGGCACGAGTTGGACCCAGACTAGGGAGGATGTATGCGCTTCCAAGTGACTGCCGTTGCTCTTCTTGCTGTGACCCTAGTCTCGCCCCAGAGTGTCCGTGCTCAGAACCTCTGCACGGGGGCTTACGCCTCAGAGATGGTCAGGTTCGAGTGCCTCCTGACCTCGTATCGCGAGGCCTCCACCAAGTCGGAAAGGGACGCGGTGGCTGCCGCGATCAACAACCGATACGGAAAGCGCCGGGCGGTGTTCGTTCTTGACCTTACCGGCTTTACAAGCGCGACGAGCGGGTTCGGAGAGCTGGAAACCCTTTCAGCCATGTATGCGCTATGGAGAATCGTGAAACCAGCCGTTGAGTCCGAGGGAGGGCTCATTCTCAAGGATGAGGGCGACACCTTCTTTGCAACGTTCCCTCTCGTAACTGACGCTCTAGACGCGGCACTCAAGGCTCAGGAACTCATTAATCAGGAAAACCAGCGCGCGATCACTCAGGATGGCGTTGACGCTCTGAGGTTCTGCAGCTCGATCGGCATTGGCTTCGGTCAGATCTATCAAATCGGCGACGAGGACGCCTTCGGTGAGGAAGTGAACTATGCTTACGATGCTGGCGAGAATCGGGCTGATGCGAATCAGATTCTGATGACGCAAGGGGCAAAGAACAGCTTTGTTCCGGGCCTCGAAGCTGACGAGATCGAACTGAAGTTCTCCAACAAGGTCTCTCAACCACGCCGGTACGAGGTCAGGGCGGGAAAGAACGACTTGGTTCGACCGGGCTATGCCCTCTGGGAGGTGCGGCCAAGGGTCGTAAGCACCTGTGTTCCGCGGTAGTATGCGGGCCAGTAGGACCGCCGCACGCTCAAGCACTGGCCCACCTGGCCTTGCTCGGTTAGCATCCGTCCAGTCCAGCGAGAACCACGACCGGAGCGGAGGCTTTATGCGGCAGCAGGCCACATCCCTGACCGCCCTACTGCTGCTCGCCTGCGCCGAGAGCGGCGAGCGCACGACGCCGGAAATGACCGCCGCGCTGCCTGCCGGCGCGCAAGCGATGTCTCTGCTTGGCGAGCCGCTCTACGCTCCGGAGCTCGCCGCGGAGGTACGC
>CAYGCC010000554.1:0-4576 GCA_964348165.1 uncultured Gemmatimonadota bacterium | reverse complement strand
CCTTCAGCAGCCGGGCCAGCACCGCGTCCCAGACCATGACCGCCACCGTCCCCGCCACCACCACCGCCGTGGTCGTCCGCCCGACCCCTTCGGCGCCGCCCGTCGCCCGCAGGCCCACGTAGCAGCCGATGAAGGTGATCGTCGCGCCGAACACGACCGCCTTGATCAGGCCGAACCAGAGCGCGAAGTCGTGGAAATAGGCTCGCACCCCGTAGACGAAATCGGCGGTCGTCATCGGCAGCGTGAGTATCGCCCCAAGGTAGCCCGCGCCGATGCCGACGGCATCCGCCAGAACAACAAGCGGCGGCAACACCAGGATCCCGGCCAGCCCTCTCGGAACGACCAGCTGCTCGACCGGGTCCCGGCCCACGGCCCGCAGCGCGTCGACCTGCTCGGTCACCACCATGGTGCCCAGCTCGGCGCCGATCCGCGCGCCCACCCGGCCGACCAGGACCAGAGCGGTGACCAGCGGCCCCAGCTCGGTCAGCACGCTGGCTGCCACGATGCTGCCGATGACCCAGATCGGCACGCTGCCGGTGAACTGGTAGCCGCTCTGTTGAGAGGTCACCGCGCCCGAGAGCGCGGCCACCACCGTGACCACCGGTATGCTGCGGATGCCCATGTCGAACGCCTGCTCGAGCAGGGCCCGGTAGTAGCGGCGCGGCCGGGCGGCGGCCAGCACGGTGTGGGCGGCCAACTGGGCGGTACCAGCCGCGTGGCGTAGGGTCGCGACGATACCGCCCCCCACCGCGCCCAGCGTCCGACTGAAAACAGTGCCGGTCTGTTCCGGCGGCTGCGCTATCGTCTCGGACATCCCGTAGTCGCCGACAGGCTCGTGTCGCGCCGGCCCGTGAGCGACCGAGCGTCACTGGCGGGCCGTCCCCCGCGAGTACGGATTCCTGCTGTCACCCCGTTGCTCGGAGGACGGCAAAAAGCGCCTCAGTATAAGAAAAAAGTCGGGTAGTGCCTAGACCTGCGCGTGTGGGCCAGCCACCGGAAGGCCGCTGGGGCAGGAAGGCCGCATCGCGGGCGCGTCTGCCGTCCCAGCACCCGAAAGAACAGGCGCCCGACTTTTCATTTCGGGCGCCTGTGAGCGATCCGGGGATCGCTGTCGGGATCCATGTCGGGTTAATGCCGCTGTGGAGGAGCTCCACGCCGATCGTTCAACCGACAGGGGACGTCATTTCCCCTTGTTCGGTATCGGGGGAATCGGGGGCGTAGGGGGCGTTGGACGGTCGCCGATCTCACCGCCGTTCGTTGGAACGCCGGACGGCGGGCCGGGCGGAGTAATCGGCACCATCGGCGGGATGGCGAACCCCGCGCTCCGGGAAGCCAGTGCCAGACCGATACTCCCCGGTGCCATACCTTGCGCCAGCATGCGACTGGCTTCGCCGGGCATGTTGATCAATTCCAGATCGTTTGCTCGCGCGTCCAAGAGCCCGTGTACGGCGGCGATAGCCTCATCCGCCGGCAGCCCACGGTCCACCAGCGCACCGATCACGGCCAGCGGGACGGCAAGAGAGCGGCCGGATGGAGCCGAGGAGGCCAGGGCGCTGATCGCTTCCCCGTCTACGCCGAAAGCCACGGCTGTGGCGCCGGCTTCGATCTCACTTGCGTCGGGAGTTCGGCCACCCGCCCGTAGCGCGCTGCGCGCGATTCCGAGATCGCCGGCCAGCGCTTCCGCTGCGGCGAGCACTTCCTCGCCACTTCGGCCTTTCGCGACCCCCTCCAGGGCGCGTTCCGCCACGGCCAGGCCGGGCAGGCCTCCCCTCAGCGCGTCCTCAACGAGCGCGATCACATATTCGGATTGCTCGGCCGGAAGGACTTGCTGGAGCCGCTCGACCGGATTCTCCTGAGCCGCCAACAATCCAGGCGCCAGAAGCGACAACGCGAGAAGCTTGAGCGTCTTTTTCATGGTCCTTTTTCCTATTTCCTCATCACCCATGACTAACGCACGCGGGCCATCGTCAAACCTTCGTTATAAAGACTCCATCACTTTGCGATCGGTCACTGCGATCGCTCACTCGGTCACGATCAGCAGGCCCGTCTCGCCCCCGAATCCGTCATCAATGCTCGGGACCTCGGCGGGGACGATCCAGCGCTCGCCATCCACGATGAGATTGAACCGGTGCACTCCGGCAGGAAGAGTCACGTCCAACGTCCAGCGACCGTCCTGCAAGCGCCGCATCGGCACCGGTTGCCAGTCCGTCCAATCGCCGACCACTTCGACCCTTTGGGCTCCTGGCAAACGGAACAGCAACGCCCCCTCTTCCCGCTCCCGGTCGTAGGCTCGCGGCGCCTGGGCTTTGATGTTCACGACCGGCGGTCGGCGGGCGGAAAGACGGATTGCGGCTGATACGTAGCGTCCCGAGGGAAGCGCCTGAAGCAGATCGGGCGAGTAGCTGCCTCCGCCGACCACGAAGGCGACGTTGCTGGTGAGCCAGACTGACGCCTCGGCACCGCCCCAGGTCGTTGACGAGATGTTGCTCTCGCCGGTCGCACCGCGCCAGCCGCCATAGGCCAGCATGTCGAGGGGACCTGCCGAGATCGAAGCCCGCCCGTTGAGCTCGGGGAACCAGAAGCCCTCGAGCCGGAACGGACTGAATACAAGCGAGACACTCGAGGTCGAGTGTCGGGCCCAAGCCCCAGCCGTTGGGCCGAAGGCTGTGGCAATGTCCGGGCTGGCGGAGGTCCAACCGCTGGCGCCGGCGCCGCCGAGCCAGAGTCCCGCCCGGCGACCGGTGACATGGAGGCGGATTTCGCCGCGGGTGGCCGCGGTGCGGAAATTGCTTGAGTGAAGGGTCCCGGATGCGGTGCCCAGGATCTCGCCTCGCAGCGGAAAGCTTGCCACGGGGTCGGAGAGCAACGAGAAATTCCCCCAGCCTTGCCCGGCCCACTGCGCGGTTTCAAACGCCGTCAGGCTCCCTCCTAGGACGAGGTATGCCCCCTTCCCGCTCCACTCCGCCAGCGGCGCGACAGAGGCCGCGTTCTGTGCGGCCGTCGTATCGAACTCGACCTGGGTACCCGTCAGATCCACCTGCCAGCGCTGGGCGGTGGCCGGTGAGGCGGCGAGCAATGTGGCCGATATCAGCGTCATCAGGGCAGTGCCCACTTGTCGGGACATGTTCACTCCAGAGCTTGAGGATGATCCAGCTAGCCTCACAGCCTAGGCTTGCCCGGGGGAGTAGGTGGCGTTACCGGGGGCGCTGGAATGCCGAGCCCCGCCAGCGCGCTGCCGAGCGCCGGCACAGGTGGGGCTCCGACTCGCAGGGCGGCGTCCACGCGTGCTGGGATTTCGACGATCTTCTCCTGAGACACCCCTGACGTCACCAGGTGCTCGACGACGGTCCGCGCTTCGTCCGCGGGCACGCCCCGCTGGACGAGAGCGCCGAGAACCGCGAAGGGAATCTCGAGGTTTGTCGACGGCGGGGCGTTGTGCCGCAAAGCTGCGATCTCCTCGGCGGCCACACCGCGACTCCGGACATCGGCAGCGGCGATGATCTCGCCCTCGCTGAGAGGCGTGGACGTGGCGGCGGCCCGGAGCAACGAGCGGGTTTCCCGCAGCTCTGTGGCGAGGCGTTCGACCGCGGCCACGATCCGGGCCGATGGAACGCGCTTCGCCGCCCCTTCCAGTGCTTTGTCTTCCAGCGCCCGGACCGGGACCGAGTCACGTCGCGCCGCTTCGAAGATCGGTCGAAGGGCGGCCACGGTCTCCTGGTCGAGACGCGATTCTACCGATCGGCCCTCCTGCGCTTGAGGGGCGACCAGCGCGCTGGCCAGTACGAAAAGAGGCCAGTAGTTCATAGTCCGCTCGCCTCTCGAGTCGGGACCAGGAGCAAGCTGTTCTCTTGACCGAACCCGTCGTCAACCTGAGAGGCCGCGTTGGGATCGGTGCGCCACTCGCTGCCGTCCACGACAAACACATAATGGTAGATGCCCGGAGGCAGTTGGAGCTCCGCCACCCACACGCCGTCGTCGCCGACGCTTGTCAGCGGAACGCCCTCCACGTCCCAGTTCACGAAGTCGCCGGTCACTGCAACTCTCGAAGCTTGGGGGGCGACGAACACGAAGCGTGTGGTGGCCGGCTCGAGAGCGGCCACACTCGGGTCCCGTTGCGGCCCGAGAGTATCGGTCGACCGCACGACGAGGATGGCCGCCAGTGCGGCCGCCAGCGCCAGGCCTGCGGTCAAAGGCCGAACCTTCAGAGTCCTGGGCGCCGCCGCCCAGTTCCAACCGCGGCGCCAGGGTGAACGGGCCGCGTCCCGGACCCGATCCATCACGGCCTCACGCAGCGTCGGCTCCATCTGTATCGGACGTCGTTTCAGCGCTTCCATGAGCCGTTCGAACGCGGCCGCCTCGCGCTGTAGCTCCTCGGGCAGGGCGCTGAAATCCAGTTCACCATCGAGATAACGGCTCAGATCCTCGTGCTCCGATGTCATAGCAGCACTCCCTGCAGTTCTTCGCGAAGGGCCGCCCGGCCCCTCAGTAGTCGCATCTTGAGGGCGGACTCGGATGCGGAGAGCGCGACCGCCATTTCCCGCAGGCTCAGCCCCTCGATGTACCGGAGAATCAGCGC
>CAYGCC010000553.1:0-6746 GCA_964348165.1 uncultured Gemmatimonadota bacterium | reverse complement strand
ACGATGCACTTCGCCGTGCGCATACCGGCTTGGTGCTGAATGGCGCCGCTAATCCCGATCGCGAAGTAGAGCGGCGGCGCGACCACCTTGCCTGTCTGACCCACCTGTTCGGAGTGCGGGCGCCAGCCGGAGTCGACCACGGCGCGGCTGGCCCCGAGACCGGTGCCGGGCCCCAGCGCATCGGCGAGCTGCTCCAGCAGGTGCCAGTTTTCGGGGCCCTGCATGCCGCGTCCGCCGGAGACGATGATCTCGGCCTCTGCCACATCGGGCCGCTCCTTCTTGTCTCCTTCGTCCAGCCGCCGCACCTGAGTGCGCCAGCTCGATGGGTCGAGGTCCAGCGCCAGCTCCTCGACTTTAGCCTCGCGCCGATTCTCGGCCGGCGTGAAGGCCCGTGGCCGCAGGCTGAGTAGCGCCGGCTCAGTCGAGAATGCCAGCTTCAGGAAGACCTTGCCGCCATAGGCGGGCCGCACGGCGAAGAGGCGGCCGTCCTCCACCGTCACCTCGGTCACGTCGCTGGCCAATCCGGCGCGCAGCCGCGCCGCCACTCGGGGCGCCAGGTCCTTGCCCAGAGCCGTCGCCGAAAACAGCACGGCCTTGACGGACCGCCCGTTGACCGCCTGCGCCAGAGCGGCGGTGTACCCTTCGGGGTTGTACTCCGCGAGAGAGTCGGCCGCGGCCACGAGGACCCGGTCGGCGCCGTGCTGGCCGAGCTTCTCCGCTTCACCCGCGGCGGCCGTTCCCACGAGGGCCGCCGTTAGCTCTGCGCCGAAGGCGTCGGCCACGGCGCGACCCGCCGTGATCGTCTCGAAAGCTACCTTGCGCAGGATTCCGTCCCGCTGCTCCACAAACGCGATAACGCTCATATCGTCACTGCGACTCGTTTGGTTTTCCTAGAGGACCTTCGCTTCTTCCCGCAGCTTTCGAAGCAACTCGGGCACGGCGTCGGGACCTTCGCCCACGACCTCGCCGCCCGTCCGCTCCGGCGGGCTCGTCACCGCCACGACCTCGACCCGCGACTCGGCATCGCCCAACTCGATCTCTTCCAACGGCTTCTTCTTGGCCGCCATGATGCCTTTCAGGCTCGCGTAGCGCGGCTCATTCAATCCCTTTTGCGCTGCGATGACCCCGGGCAGCTCGAACTCGACCTCCTCGTGGCCACCCTCCACTTCGCGCTTCGCCGTCACCTTACCCGCCTCGACCTTCAGCTCGACGACGACCGTGGCGCTGGGCAGCCCCAAGAGTTCGGCCACCATCGCCGGGACCTGCAGATTGTCATCATCGACCGCTTGCTTGCCGAAGAGAATGAGATCGTACTCCCGATCCTTTATCGCGGATGCCAGGGCTTCCGCCGTTCCCAGACCATCGCGCGACGGCGAACCCTTCAGCAGCACCGCCTGATCCGCCCCCATCGCCAGCGCCGCACGTAGCGTCTCATTCGAGTCGTCCCCCCCGAGGGTCATCACCGTGACGCTGCCCTCTCCGGCGGCCTCTTTCAAGCTCAGAGCTTCCTCGATGGCAAACTCGTCGTAGGGGTTGACGACGAACTTCACGCCGGCCGTGCTCACCGACGTCCCGTCGCTGGCTGGGGTAATGCGGCTCTCCGTATCGGGAACGCGTTTTATGCAGACGATGATCTTCATGGGCTATCGGTGTTCGTGTGCTCGGGTTGGACCGTCGGGGAACGATCAGTTGCGGTACGCATCGAGGCGCTCGATCTCCTCCGCTCTAAGGCCGCAGTAACGATACAGAACCAGGTCGATCAGGCGGTCGGTCAAGTCAACTTCTTTGGCCCGATCCGTCGCGCTGCCCCGAATCTGGCCTGAGCGCAGCTTGCGCAACCGCTCGGACAGCCAAGCGGCGAACGAGACGACCACGTCCCGGTGCGGTCCGCCCTCCCCCCGATCGCTGGGTGGGTGCGACGTGACCAGCGCGTCGACCAGAGCCAGCGTTCCCGGAAAGACCAGGGCCACGACCGTTCCGTCCTCGGTCGACTCCTCGCCGGTCTCCTCTTCCCAGGCCAGCTCATTCTCATAGAGTTGCAGAGCCTCCTCGAGGAGATGGTTGTGTTGGTCCGCCGGCGTGCGCTCGGCCGGTGGATGCGGTAGCACTCTGCGACCGACTCGCTGGGCGATCGACCTCAGGCGAGTTTCGATCTCGAGCTGGGCTCCGGAGTTCTGTTCGCTGCCCATGGTCCTGTGATGATTCTTTCAGACTCTCGGCGTTCGGCGCAACAGCGCCGTGACCCGATCCCGCAGCCGATCTGGCGACGGTGAGACGGTAATGTAGGCGGATCAGCGCACGAGAACAGAGCCGCGTCGCGTTCCGCCGCCCGGGCCAGACTACTTATCGTCCGACCGGCGGTCAGGCAAGCCGGAGTGGTGCGACCGACTAGGCGCGCGGACGCGCGGTGGCCCAGCGGCGCAGCCGGTTCAGGTTGCGGCGGTCGGCCCGGGGCGGCTCCGATCCTTTCGGCGTCTCGATGAGTTTGGGCACCCGTCTGAACCGCGGATCGCTCATGATGCGTCGGAAAGGCGCCGCCCCGATCTGGCCCTCGCCGATGTGCTCGTGGCGGTCCACGCGGCTGCCGAGCCTCGACCGTGAGTCGTTGAGGTGAAGGAGGCGAACCTTGTCGAGGCCAAGGCGCGACTCCAGTTCGGACATCACGGCCTCGTAGCTGTTCACCAGGTCGTAACCGGCGGCGAACAGGTGCGCTGTGTCGAGACAGACCCCCAGCCGTTCTTCCAGACTTTCGCCGATCGATTCGAGAATCCAGGCCAGCTCCATGAAGCTCGCGCCCAGCGCCGTCCCTTGCCCGGCGGTGATCTCGAGCAAGACCGTGGTCGTGCCGCCGTCGGCCTCCTGAAGCGCCCGGCGGATGGCCTCGGCGTTACGCTCCAGTCCGCCGCCACGGTCGCCGTCCGTCGCATTCCCCGGATGGGTGACGAGGAAGTCGAGCTTCAAGTCACGGCAGCGCTCCAGCTCCCGGCAGAAAGATCGGTAGGAGCGCTCGCGGAGTTGCGCGTCGGGGCTGGCCAGGTTGATGAGATACGAGTCGTGCGCGCCGGCCACGCGGATACCGTGCCGACGCCGGGCGCTGCGAAATGCCCGCGCCCGCGGCGCGTCGATCGAGGGCTCCGCCCAACGGTTGGGCTGTTTGGTGAAGATCTGAATGACGTTGGCCCCGATCTCGGCGGCCCGCTCCGGTGCCCGATCGACGCCGCCCGCTGCCGACACATGGGCGCCGAGCAAGAGAAGCGGCTTGAAGCGCGCAGCGCCGGAGGTCGCCCGCCTTTCAGATCGGCGCGCCTTGGGCACCTCCGACCCTAGCGGCGACGCTCCCGGCGCATCGCCTCGATGCGCTGGGCCAGGCGTTCCTGCAGCAGCATGAAACGCAACGACTGGCGGGGGGTCAGCACCTGCAGAAGACGCTGCTGTTGCCAGTGCAGCAGCTCCACCTCTTGGCGCTTCAGGGCCAGGCTGGCCTCGCTGAGACGACGGAACTCATCATCCCCCGAGGCCGGGTTCGCCAGCGTCTCGCCGATCTGGCGGCGCAGCTGGAACTGGCCGCGTGACAGCTCGGCTCGACGGGCCATCGTCTCGCGGAGCGCAACCTCCAGCCCGGCCCGCTGCTCCACCGTGAGGTTGAGCTCGGCGGTCGCGTGATCGAGGAACATCTCGATGAGCCGTTCGGCTTGCCGAGGCGGCTCTCCCGGCATCTCTTCGTCCGGTATCTGCGCCTTGGCCGAAGACACCGCCAGGCAAAGCCACAGCAGCATCACGACAAAGCGCCCGTTGCGCGTGCCCTTCATGTGCGTCCGACCTCCGTTGCCAGCTTCTCGATCTGCTCTTCACTCAACCCCACCGTATCGAAACCCGCCGGCATGAAACCGGCGGGGCTCAGTCCAGCGGTCCAAGCGGCCGCCTCCAAGTCGGAAAGCTCCGCCACCTCGTGAGCCAGACCCTCCAGCCCCACGGGCGCCTGATCCGGCCCCAGCGCCACGCGTCCAACGACGAGCGCCAAACCCAGCGCCACGACGGCCGCCGCTCCCAGCAGCCAGTGACGGCGACGCGCCGATCTCCGCCGCCCGGTGACATCGACCACGTCGCGCACGAAGTCGTCCCAACGGCCCGGGTCCGGCCGCGGGATCGGCGTTTGCTGCAGCAGGCTGACGGCGTTGGCGCGCTTCCGACACTCCTCGCAGCTCTCCAGGTGCCGGCGTATCCGCTCGTCGTCCTCAGCCGCCACTCGACCGGCTAGGAACTCCGGGATCAACTCCTCGATCCGAGCGCACTCGTCTGGCCTGGTCATGTGAGCGTCTCTCTCAGCTTCTGAATTCCATGATGAAAGTTGACGCGAGCCGAACCCTCGGAACAACCGATGATCTCGCCGATCTCCTTGAAGCTCAACCCCTCGTAGATGCGCAACGATACCGCGCCTCGCTGCTTTTCCGGCAGGTCGGCCAAGGCGCGTGCCGCCCGCGCGAACGCCTCGGCCCGGGCGGCTCGGGCGTCCGGGGGTGTGCGCAGGTCGGGAAAGTCGGCTCCGGTGTCCAGCCGCACCTCGCCGCGCCGCTTCTGGCGGCGCGCCGCCGAGCGAGCGGCGTTGAGCGTGATGGAGAAGAGCCAAGTCCGGAACCGGCTATCGCCACGGTAGCTCTTAAGGCCATCGAAGGCGCGGACGAAGACGTCCTGCGCGACGTCCAGCGCCTGGTCGGGATCAGCAAGCCAGCGGGCGGCAAACCGGTAGACGGCGTCCCGGTGCAGCCGCACGAGCTGCCCGAACGCCTCCCGATCGCCCGCACGGGCCCGTTCGATCAGACCGTTCTCGTCCATCTCCCCGTGTGTGACGCGGTGAAGCCGAAAAGTGTTAAATCGACCACCGGTCCGCGAGCCGCCCGACAACATGCTTCGCGGCACCGGGGGCGGGTGGCCTTGCCCGCCGCCTTCTCGGCCCCAATATACCCGGCGGTGACGAGGAAGGCCGAGGCCTGAAGGGAGGAGTGGGACATGTTTGGAACGCGAGTCGCGGCCGCATTGGGTATCGTCGGGGCCGCTCTGTTCATCGGTGGGTCGGACGCACGTGCGCAGGTCGTCGCCGAACCTGCCCTGTTGCCGGCCGGAGTGCCGGCGGGCGAAACGTTCGACCTGTATGTGGCCTTTCCCGAGAACTCGTTCGTCCTCGGCGGCATGATCCGATTTCCCATCACGGTGGATGCGGACATCGGCGGCCGTGCCGGACTTTGGCTGATCGAGAACGCCGACGACACGCCTTTCGCCGGCATCGATCTGCGCTACGCTCTCCTCTCGCGCCCGCTCGCGCCGGGAGGCGGCCAGCTCAACCTGGCCTTCGACGTGGGTGTGGGCGTGAGCGAACCGGGTCCGACGGTCTGGAAGATCCCCGTCGGCTTCATCGCCGGTATCGGGTTCGTGCTGGCGGGCGGCGACTCGGAGGGTTTCGTTCACCCGCGCTTCGATTTGGGGGTGAGCTCGTGGGACGACGATTTCTCGGCCGGTTTGCTTCTGGACGTCGGGGGCATCTTCACGATCAGGCCGCCGCTGGGTCTGATCATCGATATCCGCTTTGGCGATGGGCCGTTCGCAGAGGGGGACCAGGTGGTGGTCGCGTTGGGCTCGGTCTGGCGCCTTTAGGGTGATCCCCCACGCCTCGACGTCCGCTCCTGCTCGTCTCGCTGGCGCCCAGGCGCCCCGCGGCCAAGCGGTGGATCTTCGAGTCGGTCCTAACTTGGCCCGTCAGGCTCGCATCGCCGCCGCCAGCACGCCAGGCACCTTCGCCCAGCTCGCTTGTTCCTCGAGCGCGGTCACCCTGCGCACGAGTCGGTGCGCGTTCCGATGGCTGGGGAACGTCGCCGGCTTCGGACGCATCGTGATCGGGTGGCGAAGCACCGCCTTCTCGATCCCCTCCAGCATCGGGGTGTTGTGCACCCAGCCCACGCCGCTCTGGATGTCCGTCGCCGTCGAGCCCGGATAGGCGCCCCAGGGCGGCGTGCCGAAAGCGAAGACGTAACCCGCCCAGGCGTTCATGGAGACGGCGCCGTAGCGGAGCCTTGCGATCGCCCGTTCCGTCGCGTCGCGCAGCGCCGGGTCACTCGTCACCTTCGGATGAACGACGAGACCCGCGCAGAGGGTGCCCCATAGCCGCTCGTTGGCGAAGTCCACGGCGCGGTCGAGGAAGTCGACGGGGTCGGCGCTGCCCACCTCCGTCTCGAATAGGATCGGGCAGAATGACTCCTCCCGGAAGGCGCGTTCGCTCCGGTCCTGCGGGTCCAGCCCGGGGATGAGCGTCCAGGGCAAGGCCTCCTCGCCAGCGGTCCCCAGCTTGCGGACGTCGCCGTGCCCCTTTGAGAACGCGTTCCAGCGCTCGCGCGCCCCCGGGTAGTACGCATTGCGGGTCGGCACCTGGGCCAGGACCCGCTCCACGGCGGCGAGAAGCGCTTCGCGGAGCGGCCAACCTTTCGGGGTGATGAGCACCTTGGGCGCGTTGCAGTTGAAGGAGGCATTGTAGACGAGCCCGCTTAAGATGTCCTCGGCCTGGTAGGCGAGCTCCTTGTCGGTATAGGGGCCCGGCACGACGATCGCCGGCGACACGTTGCCGAGCTCCGCCGCAACCGGCTTCGTGAGGAGGGGCGTGCCCCGCTCCATCCGCTGTGCGCGCTCCGGGCCAGGCGGCCCCCAGACGATCGCCTCGTACGTCCTGTCTGACCCCGTCAGGTGGATCTCGTCCACCT
>CAYGCC010000552.1:0-3141 GCA_964348165.1 uncultured Gemmatimonadota bacterium | reverse complement strand
TTCGCTGGTGGACGTCGACCCCTACCGGGTCGCCTAGCGGTCTTTGCCGACTCTGCTTCAGGAGCGCTGCGCACGGGCTGCGACCGCTCACCCATCTCTCGCGACTGCCGGATCGCGCGGGGCCCAGACCCCTCGGTCCCGTTAGCCGGGCTCGCCCTCGCGCTCGAGAGTCTTTAGGTTAGCGCTGATGTCTGACCTCTTCGAGCGATTGGCCGCCTCCCTCAGCGACCGCTACCGCATCGAGCGCGAGCTCGGCGCCGGCGGCATGGCCACCGTCTTCCTCGCCCACGATGTCAGACACGACCGCAAGGTCGCGGTCAAGGTACTGCGCCCGGAGCTGGCCGCCGTGCTGGGCGCCGAGCGGTTCGTCCAGGAGATCAAGACCACGGCGAACCTGCAGCACCCCCACATTCTCCCGCTCTTCGATTCGGGCGAGGCCGACGGCTTCCTCTACTACGTGATGCCCTACATCGAGGGCGAGACGCTGCGCGACAAGCTGGACCGCGAGACGCAGCTGGGGATCGAGGAGGCGGTGAAGATCGCGACCGAGGTGGCCGACGCGCTGGACTACGCGCATCGCCAGGACGTGATCCACCGCGACATCAAGCCGGAGAATATCCTGCTACACGACGGACGCCCGATGGTGGCCGACTTCGGGATCGCGCTGGCGGTGAGCGCGGCGGCGGGCGGGCGGATGACGGAGACGGGGCTGAGCCTGGGGACGCCGCACTACATGAGTCCCGAGCAGGCGACGGCGGAGAAGGATCTCACGAACCGGTCGGACATCTACTCGCTGGGCTGCGGGCTGTACGAGATGCTGACGGGCGACCCGCCGCACGTGGGTAGCACCGCGCAGCAGATCATCATGAAGATCGTGACGGAGGAGGCAGCGCCGGTCACGCGTCTGCGGAAATCGGTGCCACCCAACGTGGCCGCGGCCGTGGAGAAGGCGCTGGAGAAGCTGCCCGCGGACCGGTTCGGGAGCGCCGCGACGTTCGCGGAAGCGCTGGCGAACCCGGCGTTTACGGTGCCGACTGCTCCCACGCCGATGATGGGCGCGGGGGCCGGCCCAGCGTGGAATCGACTGACCATCGGGTTGGCGGGGCTCGCGTTGCTCCTCGCCGTCGCCGCTGTTTGGGCTTGGTTGGATCGGGGATCGGCCACCACGAGAGCGGTGGTCCGCCTGCTGATAGCGCCCGAAGACATCCGGATGGTCGCTCCCCTCGGAGGTGATCCCTTGGCATTCTCTGCTGACGGTCAGAAGTTGGCCTTCGTCGGGCTTGCCTCCTCGGACAACGCTGCGGCGGTGTACGTGCGCAATCTGAGTGACTTCGAGGTCCGAAAGCTCGAGAACACGGACGGCGCAGAGTCGGTCTTCTTCTCGCCTGACGGGGCCTGGATCGGCTTCAAGGTCGAAAGACAACTCTACAAGGTTCCCGCCGAAGGGGGCGCTCCAATTCTCCTTGCATCGGACGCTCGCATGCTGCGGGGGACGGCCAGCTGGGGTCCGAACGGCGCCATCGTCTACACGACGATCGGTAATCCCCAGCGTCTCGCATGGATTGCAGAAGACGGCGAGTTGTTGGAAACGCGGCTACCCGAAGACTGGAGTGGCGTCGGCCAGTGGCCAACCTACCTGCCGGATGGCCGGGGAATCTTGTTTCAAGCCTGCGAGACCTTCGTGTGCATGAGCGACCTTGGGCTTCACGTGCTCCACTTGGACGAACAGCGGACCGACTTTCTGGTCGCTGATGCCACGCGGGGTTGGGTCTTACCGTCGGGCCATCTCTTCTACACTCGTGAAGACGGCGCCGCGTTGGTTGCCCCCTTTGATCTCGGCAGGCTCGAGCTCGCTGGAGCAGCCGTCCCGGTCCTGGAGAACGTGCAAGTGGGGATTGACGGCGTCGGTCGAGTTGCCATTTCGAACGCTGGCCACATCGCGTATTTCCACGGGGCACGTTCGGCAGAAACCGAGTTGACTCGCGTGTCGCAGTCCGGTGAGATGGCGCCGCTTCCGATATCGCCAAGAATGTTCCTGAGTGCACGCGTGTCCCCGGATGGCCGTCGCATCGCCGCTACGGTGCTTGACGACATCGGTACCAATATCTGGGTATTCGCGTCAGACGGCAGCGGTCAATCCCGGGTCTCCGCTTCCGAACGAAACGAACAGCCCATTTGGCTTCGCGACGGGTCGAGTGTCGCGTACGTGACGGTCGATACCGCAGGCCCAGCCATTGTGGCACAGCCTGTCGATCTATCGAGTCCTGCTCGAGTCATCGCGCAGTTTGCTGCCGGGAATCGGATTGGAGGGATCGGGCTCGGTCCAGATGGGAATCAGCTCTACCTCGGACTCGCTGGGCCCAACACCCAGCGCTCTGACCTGTACGTCGTCACGCTCGATGGCTCACGCGAGCCGGAGGTTTTCTACCGAACGCCTGCCTACGAGTTCAATCCAGCCGTGTCCGCGAACGGCCGATGGGTGGCTTATGAATCGGACGAATCGGGCACAACAGAGATCTACGTGCGGCGCGCCGACGGGAGCGGCGGGCGACATCCAGTGTCGAACGGGGAAGCTCAGGAACCAGTCTGGTCCAAGACCGGCGTCGAGCTCTTCTACCGCGGCGCTGATGGGCTGTACTCGGCCGCGATTCTGGAGCAGGATCAGATCCGGATCATACGGCGGCGGCTGTTCAATGACTCCGAGCTGAGTCGGACATTCTATGGCTATGTTGCAGACGTCAGCTACGACGTTGAGGCGACCGGGGAACATCTCGTGATGATTCGTGACCGCAGCCAAAGCCACGTGCGACTCCGGGTAGTACTGAACTTCATCGATGAGCTGAAGGCAAAGTCTGGGAACTAGGCTCGCCGATGGCTTCAGCTCGAGCGCTTGAAGTCCATCCGTTGCGCTCGCCCTCAGCCCGCGCGCAGCAGGTCGGCCCGACCCTCCAGCTCCAGTAGCCGTGTGGCGGCCTCCCAGTCTCAAGACCGTACGGGTGGCTGGCGTAAGTAAGTCGCTGTGGCTCGGCCAACCCAGGGGGCAGGGCTCTTGCATAGGCGACACTTCCGGTTACGCGGAGCAGGCTCTCGGGACGTCGGGTTGCGCCGTCACCGCTGCGCGAGCGGAGCTGACGCCGGGCG
>CAYGCC010000551.1:0-6227 GCA_964348165.1 uncultured Gemmatimonadota bacterium | reverse complement strand
CGGTCGACACCGGTCTAGCCCGAGATCCGCAAGGCTTTCGGACGCGGCCGCGTGGTCTGCCGTCGCCGCCGTCCAAAATCGCACCCCGTAACGCGACACCGGGCGCGCGCGGCCGCCCTGTTCCAGCTCGCGAAGTGCGGCGCGTATGTTGTCCAGCCCCCGCCACGCCAGTGTCCTTTCGATCTCTTCTTGCGGTAGCGGGTGCCGAGCGATCACCGCCGCGATGGCCTCGACTGGCGACTCATAGCCTGCGAGATCCGGCGTGCCCTCTGCCACCGACGCGACTCTCACCGGAGCCACCTCCCCTAGGATGGCGACCGCGCGCATGATCCCCTCGCCGTCCGCCGGTTCCACCCAGGCCTCGGCAGGTGGACGGTAGGGAAGGTTGATGTGGATCGCGTCGGTTTCGACCGCCAGGATGCGCTGTCCGAGTTCGCGTAGCGCCGACTCTCCATCGTTGACGCCCCGCACGAGCATGACCTCCAGCCACATGCTCCCGCGATACTCGCGCCGAAAGCTGCGAAGCCCCTCCAGCAGCCGCTCGTAGGTGGCCTCGGGATGGGGCCGGTTGATCCGGCGATAGAGCTCCGGCGAAGCTGCATCCAGCGAGGGTAGAACGGCATGAGCGGCGGCGAGCTCATCCCGGACCTCGGGTCGATAGAGCAGGGACCCATTGGTGATCACGGCGACAGGAACGTCCGTCAGCTTCTCGACCTGGCGGATCATCCAGCCGAGTCGCACGTGGAGAAGCGGTTCTCCCGAGCCGACAAAGGTCACCCAGTCGATGTCGCCGGACTGATGAGTGGAGAGCGCCTCGGCAACCTCGGCGACGATCTGCTCGGCCGGAAGGCACTCCTTTCGCTCGCAAACTAACGGACGGGTGCGACCGAGCTGACATAGATGCAGTTCCAATTGCAGGTCTGGTGGGGGATCGGGTCGATCCCTAGAGACCGCCCCAGCCGCCACGAAGGCACGGGTCCGAATACGTACTTCATGTTAGAATCAACGGGAGAATCCCCGACTATCGGTTGCCTGGCACGGGCCCCAACGATAACGGGGCCGTTTGATCAGAAGGCAGAAACCGTGCCGTCAGAACTGCCGCCGGGGTTGCGAGGTCCCAGCTCCACAGGGTACTGAGGAGAGGTCATCCGGCTGGTCCGGGTTGTGCTGAGCGTACATGAGCGCCAGGTACGAACAGGTCGAAGACAGGGATCCTGGGGTGAGCCGTTGGTCGGACGATAGGACGTTCAAACGGCGAGCACCGAGGCTGAGCAGTGACAAACGTGGCGCCCATTCGCTCCGGCATGGGACAGGATTTCCCGACGCTGGGGCAGCGTCGGGTCCCCAAATCCAGGAGGTGATCGAATGAAGGCGACGGGCGAGGTCCAGGTCATCCCGATCGGGTCGGGGGTATCGGTGCGAAAGGAAGTGCAGCGGGCGCACGCGATACTTGAAGATGCCGGTCTAAGAGCAGAGCTGCACGCGAACGGCACGAATTTGGAGGGTGAACTCGAGGCGATCTTCGACGCAGTGAAGCGAGTACACGAAACGTTGCACGCCGAAGGGACCGTGCGGATCGCGACCTTCGTCAAGGTCGCCACCCGTACCGACAAGGAGCCGACGCTTGCGGGCAAGCTGTTCTGAATAGAGAAGCGCCACCGCGGAGGGGCCGGCGGGCCGTGGGGCGGGAGGGGAGCGAGGCGTGACCTCTTTGCTGAGCGACACTCTTCGACAGGCGGTGATGATCACGGCCTTTGTGGCCATGATGATGCTGACCGTCGAGTACGCTAGCGTCTTGAGTCGGGGGGCTTTCCAGCAGGCGCTCTCCGCTAATCGCTGGCTTCAGTATGGGGCCGCGGTGCTGCTCGGTGCCTTACCCGGCTGCCTCGGCCCGTTCATGGTCGTGGCGCTCTATGCTCACCGAGCCGTCAGCTTCGGAGCCGTGGTCGGAGCGATGATCGCCACGAGTGGGGACGAGGCCTTCGTGATGTTCTCGCTTTTTCCGGGTACGGCGGCGCTGCTGACCGTCGCTCTAGCCGGGCTGGGGTTCCTGGTGGCGCCGCAGGCCGATCTCCTGGCCGGCAAGGAACGGTTGGCACCGTGTGGCGACCTCGTCGTACACGCGCCGGAGGCCTGCCGCTGTTTCCCTGGTCGCGAGGTCATTGAGCTGTGGCGCCCCCCCAGCGCTGCGCGGGGAGTGCTGGGGGGCGCGTCTTCGCTTTTCTGGCCGCGGTCGCGCTGGGTGTGATTGGGCCCGCACGATTGGAACTGGGTGCGCGTCACGCTGACTGTGCTTGGGTTCGCCGGGGCATTTGTCGTGATCACGGTTCCCGATCACTTTCTATCGGAGCATCTCTGGCGCCATGTGGCGTTGAAACACCTTCCACGCATCTTCGCTTGGACCCTGGGCGTTCTGCTCGCCGTGGCGATCGCCAAGCGGCTCGTCGACCTCAATGCGGTCGTACAGGAGAACGTCTGGGGCGTCCTGGTTGGCGCCGCGGCGCTCGGCATCATTCCTGAATCAGGCCCCCACCTGATCTTCGTCACGCTGTTCGATTCTGGAACCGTGCCCTTGAGCATCCTGATCACTAGCTCGATCGTCCAGGATGGGCACGGCATGCTGCCGCTGCTCGCCGAGACTGGAAGAGGCTTTGTCCGAATAAAGGCGCTGAAATTCGGGATAGGATTGGCGGTCGGCGCCCTATTGCTCGCCGCCGGTCACTAGTCTCCGGGACCCACCGCCGCAGATCCCGCTTCTCCGAGCGCCAGGTTCAAGAATCGTCAGAGCACGTTGAAAGGATAATCCGCGTGCTCGCGCTCTTCCTTGCTCCGCCGTTTTTCCCGCAGCGCGGCCTGGGCCGCCGCCAGCCGCGCGATGGGCACACGGAAGGTCGAGCAGCTGACGTAGTCGAGCCCGATGGTGTGGCAGAACTCGATGCTGCGCGGATGACCCCCGTGCTCGCCGCAGATACCGACTTTCAGGTCGGGCTTCACGCGCCGGCCGGAGACGACGGCCAATTTCATCAATCGGCCCACCCCGGGGATGTCGAGCGCCTCGAAGGGGTTCTGCGGCAGCAGCCCGTTCTCGACGTAGAAAGGCAGGAACTTCTGTTCGGCATCCTCACGCGAGAAGGAGAACGTCGCTTGGGTCAAGTCGTTGGTGCCGAACGAGAAGAACTCGGTCTGCTCGGCGATGGCGTCGGCACGCACGCAGGCGCGAACCGCCTCGATCATCGTGCCGAACTTGAAATCGAGCCGCAGATCGTGCTGCTTTTCGACCTCCGTCCGCACCTCATCGAGAAGCTCGCCGACGCGTAGCAGCTCGTTGGGTTCCGTCACCTGGGGGACCATGATCTCACAAACGGCGTCCACGCCCTCGCGCACGCAGTCCGCCACGGCCTCCAGGATCGCCCCCAGCTGCATTCGGTAGAGCTCGGGGTAGGTAATGCCGAGCCGCACGCCGCGGTGGCCCAGCATCGGATTGACCTCGGCCGTCTCGCGCACCTTTTGGAGGACCGCCTCTTTTTGCTCTATCAGCTCGTCGATCCCGCGCTTGTCTGTTGCTCCGGGCAACTGCGCCCTTAGCTGCTCGAGCGGTGGGAGGTCGGCGAGCTGTGAGGGTTCCAGTATCTGGCTGAGCGATTCTGGCTTGGGGTTTCCGTCGTCCAGATGCGACTTGAGGTTCTTGAGTGCGACGACCTCGAGCAGCAGCGACTCGAGGGAGGGAAGGAACTCGTGAAGCGGCGGATCGAGAAGCCGAATGGTGACCGGGAGGCCCTCCATCGCTTTGAAGATCTCCTTAAAGTCACCCTTTTGTATGGGGCGTAGCCGCTCGATCGCGGTGCGGCGCTCTTCGACCGTACGCGAGAGGATCATGTCGCGGACGATCGGCAGGCGATCAGGGGCGTTGAACATGCGCTCCGTCCGACACAGTCCGATCCCCTCGGCGCCCATCTCGCGTGCCTGCGCCGCGTCATCGGGCGTGTCGGCGTTTGCCCGCACGCCGAGTGTGCGAACCTCGTCGGCCCAGCGCAGAAGCGTTTTCATGTCGTCGCTATATTCCGGATCCACCGTGGGCACCTCGCCCAGATAAACGTCGCCACTGCCGCCATCGATGGTGATCACCTCGCCCTCGGTGATCTTTCGACCGCTCACCAGCGCCAGCCGATCGCGATCGTTGATCTGGATCTCCTCCGCCCCTACCACACAAGGCTTGCCCATCCCTCGCGCCACCACCGCGGCGTGCGAGGTCTTGCCGCCCCGGCTGGTCAGGATGCCTCGGGCCTGGAAGAAGCCGTGAATATCCTCGGGCTTGGTCTCCTCGCGCACCAGGATCACGGCCTCGCCCGCACGCCCCTGCCGCTCCGCCTCATCGGCGTCGAAGACGACTTTGCCCGAGGCGGCGCCGGGCGAAGCGGGTAAACCTCCGGCAATCGGCTCCGCTGGCGCGCTCGGATCAATCCGCCGGTGAAGGAGCTGCTCCAGGTGATCCGGGCTGATTCTTAACAGGGCCTCTTCTGTGCTCAATACCGCCGCGTCCACCATGTCGCGCGACGTCTTGACGAACGCCGTGGCGTTCATCTTCCCGTTGCGCGTCTGCAGCATGTAGAACGTGCCGCGCTCGATGGTGAACTCGAAGTCCTGCACCTCGTGGTACTGTTCTTCCAGCGTGCGCCTCACCTGCTGCAGCTCGTCCCATAGGGCCGGCATCTCTTTTTCGAGCTGCGCGATCGGCTTGGGCGTACGGATCCCGGCGACCACGTCCTCGCCCTGCGCATTGACCAAGTACTCTCCGAACAGGGTGTTCTCGCCCGTTCCCGGATCGCGCGTGAACGCCACGCCGGTGGCCGAATCCTCACCCATGTTGCCGAAGACCATCGTGCAAACGTTGACCGCCGTTCCGTTCGCCATCGCCGGCGTGATCTTGAATTCGCGCCGATAGTCGACGGCCCGCTTGCCCTCCCAGGAGCGGAAGACCGCCTCCACAGCTAACTCGAGCTGCTTCCAAGGATCCTGTGGAAATTCGGTCCCCAGGTCTTCCTGGATGACTTTCTTATAGTCGGCACAGAGTTTCTCGAGCGTCTCGACCGTAAGCTCGTAGTCGTACGTCGCTCCTTGCCGCTGTTTCGCCTCTTCGAGGAGCTGAGCGAAGCGCTTTTCGTTGGCGCCCATAGCGATGTCAGCGAAGGCCTGGATGAGTCGGCGGTAGGCGTCGTAAGCGAAGCGCAGGTTCTGGGTTGCCTGGCCGAAGCCGATCACCACCTCATCGTTCATCCCCAGGTTGAGAATCGTGTCCATCATCCCGGGCATCGACAACGCGGCCCCGGAGCGTACCGAGACGAGCAGGGGATCCGAGGTATGGCCGAAGGTCTTGCCGGTCCGCTGTTCCAGCCGCTTCATGCTCCCCCGCACTTCGTCCATCAGCCCGGCCGGTAGTTTGCGCCCCGTTTTGTAGTACTGGCGACAGGCCTCGGTCGTGATCACGAACCCCGGCGGCACCGGAAGTCCGATCTGGGTCATGCGCGCCAACCCCGTGCCCTTTCCCCCCAGCAGCTGCTTATCCGTGCTGTCCGCTTCCTCGAACGGGTAGACGAATCGTTTGGCTTTCATTCAGAGCTCCTGCTCCCCTCAATCGGCTGGGCTATTAGAGTCTACTGGTCAGCCTTGGACACGGTACCCCAGGCCAACGCCACGACACGGACCCCAAATGTAGGCATCTCGAGGCGATCGAAAAGCCATCAGAGGGGGCCCGCGCAGGCTGGGCCGCCTCTCGCGGCGCTGATGCGGCCCGCTCGGTCGTCATGCGGCTCGGCGCTGCCCAGCGAACGGGCGCCCCCGGCCGCGGCCTCTTGACCGCGGTACGGCGCCGGGCTAGGGTCGAGGCTCCCCAGGCGCTTCCAGAGACCGACGATCCACTTCGGGCCGGAGCCGTGGCATGATTCGCCAACTGTTCAAGGTCGAGCGCGGTACGATCGTGCACTTCCTGAAGTGGGGTGTGGCGCTGCTGGCCTTCATCATCATGCTCTGGCTCGCCTTCACCTTGCTCATGCGTCCCGGCGTCGCCCGCACCATGGACGGCCCGCAGGCGAGCTGGCGGACCGGCGGGGTGAATCTTGTCCCGACCCGACTTTCGCCGCTGACGCCCATCACCCGGGAATATGTCCGCCGCCCGCAGATCGCCTGGTTGCAACCGCAGTGGGGAGATCTCGGATGGCACGGGGGCGCCA
>CAYGCC010000550.1:0-37284 GCA_964348165.1 uncultured Gemmatimonadota bacterium | reverse complement strand
GCCGTAGCGCGCCAGCGCAAGCTCCACCTTCCCGAGGACATCCTCGACTCGGATCAACTCCATTCGCTCGCGGCGGCCACCGGCCCGGGCGGGGTGCGGACGCTCCACCGGCCCGTCATAGGGCCGCCCGTCGGGCTCGTAGTTGTAGCGGTCGACGGTGAGATCCTCATAGGCGCCGTAGGGGCCGGCGCGGCGCGGGTCGGTGTGACCGTAAAGCCCGATCACCGGCGTCCCCAGCGCTCGGGCGATGTGGAGCGGTCCCGTATCAGGAGCGACGAGCAGGTCGCAGCCGTCCAGCAGGTAGACCAGCCGGCGCAGATCAGCGCCGAGGGCCCACACCGCGTTCGCTTCGGTGCGCGCCTCCACCTCATGAGCGCGCGTCTGCTCCCGTTCGCCGGGGCCGCCCAGCAAAAGCACCCGGAACCCGTATTGGCGGTCGAGGGCGGTAGCCAGCTCGGCGAACCGTTCAGGCGGCCAATCTTTGGCCGGCATCGCCGAAGTGGGTACGATCGCCGCCACGCGCTGGGCGTTGAGGTTGCGGTAGAACTCGCTCTGAGCTTCACGCTCCTCGTCGGTGATGGCGATTCGCCACTCGATCGGTTCCGCCTTCACACCCAAGAACTCGAGAAACTCTAGATACATCTCCTGCCGGTGCCGGGGCCCGCGCGGCGGAAGGCGCCGGTTGGCGAGCATCCAGACCAGGTCGTTCGCGCGATCGCGCCCATAGCCCACCTTAACCGGCGCCCGGGTGTAGTAAGTCGGTATGGCCGACTTGAAGTAGATGCCGCAATTCAGCACCGCGTCGAAGCGTCGGCCGCGAAGCTCGCGACGCAACGCTCGGACTTCCTTCAGCCCACGTCGCCGATCGAAGCGCACCACCTCATCGACCGCTGCATGCGGCTCCAGCAGCGGCGCCGGCGACCGCTCAACCACCCAGGTGATGCGGCGCTCGGGATCGTCCCGCTTGAGTGCGTTGACCAGCGGAAGGCCGTGCACCACATCGCCGATCCCGCTCAGCAGCACGAGACAGACGCGCCGGCTAGGAAAGGAGCGCTCGCTCATTCTGTTGGTGGAACCAGGCAACGAACCGCCCGAGGCCCTCGTCGATGGATACCGCAGGCTCGTAGCCCAAGACATCCCGCGCCTTGCTGATATCGGCCCAGGTGCGTGGCACGTCGCCGGGCTGCTCCGGCAGCGACCTTATGGTCGGGTCCACACCCATCGCCTCGCCGAGCAGGGTGACGAGCTGGTTCACGGTGATCGGCCGCCCGGCGCCGATGTTCACCACGTCGAAGCTGGGGCCGCCCGACCGACTCGCGAGCCGATTCAGCGCCAGGCACGCGGCAGCTACCGAGTCATCCACAAAGGTGTAGTCGCGCAGCGCGCTGCCGTCGCCGTAAACCGGCAGCGGCTGCCCGTCCGTCAGCAGGCGCGCGAACTTGTGAATCGCCAGGTCGGGGCGTTGCCGTGGACCGTACACGGTGAACAGTCGCAAGCAAAGGCAGGAGAGATCGTGGAGATGAAAGTAAGTATGACAAAGCATCTCTCCTGCCAGCTTCGTCGCCGCATAGGGCGAGACAGGCCGGTCGACATCGTCGTCTTCAGAAAAGGAGCGCTCTTCGGTTTTGACTCCATACACCGAAGATGAAGAGGCGTAGACCAGAGCGCTCGTGCCTGCCGCACGCACCGCTTCCAGCAGCCGCACGGTCCCCATCACATTGCAATCGCAGTACGCGGCCGGCTCCTTCATCGACGGGCGCACGCCAGCCTTCGCGGCCAGGTGGATGACGGCGTCGGGCCGCGCGTCGGAAAAAACGGCGCCGAGCAGCTCCGCGTCTCGCAGGTCGCCTTCCACGAAGTGGAAGCCTGGCTGGCGGCGGGCGTGGTCCAGATTCGCTTCCTTTATCGGCCTGCCATAGAAGGGATCGAAGTTGTCCAACCCCCACACGGCCCGCCCCTCGCGCAGTAGGCGCTCGACCAGGTGCGATCCGATGAAGCCAGCGGCGCCGGTGACGAGCACACGCCCGCCGGTGTCGTGTTTTAATGTCACGAGAAGTCTGGTTCTAGCTTTCTCACGCTTGCCAGGGCCGCGGTCCGCCGGTTGTCAGGATTCGAGCCGCGGGTTAGCACACCTCTGGGTCGTTTGGGCGAGCGTCATCCGACCCTCCAACTGACCGCACATCAGGAATCCTTCCCCCCGGCCCAGCGAGGAAGTATAAGCCCGAACGGCAGCCCGGAGAAGTTCGGGCACGGCAAGCCCGTCGATGAAGAGGCCCTCGCCCGCGTCGCGCGTAAAGGCCGAAGTGCTAGCCATGCTGAGGGCGAGCCAACAGACGCGACGACGCCGGCGGCCCGCGCTCTGACCCGGTCAGGCCGCCGACTCGTCCGCCTCCATCAGACCAAACACGTTGTTGTCGGGATCCTGGAGGTAAGCCACCCAGCCGATCCCAGGCACCGCCATCTTCGGCACGGTGATCGTCCCGCCGGCGCTCTCGACTTTCGCGACCGTCTTGTCGACCGACGCCACGTCCACCACGTTGACGATGCTGGCGCCTGGTTGCTGGCGTCTCATCAAGCCGCCGTCGATGGCGGGGTTCGAGTCGGGCCCGGTCTAGACGAGCCAGTACTCCATGGGCCCCTCCCACTTCTGGAACTTCCAGCCGAAGACTTTCTCGTAGAACTTTACCGCCCGCGCGGGATCGTCGGCGGGGATCTCAAAATGAACGACTCGGGACATGCTGTCCTCCGTCCAATTCGACTTGCGCAGGTTGTTCTCCGGCCTCGAAGCCGATCGGCGCCTCGGAGCCCGCCCCCCGCCTCCTGGCTACCCCCACTATTTCCTATTACACATTCACAATCGTGGCTCTAACGCAACGCGCCAAGCGATCTCTGGTTCAGTAGCAGGGTTGCCGTCGAACACTTCGGTTCATCACCGCCGGCGGGGCGCAGGGTGCCAGCGGCTCGTCGGCGCTCGAACTCGAAGATGCGAATATAGAACAAGGAGGAGGCCGTGCCCGTCAGCCATGTCGTCGACAACGAGCTGGCGATACTGGTCGTAATCCGTGAGGGAAAAACCAGTGCGGAAGAAGAGGGAAAAAGCCTCCGTGCACGCAAGAGCGATCCGGCGATTGCGCCGGGGTTGCCCGTGCTGGTCGACAGTCGCAAGGTGAATCCACCCGATTCGGTCGAGACCATACGACGTGTGGCCGCCATCGTTCAAGAGAACGCCCAGCGGCTGCGTTGCAGTCGCACAAGCTACTCGTAGGCAGCGACGTCCAGTACGGGATGGCTCGGATGTTCATGGCGTTGACCGAGCCGATCCACCCGCACACCGCCGTGTTCCGCGACTACGACGAAGCTCTGACTCGAGGGACAGGTGAAAACAAGGCCTCTGGCCGCGCCCGACACGCGTGGCTAGCGTTGGGCCAGGCGTTTCTCGACCCCGTCGCGTCGAGAGCGCCGCTCATGCTGGGGCGGTTAGCCCGAAGCTGTCCTTGACGAAGATCGCCGATTGATCGCCGTAGTAGATCAGCCGAGTCCCCTGGCGGAACTCGAACTCATAGCGGATCACGACCCGGCGCTTCCCCGCGCGCGACTGCAGCTCCCGCGACGTCAACTCGAGGGGCGGGCCAATCTCTGCCAACTCTTTGAAGTCGGCTCGATGGATGCGGTAGCCGAATCCGGTCCAGCCTTCATCCCAGCGGCAGCCGTAGAAAAACCAGGCGTGAAGACATCCAAGGCTGCCGGTGATCGTGATGAGGTCGCCGCCCGCCACGTGAGCGGGGTGGCCGGGGGTAACGCGCTGCTGGCTGGTGTAGGTAAGATTGCCGGTGGTGTCGAGCCGCGCTCGGATCTCGCGACGTTCAGCGTCCAGTTCGATCACTTCGTCCACGAGAAACGCCGCCTCGTGGTACATGAAGGTGTCGAGGAACCGTCGGATCTCATTCGGGTCAAAGGGGCCCGCTAGTTCTCTGGGCACTATCGCATGCTCCATCGAGTGCTCGTGTCGTCGTCGCGGCTCGGCCCTGACCGGTGTGCGGCTCCCAACTTAGTCGCCCGGGCGCGCCGAGGCCAAATGATCCAACCGAAGAAGGACGCGGGCCTCGTCCAGGCCAGCGACCGCGGCTAGGCGGGGCCAGGGCGCTCTAACTCACGCGGCAATAAAGTGAGACCTGCCAGACGAACGTTTCGCGATGGAAGCTCCGTTCCATACCCGCCGCCCCGAGCAGGCCGTGAAGCGCCTCGGTGGGGTGCACGAACGTGCGAAACGAGCTACCGCGAAGGCGCCGGAGCGCGTTCTCCAACGCCATGACCGCCTTGATATACCAGCGCGCCCGGGGCACGCTGAGAGCGAACCAGCGGCGGCACCTGGCGGCCGAGGCCTTGAGCAGACGCTCGTAGTCGGGGTAGCAGCAGACGACTCGGTCGAGGGCAACCACATCGGCGTCCGGCAGCGACCGCGCGAGTTCGACGAAGTCACCGTGAACGAAGCGCATGCGATCGCCCTGAGCCCGGCGTTTGGACTCCGCCTCGGCCTGCGCGATGTAAGCCGACGCCGCCTCAACGAGCGTGGCAGCGGCCGCGCCCGCGGCGAGCAACTCGTGCGAGATGACGCCGATCCCTCCGCCGACATCGAGCACCTTCGCCGACGCGAGGTCGCGCGCCCTGAGCGCTCCCAGCATGATCTCGGTCGTCCGGTCGGGGCCCTTGCGGCGATACCGCCGCAGGTCCTTCTCCGCGACCGCTCCGCCAAACTGCTCCTCCACGGCCCGACAGTGACAACAGCTTCCCGCCATTTCACTCGATTCCTTTGCGATACAGGCCGTTCACCGTGACCCGCTGCCCCGATTCGGTGGGGGTCTCCACCGTCTCACTGGCCACCACCGGCAACAGACCGTGACGGGCCATCTCGGCGTCCAGCTCCTCCGCCTCCAGCAAGAACAGGCGACCCGCCTCGAAGCCCTCGTACACGTGAGGCGCGCCCGGGACCCGGCGCAAACCTTCACCTCCGGGGTCCGAGCGGGGGCTGAAGCTCGCCACCAGCGCCAGGCCGCCGGGGACCAGCACTCGCGCCGTCTCGCTCAGCGCCCGATCCCATTCCTCACGGCAGGTGGCGCTGTGATAGACGCCGAGGGCCACCACCAGATGAAACGAACCCGACTCGAAGTCGTCCAACCGCTCCATCCGTCCCACCCGTACGCGTCGCCTCGCCGCGGCCCGGCCGAGCACGGCCGCCACCCGCGAGCGCGTCCGCTCGACCATCGCCGCCGAGGAGTCCAGAGCGTGGACGTCGAAACCGTGCTGGGCGAGCACGACGGTGTTGCGGCCGCCGGCACAGCCGAGGTCGAGCACGCGCGTGGTGGCCGGGTCGTCGTAAGACTCGATGAGCCGGAGCAGTCGCAGATCTGGCTCGCGCCCGGCGAAGCGCTCGACCTGCTCTGAGCGCTCCCAAAAAGCTGAGGGATCCCCCACCGTCTTCTCTCAATCAGCGACCCTCACGGGTCGCCTCGGTCGCCTCCAACCAGCGCCCGCGCAAGAACTCGTCGATCGCCGACAGGACGAGATCGGGTTGCTCGACGAAAGGCATGTGGGCCGATCCCTCCACCACCAGTAGCCGCGCGTTCGCCCAGGCCGTCGACCACTCGCGTCCACCCTCGAAGGGCGCGTTGCGATCCCGCGTGCCATGAACGACCAGCACGGGCACATCGAGGCCCGACGCTGCCGCTCGCAGATCGTAGGCGCCGAACGACGCGATCTTGGCGGAGAAATGCGCTTGCAGATTGTGCAGCCATTCGTTGGAGAGTTCCGCCGGCGGCATCTCGTAGAGCGACATCTTCGTCGTGTCACCAAACAGCGCTGGCTTGTGCACGTTCCAGAACTCCCGATAGAACCGCTCGGGTTCTTCCACCTCAACACCCGCGGCGGTCAATTCCTCGAGCCGCTCCAGGCCCGCCGGGCTCACCGCCTGCATGTACGCCTGCATGGCGGCCTGCGCATAGGCCGGGTTGGCCCGCGGCGGGATCGGCCCAATCTGCACGAGTCGCTCGACACGCTCCGGATTCTGAAGGGCGTACATCGCCACCATAGCGCCCAGGTATGACCAGCCGATCAGGCTGATACGCTCGGGTCCGAGGTAAGCTCGGATCGCCTCCAGGTCGTCGATGTCTTGCTGAATGCCCACCTGCGTCATGTCGGGCACCGAGTCCGAGCGCCCGCGGTCGCGCATGTCGTAGAACACGAGGGTGCGCGTGTCGGCGAGACCGGCCAGGGCCTCCTCGAGAAAGAATCCGGCGGGGATAATCACCTTCTGCTCGCCATCTCCCATCCGGCGGTAGTAAAGCCCGTAGCCGCCTTCAACCTCGAGCCTCCCCTCCTCCACCGCCCGTTTCCCTTCTTCGCCCGGCTCGCCTTCCCGCCGCTCGGGCACGCAGGCCGCGATCGAGGGCACCAGGATCGAAACGCCAATAATGACGAATATTCGACGCATGTCACACAACCCGTAACAGTAACGAACAGAATGCGGCGGTTGTTGCAGACCCCCCGGCTCCCGCCCCCAACGCCGCCGCGATCAAGCCAGGCCCGAGCCGACGAACAACAGGATGGCTACGCACGTCTTCACAACAGGGCACAGCTTGATGGCCGTAATCGAAGTACGCGCGCCCGTCGCCAGGGTCCACGCCGCCATCAGCAGCAGCATCACGCCAGAGGCGCGGTACACGACGTCCGCGATCGCGTTCTGCGGCCCGGCCATCACCGTCACCAGCAGCGTCAGAGCGCCGATGAAGCATAGGGTGAGCCCTTCGCTCACCCACTCCATCGTGATGATGCGTCGATTCTCCTCGGAGATCGGACCGAAGCCCGCCACCACTGGCCGTGTCGGCGCGATATGCCCGATCCCCCAGAGCGTGATCGAGATCGAGCCCACATACAACAACACGTTGGCTAACATGGGCATCAGCTCCGTCGCTCCAACTCCTCTACAGGTTCCCTCGCGCCCAAGCGATCAGCAGCTCATTGCGCCCGTCTTCCCAGGCGGCCTGATACTGCGCGCGGACGACTTGAAGCCAGACGAGCTTGCGGTTCGACCGCGACGAATCGCCCACGTCGACCGCCCCACCGTTCTCCCGATATTCCTCACGCGTCGTCCCTTGAAGGCGAGCGAAGGCGCCCGACCACAACACCTGACCGAACAGCGATGCTCGAATCTCCTCATCCGTCGGTTGGTGCGTGCCGCGATGCGCCACCCCCTCAACACCCACCGTCACCCCATCGCGGAAGCAGTACATCTCGTATGTCCCATCCGCCGGCAAGATATCCTCGAACACGATCCCGGCCACGGGAAACTGGCCGCCCGATTGCTCGAGGATCCGCCGACTCAATCGCTCGGTACAGCCGCTCTCCGCTCCACCGCTGACCACCAGGCAGGCATCCACGATCCAGGCCGCGAGCGTCTGCGGGGACGGGTTGAGCATGATCACCTCAGCCGATTTGTTGCGCTCGTCTGCATCGCTGACTTCGTAGCGGCAGCGGATCAGCGGGTATCCCTCCCAGCCAGGATAGGTCGTCGCCTCGCAGTTCTTTTCCATGTAGCGTGCGGCGGCTCGGGCTGCGAAGAAGGCAGCGACCCGCTGCAACGCGTCTGGCGGAAGATTCTCGATGGCGGCGGGCCGTGGGGCGGAGAGAGTGTCAACGCCGGGACCCGAGTCAGAGGGCGCCTCCATACCGCTGGCCGGTTGGCTGAGCTCAGTCCGGCCCGCTTCACCCTGCCGCACCTCGGTCCCACGGCAAGCTTGAAGAGCGGTGCCGTACAGGACCAGCGCGCCAGCAACTCGGAGTTTCGCGTGAGCGCTCATTCGACGCCATCCAACCTAGGTGCTCACCCGAGGCCAGGGCCAGCGGGCACCGAGATACGACTCCGTATCCCGCCTATGGCAGCAGGGCGGCAGGCAGCGTGCCGTTGAGGAGGGTCACGGTGCTCGTCCGAGTCGGCACTTCCCCCGCCTGTCGTATCGTTAAGCCGGATTGTATAATTAGGATACCTGATTCACGCGCTGCCTCCATCGACATCGCAACCGCCAACTCCCGAGAATACGCTCATGTCCGCTTGGCGCCGTGTCGTCGTCCTCGGAACCCTCGCCTGCCCGGCGGTGCAGGCGGTGCCTTAGGCGGCTAGATGGCCTGGCAATTCTTCTGGGACCTCGTGCTGGTCGGGATCGTGGTGCTCATCGCCATGCGGGTGGGTGCGCTCCTCGAACGGGAGAAACGCCTCTCCAACCCCGTCAAGTGGGCGGTGCTCATCGGCATCGTGTTGGCCGCCGCGCTCCTGCTCTCGCTGTTTCGGCTGACCGAGCCGCTCGACTGAGGCGCCAGTGTTCAACACGCCGCCCACATCCTTCTTGGCGAAGCGCGGCAAGCTGAAGCAGCACGACGCTGTGGGAAGGCAGGCGCCTGCGCCCGTTCGCGGCTCTCGCGCGACACCTCCACCGCCCTATCTTTAACGAGAGGTTGCATGACGACGTCCCGCGCTCCACATGTCCGTATGCCCCGCCGGCCTGCCACGAGGTCAACGTTGGGCGGCCGCGTGGCCGTGGCCTTTGTACTTTTGGCTAGGTTGGCCCCTCACGCCTCCGCGCAGGACGAGCCGGCGTCGGAGCTCAGAGAAAAAGTGGATGCGCTGTTTGCCGAGTGGGACAAGACCACCTCGCCCGGCTGCGCCCTCGGCGTTATCCAGAACGGCGAGTTCATCTACCGCCGTGGGTACGGCATGGCGAACCTCGAGCACGGCGTCCCTCTCAGCTCGCGCTCGGTCCTCTACATCGCGTCTACCTCCAAGCAGTTCGTTGCGGCGAGCATCATCCTGGCGGCGGAGCAGGGTCACCTCTCACTGGACGACGACATCCGCAAACACGTCCCGGAGCTTCCCGACTACGGGACAACGATCACCATCCGCCACCTGCTGAACCACACCAGCGGCCTCCGAGATTACCTGACGCTCTGGAGCCTCGCCGGTGAAGAGTTCGCCGACGTACATGAACCGGAGGAGGCTCTCGCGCTGATCGCGCGCCAAAAGCAGCTCAACGTCGCGCCGGGGTCCGAGTACCTCTACAGCAATTCGGGTTTCTTCCTGCTGTCGATCATCATCGAGCGGGCTACAGGTCAAACGCTGCGCCAGTTTGCTCACGATCACATCTTCGCACCGCTCGGCATGACGCACACCCACTTCCACGACGACCGCACGCACATATCGAGGGATCGCGCGATCGGCCACTTCAGGCGCGACGACGGCACGATCGGTGTGTACGTGAGCAACTTCGACCTGGTGGGCTCCGGTGGGCTGCACACCTCGATCGACGACCTGCTGCTCTGGGACCGCAACTTCTACGAGAACAAGTTGGGCAACGGCTCACTGCTACCGGAGCTACATCGCCGCGGCATCCTGACGAACGGCGACACTATCGACTACGCATCAGGGTTGAGCATCGGCAAGTACAGGGGCTTCGCCACCGTGAGCCACGGCGGCTCGCCGCAGGGCTATCGTACCGAGCTGCTCCGCTTCCCCGACCGGCAGCTGAGCGTGATCGTGCTTTGCAACCTCGACGAGATCAGCCCGACCCGCCTCGCCCGGGAAGCCGCAGACATCTTCCTTTCTCGGGGCAACAGCTTGGCGCAGGCGGATTCGGACGAGGGGGCGGTCGACGTTGACGCGACGGTCGAGTTCGTCACCATCTCGGAGGCGCGGCTCGACTCGTTGGCCGGAGATTTCCGCAACCCGAAGACGGGTACGATCTGGCGGATATCGTCCGAGGAAGGCCGCCTCAAGGTCGATGCCAACGGATACAACTTCTACCTCGCTCCGCTGAGCGTCAGCCGATTCAGCGTGGCCGATGGGGCGTTCAGGGCCGAGGTGCGCTTCGATGCGGCGTCGCGGAGCTTCCACGCGCAGTTCGACGACGGTGACGAGGCGACCTTCGAAGCGGTGGAGCTGTGGGAGCCCGAAGGCTCGGAGCTGATCGACTTTGCGGGGGAGTACTTCAGCGAAGAGCTGGGCACGTCCTGGGAACTGGTCATCAGGGAGGGCGGACTTTTCATAGAGGACGGACCCGATCATCCACTCGAGCCCACGGTGAAGGACGAATTCAAGATCGCTGGCATGACGCTCGTCTTCGAGCGTGATGGTCGGGGTCGAGTCTCGGCCGTCGTCGCCGATGCCGGGCGCGTGCGTAACCTCCGCTTGACCCGAAAGGACGAATGACTGAGGGGACCGGGAATCGGCCGGCGGATCAAGGAGCCGCAGCGGGTTGTTCGGGCGAGAGCGCCTGGGCCAAAGGCGATTACCGCTCGGTGTTCGAGCACGCTCCGAGCTGCCTGTGGGTGGCGGATGCGTCCGCCCTGAAGGCTCACATCGACGAGCTACGCAGCCAAGGCGTCACCGACCTCGTCAGCTATTTCACCGAGAATCCTGACGCGGTGTCACGTTGCCTCGCTCTGGTGCGGGTGGCCGCCGCTAACCGTGAGGTGCTGCGCATCTACAAGGCGCCATCGCTGGACGAGTTCAGGTCGCGCTTCGCCGAGGTCATCACCCCTGACGCCCTCAAGCACTTCAAAGACGCCCTGCTCGCCGTCGGTGCGGGCCACACCAGGTACGCGGGCGAGGTCGTCGTTCGCGACCTCGAAGGCGAGATTCTCTGGATCGACCTCCTCGTGGCGCTGGCGCCGGGTCATGAGGAATCGTGGTCCCGGGTTCTGATCTCGAACACCGAGATCACGGCACGCAAGCGTCTGGAGGCGGACCTGGCCGCCCAACGGCGCACCCTGCAGACCCTGGCCGATTTCGACCGGGACACCATGTCGCTGGACAGCTCCCGGGTGATCAACAGCGCCCTCGAGTTCATCGCGGAACGACTCGAGATCCCGTATGCCTGCGTGGCGTTGCTGGAGCCCGAGCGCGGCGGCTTTCGGGTGCTGGAGATCGCGCCCGCCGGCGCCGAACAAGAGAGCGAAGCCTTCCTCCGTTTCGAGAGCACGCTCCTCTCCGAGCTGGTTCACGACCAGCAGCCGCGGTACCGAGCCGATTTGACAGTCGAGCCCCCGGGGTATCCCGCGGACTTCGAACTCCTCGGGCTGCGTTCCGAATTCTTGATCCCCCTCATCTACGAGGGCGAATGCTTGGGGACCCTGTGTTGCGCCACCGCGGACGTTGATGGAATCCCCGACGAGGACCGTAATACGCTGCTGCTGCTGGCGCCTCGTCTGGCGCAGACGCTGGCCAACGTCCGCCTGTTCGACGCCGTGGAAAAAAGCGAGGCTCGATTGGCAGAGGCGCAGAGCGTCGCTGCGCTGGGAAGCTGGGAGTGGAATATCGTTCAAGACCGAGTCGAGTGGTCCGACGAGATTTTTCCGATCTTCGGCCTCGACCGCGAGACGTTCGACGCCACCTACGAGGGTTTCCTGAGCCTCGTGCACGCCGACGACCGCGCCACAGTCCGCTCGGCCGTCGAGGGGACGCTGCACGCCGACCTGCCCTACACGATCGAGTTCCGGATCATCCGACCCGACGGCAGCATCCGCCACCTGCACGGGGCGGGGCGGGTTTACCGCGACGCCGAGGGCCACCCGGTCCGTCTGATCGGCACCTCTCAGGACATCACGGAGCGCAAGCAGGCCGAGGAGGAACGCCGGAAGCTGCAGGAGCAGGTACTGCACGTCCAGAAGCTGGAGAGCCTGGGTGTGCTGGCCGGCGGCATCGCCCACGATTTCAACAACTTGCTTCAGGGGATCCTTGGCAACGCCGACTTCGCATTGAGCGGACTGCCTCCGGGCTCGAATTCCCACAACTACATCCAGGCTGTGATCGCGGCCACCCGCCAGGCGGCGGAGCTCTCGCGGCAACTCCTCGCCTACGCGGGCAAGGTCGAGTTCCTCATCGAGCCGCTCGACATCTCGGCCGTCGTCGAGGAGATGAGCCAGTTGCTGCGGGCCTCGGTATCGAAGAAGGCGTTGCTGCGCTATCACCTGGCCGATGATCTGCCGGCCGTCGAGGCCGATCGGGCTCAGCTACGTCAGATCGTTTTGAACCTCGTGACCAACGCCTCAAAGGCGCTGGGCGGCAAGGAAGGCGCCATCACCATCTCGACGGGCGTCATGTTCTTCGAGGCGGACTTCCTCGCCGAGACCTACCTGGGCGCCGAGGTGGAGGAGGGCACCTACACCTACCTCGAGGTGAAGGACACCGGCATGGGGATGGACGAGGAGACGCTCGCCCGCATCTTCGATCCCTTCTTTAGCAGCCGCTTTGCCGGCCGGGGTCTGGGGCTCGCGGCGGTGCTCGGCGTCGTGCGCGGTCATCGTGGCACCATCGCCGTTGAGAGCAAGCCGGGGGTGGGGACCACGTTGAGGGTGCTGCTTCCCATCAGCGATCAACCGGCAACCGTGCGACGCCCCCCCGACGCCAACGCGGACGAGTGGACCGGCGGCGGCCTGGTGCTGGTCGTGGATGATGAGAGCAGCGTGCGCGACCTGGCCAGAAAGATGCTCGAGCGCCTCGGTTTCGAGGTGCTCACCGCCCAGGATGGCCGCGAGGCCGTCGAGATCTTCCAGGCGTACCCCGACGACATCTCGCTTATCCTGCTCGACCTGATGATGCCGCGCATGGGCGGCGGCGAGGCGTTCCGGGAGATCCGCCGCATCCGTGCCGACGCCCGGGTGATCCTGACCAGCGGCTATGAGGAAGAAGCTACCACAGGGGAGCTTCCAGCGAGCGAACTCGCCGGGTTCATCCGCAAGCCTTACACGCTGACGACGTTGCGGGCGATCGTGCGGCAGGCGCTAGAGGGTGAGGGGAAAACGGATGTTCTCTAGCCCTTGACAGTTTAGGAAGGGAGGTCCTATTTTAGATCAAAATAGCATTACTGTCGTCTAGCTCACAACGCTTTAAAGATACTCCTCGGCCGCCCTGCGGCCGTTCGAGTCTCGTGCCCTGATAGGAAACGGCCAGCGCGGCCGCCACGGGCTGACTCTGCCGCCCGCGGCGGGCCCGACGCGCCGCGGTTCCCGATTGAACCATTCGCAAAGGGGGACGCATGCCGCCCGTCAGGCAATTTTTTTTACCCCGGCGCGGTTTTCACCCGCGCGACGAGCAGCTTCGTTGGCGTTTGGTCGCCGCGATCTTCCTGCGCATCGACGTCGGCTTTCGAGTGGACGATTGGGACTGGGATGTCGAAGAGCGGATGATCCTGAAGGCCCACCGCGCCATCCAGGTTCGTCTTGAGCACGGCGGCGAGGACTTCGTCGCTTCCTGGGCCCGAGCCTGGGCGGGCCTCGAGCCTTACCGCTTTGCTCATACCTTGCGGTGGGGGAACTGGTGTATCGGTTGCAGGGAGATGCTCCAGCTCTCACCCGCCGTGGAGTTGCCCCTCCCTCACGAATCATCCGATCAAGGGCCTTACATCTACGAAGAGGAACTGCGGTGGGCGCAGTTGAAGAGCGTTGACGTCGAGCTGCTCGAAGCTACTCTGCTGACAGCCGACGTCGAGGTCGTGCGGTCAACGCTGGAGAGCTGGCTTATCACCGTCTTGGCCGCGGCGCTGCTCGCCGCCACCCTGCCGCGTCGCGTCTACCGAAAACTGCGTACTAGACGCTAGCCGTCCTGTTATCCGCCACGAGATGTGTGATGTAACGCTTCTTCCAACCCAGCACGGTGCGTAGCACATCGTCGCGCGCCCGGCCACAGGCGCAGGGGCCGAGGACGAGCAGCACCTGGGCGCCCTTGTCTATCGCCCCCGGCAGCTCGTCGAGCCGACGCAAGGTCATCGCTCGCACCTTGGTCTCGTCGGGGATTGGTCCTTCCTCGTTGACCGGCTGCCAGAGCAAGTCGCCGACGCAGCCGTGCTCTTTTTCCAGCACGCTGACCACGTCGCGGCCATCGTCGTCTTTGTATCCCGTCAGCAGCCTCTTCAAGTGACTGTGGCTGTGACGACGATCCTCGTCGTTCTTCCAGCTCGTTCCAGAAGTGACGACCAGATCGATCTGCTTGCCCTCGTCGAACGCCTTTATGGTGGGTTGATGGGTCTCCAGGAGGTGTTCGATCAGATCGCCGTCCGGCAGTGCCGGGCCGTGCAACGCCACGAACTCGGTCGTTAGCTTTCCCGACTTCCCAAAGGGGAGATAGTTGAAGAAGGTGTTGGGGTCGGTTCTCGGATCGTGCAGCTGCAGACCGGTGACCATGGCGTGGAACACCAGCTTGGGGGGCAGATCTTTGACCGGTCCGTTCAGCAGTTCGCCGAACGCCTTCACCGTGCGAAGGATCGTTCCGCCGCCGGCCAGGCCGATGTGGACCTCCTTGGCGCCTTTGCGAACGGCCAACTGCTGCAACATCCGTAGCAGCACCTCCGCCGCCCGAGTCGCCACCAACTCCAGCTGGTCGGTCCGGACCACTTCGACCTCCACCAGGCGATGGTCGGCCTCCTTCAATTTCCTGGCGAGCTCGTAGTCGGGAGGCGGCGCATACTTGAGCAGCCCGTTCAAAGCCGCGTACGAGAGGATCTGATACGGTTGTTCCCGGGTCAGCACTCGGCCCAGACCCCTCTCGATGAACTCGCGGATCTGGGTGGGGCTGTCGCCCTTGCAGAAGCGGGAGCAGACCGCGTCGATCAGCTGCATGTCCTGTTGGATGTTGTAGCGGCGCCGGATATCGGCGTGGGTGCGCGCTCGACGAGCCACGGGGACCTCCTCGCCCTCCAAGGGGGGCACCAGTATGCTGAAACTCCGACTGTGACCCAGATGCTATAATATAAGTAAAGCGTTTCCCCCTCGGATAGCGGCTCGACGTATCCTGGATTACACGCTCCCGGGACCCTGCCAAACACCCCCTCCGCCCGGCAGCGATGCTGCGGATTGCTATCTGAACCCCCGAGCCCCCTTTGCCGGGCTTGGGCCGTCACACTTTTCGGCTCGCCCGGCTATTGCGATCCCGCCTCGCAGTCAGTATATATATAACGTCGTGAAACCCGGCCACACTTTTTCGCCCCCCGCCGATACACGTGATCCCTCTGGGGGGCCGTCTATGAGCTACGGCGATTGGATGCGTCGGGCACGCCGTGCCAAGGCGCTGACGCAGCGCGAGTTGGGAGAGCGCGTCGGAGCCACCGATGGCTACGTCTCCCACATCGAGCAAGGGCTGCGGGTCCCCTCCCTGGAGATGGCCGTCGCGCTGGCTCAGGCGCTCGATATGTCCCCCGACGACCAGCGGCGCTTCCTGGATGCGGTCGACGAGGCGCGGGTCGAGCGCTCCCGCATCCGCCTCGACCGGCGGCGCGCGGCGCTGCGCGGCGTGCTGGCTCGGGAGCCGGATCACGCCGCCGCGGCGCCGGAAGACGCCGCTCCAGGAGCGACGGCTCTCGACCTTCAGGTGTTGGAGCGCGAGCTCGAGGCAGATCCCACACTTGCCGCCGCCCATCGTCACCTCATGGCGGTCTATGCCGACCCCAACCTTCGCGACGCCGTGGTGAAGACCCTTCAGGTATTGGCGGCGAGCTCCCGCGCCAGCCGCAACGACGCCCCCTCAACGAGCGACACCTCCTCGTCCGACGATCTGGACGGATAACCCACCCAGCGCAGCCGTGATCCGGCCCTGACACTGGGGCTGGCGCCTCGTCGAAAAGCTTGGCTTTCGGGCGCAGCCGGGTCAGGGGGGTTGACAGGCGCGAAGGTGGCTGCTAATATGCCGCTAAGCTTACTATCGGAAAGTAGGATCACAACGACAGATTGTAGTAGATCTGTCTCTTTTTGTCTGTAGGCTCTGGTCGAATCTACGTTGGGGCGGCGGCGGCCGCAAGCTATGGCGCCGTCCCCTGGGCTCGGTCCCCTTGCCTGGTTGGTGTCCATGTGCCAGCTCTTTCATCGTCTCGAATCCGGGGAGTGGCAGGCACTCGCTCTCGCTGGCGAGACTCTGAGCCTGATCGGTGAGTCTGCCTCGGTCGCGGTCGGATCGGCGGCCGCCTCTCCCCCTTCCCACGCTCCGGTGCTCCGCCGCCTCGCTTCGCCCAGCGGCGACGCCTGGCTTTTGCTGGCTCCGGAGTCTTCGCCGGTTCGCGTTAACGGCCGGCCGCTCGTCACCGGACTTTGGGCGCTAAGCCATCGGGACGCCGTTCAGCTCGGCGCCGCGCCGCCGCTTTTTTTCTCCGCGGAGCGCGTGGCGGTGATCGAGCCTTTCGCCGGCGGCCCCGATCCCGTTTTCTGCCCGCGGTGCAAGACCGTCGTCGCCGCGGGCTCTCCGGCCGCGCGCTGTCCATCCTGTTCGACCGTGTTTCACCAGAGCGAGGCGCTCCCCTGTTTTGATTACGGAGAGATCTCCGGTGAGGTCTGCCCGATCTGCGGTGAGAGCACCGCGCTCGATGGTGAACTGCGCTGGACGCCCGCGGAGGTCTGAGAGATGGCCACGGGCAAGCACGTCGCCGTCGTGGGGCTCGGCAACATCGGGAGCCATCTCGTCGCTTACCTGGCCCGCCTGGCCAGCGCGATCCGGCATCTGACGCTCGTCGATTTTGACAGTTACGACGAGTCCAACGTCATCTCGCAGCACATTTCGTCCCGCGATCTCGGCCGCCCCAAGGCGGCAGTGCTCGCGAGGCAGATCCGCCGGCTGAATAGCGAGCTCGCGGTCACCGCCCTGGTTCAGTCCGTTGAGGATGTCCCGGTCGGGCTGCTCCGCGCCGATCTGATCCTGGCCGCGGTCGACTCGAACCTTGCTCGGCAGACGATCGCTCAGGTCGGCTGGCGGCTCGGCGTCCCGGTCGTCGATACGGGAGTCGCTGCCTCGCAGCGGCTCGCCCGCGTATCGGTATTCATCCCGGCCCCAGACGCCGCTTGCATCTCGTGCCAGTTCACCGCTGCGGATATCGCCAACCTGGAGACGCGCCGCTGGTGCTCCGGCGGGTCCGCGCCCTCCACCAACGCCCCGGCCTGGCTCGGCGCCCTCGCCGCATCGCTCGCCGCGGCCGAGTGCGAGAAGCTGCTCGCCGGGCGAATCGATCAGTCGCTGGCCGGTCACGACGTCATCGTTGGGGTTGGATATCATAGCCACGCCATCACGCGTCATGTGCGCCGCCCCGACTGCCCCTTCGATCACCGCACGTGGGGCGCGATCGAGGTCCTCGACGCAACTCCAGATCAGGTCTCGCTAGCATCGGCGCTGAGGCTCGGGTCTGAAGCGGATGCCAAAGCCGGCCCTTCACGCAACGGCTCCGCGCAACTTCGCCTCGCGGGCCAGACCTTCGTCACGCAGCGTCGCTGCTGCGGGTGTGGGACCACTGAGGATTTGCTCTTCCTCTCCGGTCGGCTGCGAGAGCGAGCCTGCCCCCAATGTGGAGAACCGCTGCTCGTAGTCGGCTTCTACTCCAAGGACAGCATCGCCGAATCCGACATTACGGAGAGCGACGCCACCCGTTCTCTCCGCTCCCTGGGTGTTCGGCGCGGCGACGTCATCTCCGTGTGCAACGGCGCGCGAGAGCGCCACATCCAGCTCGGCTGCTGAGGTCCCGCTATGAACGATCCGATCTTGAAGAGCTTCTTAGAGGCCCAGCTCGAAGCAGGCCAGCAGATGGCGGCGGCAAGCGACCTGCTCGAGCTGATGCCGCTCGGTCCCTTTCCTCCGCAGCAGTACATGGTCGAGCTGTCGTGCACGGGCCTCATCCGTGAGGCCGGCGTCGTCAAGGAGTGCAACCGGTTTCTCGTCGGCATCCAATTCGGAAGAGACCATCTGCGTCGTGTCGACGGGCGCAGCCTGGTCACGATTCTGGCGCCCAACAGTGTTTTCGCGCCCAACGTCTTGGGGCCCGCCATCTGCGTCGGCTACATGCCGCCTGCCGTGGGCATCGTCGACCTCACGTTCCAGGTCGCGGAAATTCTTTCGTACAAGAAATTCACGCTGCTCGAGTGGGATGCCTTGAACCCCGAAGCATGCCGGTGGGCCCGGGCGAACATCGATCGCTTCCCGATCGACCCGCGGCCGCTGCTCCGGCCAACACGCACGCCTCGGCATTCGTGCGACACCCCAGGGAGGTGAGCGATGAGCGGCAACGATTCCACGCAGCCTTCGTTCCTCTTGGCCGATGAGGAGCTCACGGCCCTGATCGCCGGTGAGCTGGGGACCTACGGGAAACTGAAGCCGGAAGTCAGCGCGCGGCGCTGGCAGTTCTCTTTGCCGCGCCGGAATGGCGCGGCCCGCATCAGTGACGACTGGCTCATCCTCGACTTCGCGCCCCGCGGCCGGCCGCCGGCGCCTCAGCGTCTACTGGAGAAGAACCTGACCCTCACGGGCAACGCCAAGTACGTCCTGGGCGTGGACGGCGCCGTTCGCCTGCTGGCCGAGATCCCTCTCGACGGCGTGCCGATTCAAGGGCTGACCGGCATCGGCCAGCACATCCGCGAAGGCGTCCTGGGGATCGCCGCGGCGCTCGGCACCACGATCCCCAACCTGCCCGAGGAGGTCACCGGAGTCGGCGACGCGCCCGCCCCGTCCCTCGCCGACCTGTGCGAAGAGGCAGGTTGGCCGTTCGATCAGCGCGGTGATGAGCGCGTCTCCGTCGATCTCGAGTGCACCGGTGATGCCTTCTTCCAGGCCACCGTGGAGCTGGAGTCCGGCCGCATCGCACAGCGCGTCACGCCGTTCAGAGGGGTGGCCGCTCCGGGCGACCAGACCTCAAGGCTCTCCGTCGCGGCGCTCTTCCTCTCGGTTTCCGCGTGCGTCCGCTTGGCCCGAGCAGTTGCATGGCCCTCCGATCACGGCGCCGTGCCCGGCTTCCAGGTCGACCTGCCGGTCGCGACATCGGCCGCTGCCTTCGGGCACGGCCTGGCGGCCCTCTCGGTCGCCTGCGACATGTGCGGACGGGAGGCAGTTGCCCTGGCCGAAGACCGCTCGCTCGCCGAGGCGTTCCTCGAGCTTCGGCACCCGGGACTGCTGCCGCGCGCGCAACGCGCCACCGAGCATTCCGCCCCTTCGGGCTCGCAGTCCACCACGCCGCACTGAGGCGGCGTTCAGCCTCGTACCCCTTGATCGGGAGGTTGTGATGTTAAACGCAGCAGACACCGCCGCCCAGCAGAACGGGCAAGGCATCGACTTTCAGGCGACCGACTTTTCAGGCCAGCAGCGCTACCAGGTCGTCGGGTATCCCAAGGACGCGAAGGTCGGCGACCTGGTCAGAGATCTCGTCGTCCGCATGGGGCTCAGCAAGGCCGACCCGCAAGGCCGGCCCTACACGTATCATCCGCGGTTAACTCGTGCCGGCCGCCACCTGCTCGAGTCAGAAACGGTCGGCGAAGTGCTGGAGACCGGCGATGTCATCCAGCTAGCGCCAAACATCGATGCAGCGTGAGCGGTTGACGATGGCCTTTAACGACGGGTTCCGATTCGTCGCCGACGTGACGGCGGTCGACGGCCGTTACCTGGGTCAGCTGCCCTTAGATATGGACTGGGAGAGTGCTGTTCAGGCGGCGTACTGGGTGGCGGTTCGCCGAGGCGTGCTGCCGCCGCTGATGCGCTGTGCGTCGGCGACGATCGAGCCCAGCTGGCATTCCGAGCGCGGGGCGCCGCGCGTCGACGGTGTCCGCATCACCTGCCACGGCGCCGATGGGGCGCGTGCGTCTGCTACCATCCCACGTCTCTATTTCCGGGATGCGGTCGAGACCGCCGCCCTTCAGCTCGTGGCGCAGGGGGTGCTGGCCGCGGGAGAGAGGTTTTACTTCGAGGTCTGCGCCTATCCCGTCCCCGATCGCGCTCGGTACGACGAGCGCGCGGGTGACGTGAGACTCTCGGGCGCCGAGATCCCCCAGCCGCTGCCTCTGGTGGCAGACAGCCTGGAAACCTGGCTCCGCGGCGCCAGCCGCTGCGGAGATGCGGCCGGCTCGGGTGAAGACATGCCAGTATTCATCCCGGAGCAGGTCATCGCCGAAGCCAAGCAGTTGGCGCGCCAGGCCGGTGACGTAGAGTGGGGCGGAGTCCTGATCGGCCGTCTTTACCGGGACACGGCGACCCCCGAGATCTTCTGCCAAGTCACCGCGCTCATACCGGCTCGGCACACCGTGGCCGCGCGAACGCGGTTGACGTTCACCGCCCAGACGTGGGCCGCGGCCCGCGCCGCGCTCGACCTCCGGGCCAAAGGCGAGCTGGTGGTAGGGTTCGTTCACAACCACCCCTTCTGGTGCCGAGACTGCCCCGCCGAGAATCGACGACACTGCCCTCTCATTCAACAGCCGTTCTTCAGCCGCGACGACGTGGCGCTCACTCGTGCCATGTTCCCCCGGCCGTTCAACATCGCCGTGCTGCTCAGCGACCTCGGCGAGGCCGACCGGCGCTGCGACGTCTTCGGCTGGCGCGGTGGTATGGTCGCGGCGCGCGGCTACCACCTGATCGGCGGCGTCCCGCAGAGCGCCGACGACTCAGCGACCGATAACGGCGCGGCGACGGCTGTGGACACGGCCGCAGCCGTTGCCAACCCGGCGGCCGAATCGAACCGGCCGCGGCGCGACGGTTCGCCGGACGCCTCCTGCGCCAACCGGCCTGCCGAGCACCGTACGTCCGCCGATCTCCAGGCGCCCTAGCAAAGCGAGGTGCACCATGCCACGCCCCGGGACTCAGTTGATCCTCGGACTTCTCCGCACCGCCGGCGAAGATGGGCCGAGCGACCAGGCCAAGCTCGACTTGATTCAGAGCCATCGCCGCGACAAACAGACGAGCCGCGACCTCGATCGGCTCTTGATCACCGAGATCTCGACGCTGAACGCCGCGCTGAAGAAGGCTCAGAAGCTGCTCGATCAGCTTCGCGTCAAGCAGGAAGAGCTGCGCCAGCTGATCGAGAAGCTGCGCGCGCCGCCGCTGCGCCTCGCCGTCTTTCTGGGCTGGATCGAGACGGCTGGGCAGGTTCTGGCGAAAGTCGCTCACGGGGTCGACCATCATCTGGTCGCCGTGGACGGTGAGGCTGAGTGCTCGGACCTGGCGCCGGGCGCCACGGTCTGTTTGTCAAGCAGCCTCGGCTTGATCCTGGGGCGGGCCGAGAATGGGATCGACGTAGGTGACACCGCAACGGTCGAGCGCCGCCTCTCCAACGACCGTCTGATCCTTCGCGATCGGGACGAGGAGGTCGTAGTTCAAGCGGCCGAGGCGCTGCACACCGCTTCGCTCGAGCCCGGCGACCAGGTCCTCTGGAGCCGTCAGCTGGGGCTGGCGTTCGCCAAGATACCGATGGGCGACTCCAGCCCGCGCTTCCTCAACATCAAGGACATTACCGAGCCGCCTCCGCGCATCGGCGGTCTTCATCACAATCTCAGGCGCCTGATTGCGACCATCACCGCCTCTGTGGCCCGGCCCGAGCTGGCCCGTCGCTACGGCGTGGCCGATTTCAACGTTTCGATTCTCCTTTTCGGCCCACCGGGCTGTGGCAAGACCCTGATCGCGCAAACCATCGCCTTCCTCGTGTCGCAGATGACGGGGTTCCCCTGTCGATTCGTAGTGGTGAATGGTGCCGAACTCGAGTCCCCGTTCGTGGGACAGACGCAGGCGAATATCCGGCGACTTTTCAAGGAACTCAACGGCTACGACGGGCCGACGATTTTATTCATCGACGAGGTCGAGGCCATCGGTCGACATAGGGGCGGCCTCGTAGGCCAGCATCAGGACCGCTTCTTGTCGGCCTGGTTAACGAGCCTCGGCGGGTTTCAAAAGCGCGATCGCGTCGCCGTGATCGCGGCGACCAACCGCAAGGATCTGATTGACGGCGCCCTCCTCGAAAGAATCTCCGGCCTCGAGATGCACATCGGTCGGCCCAACCGGGTCGGCGCCCGTGAGATCTTCGAGATATACCTCCCGATCGAACTGCCCTACCAGACGAACGGCACGAAGCCTTCCGACACTCGGCTGGCGGCGATCGAGTCGGCGGTTTCACGCCTCTACGACCCGAACAGCGACTCGGCGGTCGCGACGCTCCGCTTCCGCGATGGGAAGTCGCGCACTGTGGCGGCGCGCGACCTGCTTAGCGGCCGGGCCATAAAGCAAATCTGCGTCGCGGCCCGCCAGCGGGCATTTCAGCGTGTGGCCACGAGCGCCGATGCGGGATCCACAGCGCCTGGGGACATCACGGTCGCGGGCGAGGGGATCGCCGAAACCGATATGTCCGAGGCCGTGGATGATTTTATCGAGAAAGTCAGCACCAAGCTCAGCGTACGAAACGCCCATCACTACCTGCCCGATCTATCCGAGGACGCCGATGTCGTGTCGGTGGAGCCGGTCCGGCGAAGAGTTCGCCGCAACCGCTACCTGGCGTCCTGAGGTGCGCAATGCGGCGTGGTGATGACGGAGCCTCACAGCAGCGGGGGAGGTAATCGATGAAGGCGAGATGGTTGTTCCGATCCCGGGAGATCGAACGCGTGCCGAAGTCCATCGGCAGCGACAGCGAGCTGGGCAACGTGATCGTCGGCGGCGCGGGCGCGCGCGGCACCGGCGGCGTGGCGTCGCGCTTGCTGCTTCGCAAGATCGACGGCATCCCCGCGCGCCACGCGGTTGCAAGGAGCGGCTGCCCTGACGCCGGCGCCCACGGGAGCGATGGCGGTCGGCGGGCGGGCTATGGTGATACATATGTGCAACCCGAGCGCGGAACCTACATCGGTCATTCACGGCCCTCCGGCGGCTACGCGGACTCCGCCGGCGGTTGCGACCAGCTAGTCTATCCCGTGCAACCCGCTGACAATCGCGTGCGGCCCGCCGGCGGCCGGCCGGTCGACGGAGCGTACGACGATTACGACCCGCAGGATTGGGGACGCAAGTTTCTGCGCTCCAACGGCGCTTGCGCCTACATCGACCTGAACCATCTCGAGATCGCGACCAGCGAGGTGAGCAGCGCCTTCGACTTCGTCGCCACCTCACGGGCGATGCTCGAGGTGGTCCGCGACGCGATGCACGCCGCCAACGCGGAGCTACCCGACGGCGAGCGCCTCGTCGTCACCGCAAACAACCGCGATGGCCTGGGGTCGTCGTGGGGATCGCACCTGAACTTCCTGATCTCGAGAGAGCTCTGGTCGCGGCTCTTCGATAAGATGCTTCCAGACCTCTTCATTCTCGCCGCCTTCCAAGCGTCCAGCATCGTGATCAACGGTCAGGGCAAAGCGGGCTCCGACAACCGCCAACCACATGCTGACTTTCAGATCTCGCAGCGCGCCGACTTCATCGAGAAGCTGAGTGGAAGTCAAACAACGTCCGAGCGGCCGCTCATCAACACGCGGGACGAGGCGCACTGTGGCGGCGGCTGGGGCGCTCGACTCTCCTCGTCACTCGATCGTCGCTACGCCCGGCTACACTGCATCTGTTTCGATCACAACCTGTGCCAGATGGCCAGCCTGTTGAAGGTGGGGACGATGCAGTTGACGCTGGCGCTGCTGGAGGCCGACTACGGCGATCCTCTGCTGATGCTCGCCGACCCCGTCGAGGCGCTCCATCTCTGGAGCCGCGATCCCGACCTCTCCGCCCGCGCGCCGCTGGCCGACGGCCGAATGGTGACGGCGATCGAGCTGCAGCGTGCGTTTCTGGAGAAGGCACGCTGGTTCGCCCGGTCCGTTGGGTACGCAGAGTACGTTCCCCACGCCGAGCTGATCCTCGACCTGTGGGACGAGACGCTGTCCTGGCTGGAGGCGCGCCGCTTCGATGCGCTCCGTCGCCGTCTCGACTGGGTCCTGAAGCGCGATTTGCTGCAGCGAGCGATCGACGCGAACCCCGACCTCGACTGGCACTCACCGAAGATCAAACACCTGGACCTCTTATACAGCAGCCTGGACGAGGACGAGGGGCTTTTCTGGGCCTGCGAGCGCAGCGGTCTGACGGAGCGGGTCGTGACGGACGCCCGGATCGAGCGCTTCGTGCACCAGCCGCCCGAGGACACCCGGGCCTGGGGACGCGCCATGCTGCTGCAGGCCGCGGGCCCCGAGCTGGTGGAGGATGTGAACTGGGACCGGGTGACCGTCCTCGCAGGCGAAGGAGGCAACGGCAGCCCGATACGCCGCACATTCGAGCTGGCCGACCCCACGCGCTTCACCCGAGCCGAGCTTCAGGGTGTCTTCGAGCCCGGGGGCTCGCTGGCCGATCTGATGGACCGCTTCGACCGAGCCGTTCGCATCGCGAACAGAAACCACGAGTACGAGCGCCTCTACCACGAGCGCTTAAACGCCGGAGGTCACGATGAGAGAGCGTGAGCGAGAAAGACCCGAGCGCCAGCCCACCCGTCACGCGTCACCCGGCGTCCCGGCCGCGGACGACGACATCGATCGGCTTCAGGCCGACGTCGACCGTCTACTAGCGGCGGCGGATGAGGCCATCACCCGTGGCTTGTCCGAAGACAGCCAGCGTTTCCTGCGGGCCAACCGACAGAGCAGCGGGCAGTAGCCATGGACGCCGTCATGCTGGGAGTCGAGACGGAATACGCGTTCACGGCGCTCGACAGTTCTGGGGCTCCGCTCGACCGCGAGTATTACACCCGTGCTTTGCTCGACCGTATCAAGACGAGTCATCGCTACCTCTGCGGCCTGAGTCCGTTTGATCTCTACCTGGCCAACGGGGCGCGGCTCTACGTCGACCGCGGATGTCACCCGGAATGGTCCACCCCAGAGTGTACGAGCCCGGAGGAGGCCGTTCGGTACATTCGCGCAGGAGAGGAGGCGCTCGCGCAGGCGGCGCGCGAGTTGGAGAGCCGACGACGTTCGAGCGTGGCCAACGCCTGGCTGTTCAAATGCAACGTCGATTACGTGTATGGGGCGACCTGGGGCTCGCACGAATCGTATCTCTACAAGCGGCCCGATCAGTCCACCCTCGCCGCCCAACTCATTCCTCATCTCGTCTCACGAGTGATCTACGCCGGCGCCGGCGGGCTGCGACCACAGGCACGCGGCATCGAGTTCACGCTCTCACCGAGGGTCGCTCACCTCGAGCACGACGTATCGGGGGCCTCTACCGAACGCCGCGGCATCTATCACACGAAGGATGAGCCGCTGGCGGGAATGGGCTACCACCGGCTTCACGTGCTGTCCGGGGAGAGCCTTTGCTCGCAGCTGGCCGACTACCTGCGTCTGGCCACCACGGCATTGATCGTCAAGCTGTGCGAGTCGGGGGAGCGGCCGGGCACGGGCGTCACGCTCAGCAATCCGCTGCGGGCGATGCGCGCCTATGTTGCCGACCCCACCTGCACGGCCCGAGCGGATGTCGAGGTCGGGCCGGCGCGCAGCGCCATGGAGATTCAGCGCCACTACCTAGAGGAGGTGCAGTCGCGCGTCGATGAGCCTTTCATGCCGCGGTGGGCCGGCGACGCCTGTCGCAGATGGCGGGAGGTTCTGGATGCGCTGGAGGCCGGCCCGGCGTCGATGAACCGCACGCTCGACTGGGCGATCAAGCTGACGATCTTCAAGAACCGGGCGCGACAGCAGAGCATCGATTGGGATTCGCTGCCCTCGCAAAACCGCCAACTTCAGACCGCAAAACCGGCGCGACGTGCAAGCCGCACGAAGCTCTTGGCCCTCCGCGCCCAGCTCTGCGAGATCGACACACGCTTCGGGCAGCTCGGCCCCGCCGGGATCTTCAACTCCCTGGATCGATCGGGCGTGCTCGACCACCGGATCGTACCGGCGGAACAGATCACGGCGGCCGTTCACACGCCTCCCGCCGACGGTCGCGCCCGCCTGCGCGGAGAGCAGATCGCCAAGCTCTACAAGCGGGACGGTAACTTCCGATGCAACTGGATAAGCGTCATCGACTCGGCCGAGAATCGGGTGCTGGATCTCATGGATCCGTTCGCGGACCAGGTCGGCGACTGGCAACAGTGTGATCTCGAGCGTCCGCTGAACCAGCTCAGGCTCGGGCGTGCTCAGCCCAGGCTGCTGCTCGAGTTGCTGGGCACGCGCCTCGACCATTCGCCCGACTGACCACTTCACCCCAGACCCGAGGACCAGGAGGGAGCCAATGTCTCCGCCCGTGGAACGTTTCGAGATGCGCGCCAACTTCGAGGGGCTCATCCAGCTGCTCGCCAAGAACCTGTATCCGGAACCCGACGTCTTCGTTCGGGAACTGATCCAGAACGCGCATGACAGCATCCGGATCCGCCAGGAAGTCGAGCCGGCGCTGGAGGGTCGGATCGCTGTCGAGCTGCACCCCTCCCGATCACAGATCGTCTTCCGGGACAACGGGATGGGGATGGACCGCCACGACATCAAGGAGTTTCTCTCGGTGATCGGCTCCACCGGCACCGGTTCGGCGCGCGAGCGGCTGCAGTCGGCCGACAGCGCCACGGCGCTTCGCCTGATCGGCCAGTTCGGGATCGGCATGCTGTCGGCGTTCGTCGTCGCAGATCGGGTCACGGTCAGAACGCGCAAGCTCGGATCCGGCCAGGCGTTCATCTGGGAGAACGCCGGCACGACGGAATGCGAGCTGGGCTCGACGGACGAGCTGTGCGAGGTGGGCAGCGAGATCATCGTCTCGGTGGCGGAGACGCATTCGTTCATGCTCGACCGCGATCGCCTGCACGACGTGATCATCAAGTACTGCGACTTCATCCCGGTTCCCGTCACCCTTAACGGCGACCCCGATCCGGTGAACGCCATGCAAGCTCCCTGGGACCGCGCGCACTGGCCGTCCGAGGCCGAGAAGGATGCGGCCTACCGAGTGTTCCTCAGCCATCGCTATCCCGACGTCCCTCTGGATGTGATCCCGGTCGAGATCGACGAGCCGTTCCGCGCTCGCGGCACCCTTTACATCTCGGACCGACGCATCCCCGACTTCAACACACCCGGCGTGGTGGATGTGCTGGTCCGTCGTATGTTCGTGCGCGCCGCCGACCCAGAGTTCCTACCGCCCTGGGCGAAGTTCATTCGCGGGATCATCGACAGCCCCGACCTTCAACCGACCGCGGCCCGGGACAACGTCCAGCGCGACGATCCGGCCTTCGCGTTTCTGCGCCAGCGTCTGGCCGAGTTGATTCTCGAGCGGCTCACCTATTTGGCGAAGCACGAACCGAAGCGGTTCGCGGAGATCAATCGCTGGCACCACTACCATTTGAAGGGCATGGCCGTTCTCCACGACGACTTCTTCGGCTTGATCGGCGAATCGCTGCTCTTTCAGACCAATCGAGGCTTCAAGTCGTTGCGCGACTGTGTGAGAAACGAGGCCCGTCTGACCGAGGCCGGCGCGCCCGTGCCGGTCTATTACTTCGCCCAGCGCGAGGCCGCCGAGCAGTTTTACCGTCTGGCCGATGCGAGGGGCTGGACGATCGTCAACGCCGGCCACCTGTTCGAGGAAGAGCTCTTGGAGAAGTACGCCGAGATGAATCCGTCCCGCGTGCGTCTGGTCCCGCTCCACCGGTCGGAGGATTCGGGGCTCTTCCAGCCGGCCCCGGACGAGGCTCGCGACCGCTATCGCCGCCTTGAGCTCGACACCCAGGTGGCGTTGCGACTGGCCGGGATCGGCAACGTCTCGGTACACGTGCGCAGCTTCGCTCCGCCCACGCTACCCGCGGTGATCCTCGACCGACCCGAGTCGCAATCGGAACTGGCGCTATCGCGACTGCTGAGGCAGCCCTGGTTCATGGAGTCGCTGGAGGAGATTACCAAGGAGGCCATCCGCCAACGGAATCAGCGTCCGCTCATCCTCTTTCTGAATCACCAGCACCCGCTGGTTCAGCGCGCCTCCGAGCTCGACACCGGTAACGAGGACGTCAGATGCGTCATGGTGGGTCTCTTTCTTAGCGCCGTGCTCTTATCGCCCAACCTGTTGACCGATGACAAGGCGGAGATCGCCCACGGTCATCTGATCGGCCTGCTCGACCGGCTGACTCGTGACCCGTTCGGAACGGATCCGGCGCAGGCCGCCTCGCAGGAGGATGCGACGATCCCCAAGCAGTTGCTGAACTGAGCGATGCAGATGAAACCGCCACCCGAAAACGAGCGCCCGGGGCGCGCTGCTAGCTCCGACTCCGCGCTCGTCGCCAACGCCCGAGCGCAGCTCGCGGCGCTCTGCGATCATGCCCAAAACCTCTATGAGGCGGGACAAGACCTGGCGGGCGCCGAGGCGTACAGCCGGGCCGCCCTGGTCGCCGAGTCTATCGACGCGCGCGACTGGACCGTCCGGGCCCGCTTCTTTCAGGGCGCCGCGTTGCATTGCGCCGGGCAGCTTCACGAGGCGCTGGCCGTGTTGGCCCCGGTGGTCGCGGTAGAAAAGAAGCTGAGCAGCGACGACTGGGTTTACATGGCATTGACGCGGTACATCCTGATCGCCGTCGACCTGCCGGTGCCGCTCGCCCGCATCGAAGCCGCCCACGCCGAGGCGGAGGCCCGCTACTCGTGGGGCGGCCGAGCCGGCCGCCGGTCACGCCTCCTGATCGTCCGGGCGCGGCTGGCGCTGGCGCGTGGCCGTCACCGTGAGGCTTTGCCGCTGGCACAGGAGGCGCTGGAGCGGAGGCGGCGCGAGGCTCTGTCGTTCTCGTATACGACCTATATGCGCACGCTGGTCGAGATCTGCACACACCTGGGCGATCTGGCATTGGCACGGGACTATCTCCGAGAATGGCAAACGCTCTCGGCCCAGTATCCGGCGAGCAAGGAGATCTTCATGGCGGTGGCTCGCTCGACCCTCCTTCGGCGGGAGAGCCGCTTCGACGAGGCGCTGGAGTGGGCGCGCCGCGCCGCCGCCACGGCATCACAGACCGACGACTTCGCCGCGCGGTTCACGGCGCTGCGGGCATACGCCCGAGCCTTGATCTGCACCCCCGAATCGCAGCGGTCGCGCGAGCCGCTGACCGAGCTGCTCCGGCTACGTCACTGCCCCATCGGGGATGTTCGCTTCGAGGTTCGGCTGCTGCTTGGCGACTATCACATCGCCCAGGCACGTCGCGAGCTGGAGCTTCCCACGGTGGACCTGGAATTCGGATCGGCGACCGAAGAGGTTTGGGTCGCACCCCATCGCTCGCGGGCGGTTCCGCATGTGCGTCATGCCAAGCGTGCCTACCGGTGGGCGCAACAAGCCGGGGATGCCGTCGACGCCCTGCTGGATTGCGATGTCAGAGGCCGACGGATTTCCGGGCGGTCTGCCTTCGCCGGACGTTGACGCGCGCTGCGTTGACTGCTCTAGTATAGAACGGGTCACGCCACGCGAATCGCCGCGTTCGTTTTGCCTGCCGGTTACGATCCGCCGCTCATGCGCGGGGGCGCCACATTACCGCAGGAACTTGTCGATAACGCGGTCGCCAGCGTGGAAGTCGAACGGTTACCCTGAGAGCGAGGCTGATTTTCTTCCACTGGGCCGGCCCACCGCGACGGCCTCAGCGACCGCTGATGAGGAAGCGGATGAACTTGCCCCAGTCGCGCGGCCGCGGCCAACAAGCCGGCACCCGCCGGCGATACTCGGCGTAGCCCTCACCAAACCGCTCGATCAACTCGGGCTCCTCCACCCGGCGCAGCCAGAACATCAGGCCGATCGGCACGAAGAGGGCGAAGGCGACCGAAAACCAGTTTCCGCGCCAGATCCCGATCGCCAGGCACAGCTGCGCCACCGCCGAATAGACGGGGTGGCGGATCACCGAGTAGATCTCAGAGTCGACTAGCCGACCTTCCTCGGGAAAGTAGACGTACAGCAGCGCCAGGCTGTCGACGCCGAAGGTGAAATACGAGCGGAACCACAACAGCCCGCCGCTGATCGCCAGTACAGCGCCGGCCACCACCACGGGGACCCGCGCCCAGCCGAAGGCGATGGGCGGGCCTGGCATGTAGGCGATGTGGGCGAGGCCGGCCAGGGCTACGGGCATGCCGGGGAGTACGTGCCTGGCGAAGGCGTTTTGGTAGGCGCGCTCGCCCCAGCGCGCGCGGTAGGAGTCTCGGCGCCGGAAGATCTGGCCTACCCAAACGTACACGAAGAGGAATACCGCGAACTGGCCGGCGAGCGTCCACTGCGGCCATAGCCGGTCGATCGTCACCAGCACCCCCGTGGCGGCCAGGAAGCACGCCACGGCGATGAGCGCGATAAGGGGGAAGCGCGCGGCGCGCAGGTCCGGCAGGTGAGCCCTCCAGCGCTCGAGGCCGGGGACAGTTTGCCTACCCTTCACTTTTCACGCTTCGCGGGCTCGAGCAACGATCCCCCCGAGAAAAGGCAGGCTCCTGTTGCAACACCCCCGGCTACGTGAGTCGCCTTCCTAACTCGCTCGCGTAGCTCACTCCCAGCACATCGCGTCGCTCCGCCGCCCAATCCGTCAGGCGCGTAGTACCGGCCGGCGGAGAGTCCACGCACAGCAGACCGGCCATCAAGCCCTTGATCTCGTCTCGCGTCAGAACCACGTCGCCCACCAGCTTGCCCAGCAGCAGGCCCACGTAGTAACCCGCCGCCGGCGCGATCGAGATGATCCGACGTGGCTTGCCGATGGCTCGGCCGATCGTGTTCACCAGCTCTCGATAGGTGAATGTCTCGGGCCCGATGGCGTCGACGATGACATCGTCACGCTTCGCCCCGTACTCGACCGCCAGGCTGGCCAGGTCATTCACGTGAATTGGCTGCAGCCGGTACTCGCCATCTCCGAACACGCCGAACACAGGAAAGCGACGCAGCATCCAGGCGATGTTGTTGATCAGGATGTCTTCTCCTCCAAACAGCACCGCAGGTCGAAGGATAGCATACGACAACCCGGATGCCCTGAGCGCCGCCTCGAGCTGCGCCTTGCCACGAAAATACTCCAGCTCGGAGTCCACCGACGGGTTCGTGATGCTGACGTGCACGACCCGCTCGACACCGGCGTCCCGAGCCGCGGCGAACAGCGTCCGCGTGTTGTCCACAGCCTGAGCGTGAGTGAAAGATCGGTAATTGAAGCGAACCCAATAAGTGTTGAAGAGCACCCGAACGCCGCGCAGCGCCTCCACCAGCGCGTCCGGCCTCTCGAAGGCCAGCGGGTGCGCCGCGACCTGTCCACCAAATGGATTCTCGCGCTGCAGCGAGTTCGTGAGCGTGATGACCCGATGACCGGCATCGAGCAGGCGGCGCCCGATGTACCGACCCGAGTAGCCGAAGGCGCCGGTCACCGCGTGAAGCTCAGGGGTCACGAGCGCGTGTTACCCAGCTGGCGCTGGCCGAGGAGATTGAGCTTGAACCGTCGGAGCGTCTCGGGCATCAACACATCACCCCTCGGGCTCCGGAAGTAGAGCGCGTCGTAAGGGCACTGGACGATGCAGGCGCCGCACTGCACGCAAGCCTGTAACCGGGGCAGGCTTGCCGAATGCCGATCGTAGTCCACGTCGAACACGTCTGTCGGACACACATCCTCGCAGACACCGACGCCCTGGCAAAGCTCCTCATCCAGAGCGATCCGCAGCAGCCGATCTGGCTGCAGGCCGCCTTTAAAGACGGGTGTGCTTCCCGTCACGTCGATCCCCAGTATCAGCAGCACGACGAACGACGCGAGGCCCCAACGGAGGATCGGGGCCCAAGAAAACTCGCCGGCCAAGAGCGTGTACCCGGTGAGCCCGATCAAGAAAAAGATCCAGAGGATGACCGGCAAACCGCGCTCACCAAAGGAGAAGAAGACGAAGCCGACGTGCTTCTTGGTCCCACGCAGCCGCCGCTGGTACAGCGGGAACCCCAGAAAGACGAGCGACGCCGCCGCCCAGATCAGGGCGACGATCGGCAGCACGCCCTCCCGCCAGAAGGGGAGCAGCAGAAGTGCTAAGAGCGAGATAGGGAACGCCCAGGCGAAGGTCATCTCGAGCCGTTCCGTCCAAAGAAAGCTCACGCTGCGCATCGCTACCGTCTTCACGAAACCGCGCTGCAGGAACAAGGGGATCGCCTTCGCGTAGACCGGTCCCCAGACGACCCTCCAGCCGGTCTTTTGGTGAACGACCTCGCTCTCGATACCTGTCGCCGCCAACTGCGGCAGAATCACATTCCGGTGGTCGACCAGGTCTTCGATGCCACTCGTCTTCAGCACCGACACGACGTCGTGGTTTGTGAAAAGGCCGCCCGTTGCCGCGCACCACACGTTGATGCCGCGGCTGTTGGCGACCAGCAGATAAGCGTCGACCCCCCGGAGTGCCCGTCGTACCCTTTCTACCGTGAGACGAAAGTTGCAGGTGAGCAGCACCGGCGCGTCGCGGTCAGGACTGCCAATCCTGATCAGACCGGTGCGGGTGGGAAAGGGGAGCAGTCGCAGCAGCGTCTGCAGCACCGTGACCCAGGCGAAGGCCAGCGACCTCATCGTCGTGCCGCTGACGGTTGTCGTGCCGCGCCCGCGGGCTCGCGGGCGTCAGCCGTCGGCTTCCGGGCCACGATCTCGCAGAAGCTACCCAGAGCGCTCGAGCTGAGCGACTCGATCGACAGGCCTACCGCTGAGAGCTTTTCGGGCAAGTTCGCCACGGCATGTGTGGTCTGCTGGGTGACGACGTAGGTGAGCACGCTGAGCGGCAGCTTGATGAGCCGGTGAACAAACCGTCGCATGAGCGTCGCTGGCCTCACCTCATCGGCGATGAGCAAAAGGCCGTGTGGCTTGAGAATCCGCGATACGTGCTCCAGCGTGTAAACGAGCTCAGCGTCCGTAAGCTCGGAGAAGCAGAGGCCGCTGCTGACGGCGTCGTAGCTGTCGTCCCCCTCGCGATGCAACTCCGCAACGCCCATCTCCACGAACTCGATTCTCTCCGCCAGCTCCGCCTCCTCGGCGCGCCGCTCGGCGATCTCGAGCATCCCTGCGTTGACGTCGATACCCTTGACCCGAGCGCCGCGGCGCGCCGCCCGCAGCGCCAGCGCGCCCGTGCCGCAGCCGATGTCCAGCACCTGCTGTCCGGGCGCGATCTGTTCGGCGAGTCGGTCGTAGGCGTCGTCGAGGCGGCCGAAGGTGAGCCAGCGGATGCCCAGATCATAGCGGCTCGGCGCCGACTCCAAGATCCTCATGAGGACGTAGGTGCTCATTCAGCACCGCCGGCCTTGCCGCTCAATCCTCGAGCGGCAAGAAAAGATCGAGCATCATCTCAGGCTCCGGCGCCCAGGGATCGTGCAACCTTTCCAGCTCATGGTCGCCGCTCCACTCGAACTCACTCGCCTGCACCCAGTCCCAGAGCATCCGCCAGATCTGCGGCACGCTGCCTCGCGGGTCGCCCTGCAGCCGGCATGTGGTGACAGCGTAGTACCCGCCGGGGAAATCCTTCAGCTCCACGTCGCCCTCAGGATCCGCCCGTCCCTCCGCCTCGTCCTCAGGCGCGATACGGATCCAGAACTCGTAGCCGTACTCTCGGCGCTCGGGCGATGGATTGGGGTTGTTGAAGCCGAAGATGGGATGCGTGTCGAGGTCCTCCAGCAGGCCCCGGGGCTCGGCCCAGGCCCGCAACTTTGCCCACGCGTCGCGCTCGGGTGCCTCGCTGACAGCGCGCACGCTGGCAACTCGCAACGGCAACAGCTGCTCGATACGTACGTCCATGTCCGCCTTAAATTGCTTCTGATTCCTGCTTGCGAGAGGTTTGGGGCCCGCGCCGAGCTCTCACCGCGACCCTGGCAAACTGGCCGCCCGCGGTTCTGAGTTCAAGCACCTGCGCTCTGCGAACGGCTACCACGACTCGCTGCCCGGCTCTCCTTTGAAGGGGCCGACGATTTCCGCAGTAACCCAGCCGCCGTAGAAACCGCCCGGCTGCGGTCGCACACGCACGCCATCGACGCGGCACTCGACTTTGGCCGGGTAAAATGAAAGGTGGCCGGCGATCGCACCGTAGCCGCGGAACGGCTCCGGGTAGTCCCAGGCGGCGTCAGGGATCATGGTGTCGCCCACCCGCACCGACCAGTAGCGCGCCGCGCCTTTCCATTCGCAGATCGAGGAACCCGGCGACGGCTCCAGGTATTCGCCGAGGACGTCCTGGGGCGGCAGATAGAAGACGGGCGGGCTGGCCGTCTCCAGCACGCGAAGCGCACGGCGCGACTCGGCGACGATCACCCCGTCACAGACGACTTCGACATGTCGCTCGTCCAGGTCGAGGCGCGGCGGCCGCGGATAATCCCATACCGATTCCTGTCCGGGATCGGGCTCGATCGCGAACTCGGGGCGCACCTCACCCCGGTACTTCCACTTTTCTCGTGCCCGGCGAATGCCGGGAGGCAGATCACGCATTCGCTTCTTCGCTGTTCGGATATGAGGTCTTCGCGTTCCAGCCGATACGCGAGCAGCGGCAGAGTCGACGACGTGACCTAGAACGTGTACTCGATAAGCTGAGGCTCGGGCGCCCCGGGAACGGCTAGACGCAGAACGATGGTCGTCGCGCCCTGTGCGGCCGTGCCATACGTCGCCACGTAGGCGCGTTCCAGCGGGGACAGGTCGAAGCGCAACGCCTGAGTGATCAGCGCGTCGCAGGCGTCGCCGTGGCTCTCATGGGCCAGCAACACGTTCACCTGAATCGGGAACGACTCGAGCCAGCCTCCCCACGCCACCAGGTCGAACTCGTGGTCCTCGCAACCTCCGCTGTACTCCACGTCCAGCGTCAAGGTCGGACGTGCCAGGGTGTGCCGTTTCAGAGTCAACAGATCCTGGGGCCACTCATCCGGCCGCGTCTCGAAGTCGACTATGACAGGCAAAATGCCCTGGAGGAGCCGATGAAGAGTGGCGACGGCGCCACGCAGTGCCTCTGGCATAGCGCCGGAGCTCCCGCTCACGGTGGCTTCACGATCCCCGTCGCGGTAGCGGATCGTGTAGAAGAACTGGTCGCAGCACTGGTCCCCGAAGTCCGTGCCGTCGAGCTGGAAAATGCCAGCCTCTTCCAGCCGGGCGGACAGCTCCAACAGCTGTTGGGGCGAGAGGTGTACGATGACCTCGCCCGACTCGAAGTCGCACATCCTCACGCAGGAGATACCCCGTACGGCGCCGGCGGACCCATCGACCGCGAAGCTGTAATCAGCGGCGGCGAAACCGCCAGTCACGCGCACTTCGATGTAGATATCATCGGCCTGGAGCGGGGCTACGGAATCGGATCCGCAGGCTGGGCCGATGATCAGTAGAGACGAGGCGTAGCCGAGCAGGACGCCACGACGTCCCTGCCCGAAACCTGCCCTTACGGCTGAAAACAACAAAGCTCTCCGTCCTTTGCTAAGACCAGCTCGCCGAATGAGCCTTCATACACCGGAGACCTTGCCCGAGGTTCGCGGCGAGAATCGAGAGCCGAGTTAGAGGCCGCCGCCAGTCCGCTCCGTATGCGGGGGACGCGCCGGCTGCCGTCGAGTAGTATAATGCGTGGCGCAGTCTCGGAGAGGCTCGCGACGCCGACGAGCCCTGTACCTCAGCGTTCTATTCAACCAGCCGAATGTTCACATACGAGACCATCATTCGCTTACAGCACGTCGATGCCGCAGGCTTGATCTTCTACGCCCGCATCTTCGACCTCGCCCACGCCGCCTACGAGGCCTTCCTCGACGAGGCCGGGCACCCCCTGCCGACCGACATGGCCACTCAACCGATCGTCTTGCCGATCGCCCACGCCACCGCCGACTACCGGGCGCCCCTGCGGCTGAACGACCGGCTGCGCATCGAATTGTGGGTGGCTGCGGTCAACGTCCGCTCGTTCGAGCTCCGGTATCGGTTCCTCAAGACGGACGGGACGCTGGCGGCAGGCGCTCGAACGATCCACGTCGCCGTAGACTCGCAGTCTGGGAATTCCATCAAACTGCCCGCCAAGCTGGCAGACGATCTTCGCGCGCTGCAGGTGACCAACGACTAAAACCGAAGTTGCGAACGGCCTCTCAAGCCTGCACGGCGCAAGCGTGCGAGCCAGCGGCGGGCCCAGACCAGCTCGAGGCCCACGACCGCCAGACCGAGGGGAAGGGCCAGGATGATCGAGGCGGGCAGCAAGATTATCACGAGAGCGATGAGCACCGCTGTGGCGATCGCCAGCGCCGCCAAAACGCGCCGCGCTTGCGCGTAGCTGGTGGTCACCAGGTCCTCCAGGTCTTCCAGCAGCGGCGACACGAGCTTTGCGGTGTCCTCCGTGATGACGAGCGAAGCCATGATGCCCACCGCCAGCATGCCCGAGATGACCATCAGCGAATACGTCACCGGGATCGGGTAGTGGTGGACTAGGATCATCTTGACGCCGACGTAGGCGAGCACGAACACCAGGCTGATCTTAAGGTAGCGGAATCGATCCATCAGCCCTGCCAAGGCGAAATAGAGCGAGCGCAGACCCAATATGGCGAATACGTTCGAGGTAAAAACGAGAAACGGGTCCCGCGTAATAGCGAAGATCGCCGGAATCGAATCCACCGCGAACATCACGTCGCTGCTCTCCACCAGCAGCAGCGCCAGAAAGAGCGGCGTGGCAGCCAGCGTACCGTTGATGCGAACGAAAAAATGGCTGCCAGCATACTCGTTCGTTACCGGAAAGAAGGTCCGTGCCAGGCGGAAGAGCGGATTACGATCCGGTCGCAGATTGTCGTGCCGAATCACCAGCAATCGGGCCGCGGAAAAGATCAGCAATAGCCCGAACACATAGACGATCCACGCGAAGCGGTTGATCAGAGCAGCACCAGACCCAATCATCACGCCCCGCAGAACCACCGCACCTAGCACGCCCCAGAACAGAAGCCTGTGTTGCTCTTTGAGAGGGACCCTGAAGTAGGCGAAAATCATCGCGATGACGAAAATGTTGTCCACCGACAGCGATTTCTCGACCAGATAGCCGGTGAAATACTGGATCGCCGCCTCTTTGCCAGTCAGCGGGAAGGTGTCGATATCCCAGCCCTGCCAGTTCTTGTCGTAGAGGAAGTAGACGAAGACGTTGAAGGCGAGGGCCAAAGCGATCCATACGAGCGTCCAGGTCATCGCTTCCGGGAGACGAATGGCGTGTGCTCGCCGGTGGAACACACCGAGATCGAGCGCGACCATCATCAAGATGAAAGCGATGAAGCCGGTCCAGATGAGCAGGGCAACCATAGGGCGCGTGAATCTTAGCAAAGCGCGAACAGCGCGGCCACTCGTCGGCAGTCTCACGCCCCCAACCTCAAGCCGATTGCCGGCTCGTCTCGGTCCGGCGGTGGCGTTCTGCCCACCCGCGCCTGGCATGTTGCGCGCGCAAACGCCACCCCCAATACCCCGGGTCGCCAGGAGCAACTGAACGCGGCTCCTTTAGCCACCACTTAGGCCGACGCGCAGGGAGGTTACTAAGGTTCGCTCGTTCGAGCTCCGGTATCGCTTCCTCAAGACGGACGGGACGCTGGCGGCGGGCATGCGAAAGATCCACGTCGTCGTAGACTCGCAGTCTGGCAAT
>CAYGCC010000549.1:0-5519 GCA_964348165.1 uncultured Gemmatimonadota bacterium | reverse complement strand
TCGGCCCGCAGATTGAGCCCCTCGTCGCGGAAAAGCAGGAACCGGATCCCGAACCCCGCCGCGGTCCAGAACTCGTCCAGCCGCAGCCCCGAAAGCTCGTGGGACACTTGACCTGCCCCGGCGAAGCCAACGACTCCGAACCTCCACCAGGCCCGCACCCTGCATTCGGCTTGGACGGCCACGAGGTCACGATCGCGATAGCGCCCCGCGAAGTAGCCGCGGAGCAGCGACTCACCCCCCAACTGGGGCAGCTGGTCGAACGGATGTGTGCCGGTCGATACGATTCCAAGACCCCATAATGCGAAGACCTGGGAGGGAAAGACCGAAACGTACTGGCGAAGATCCAGGGACAGGCTGGTGAAGTCGTAATCGCTCCCGAAAAACCGATCAGAGAGACTCGCGCCGAACTGGTAGTTTCCACCCGATGTCGGGTAGATGATGTTTTCCCGCGTATCCCGGGCGATCGACAGAGAGGCTCTGATGGCCCAGCCGTCCTCCGAGCCGGGCACGGCCCTGGTGTCGAGGAGCCCGCCCTCCTCCGTCTTCACCAGCTCCCGGTAGGCGAACCCGACCCCACCGCCGAGCCACCACCCGGCGGCGACCTCCGTCCTGAGCCCGGTCTCGATGCTGAACGTGCGGGGTGTGTAATCTTCCTCGGCCGAATCGGGTGTATTGTTTCCAACTCCCCAGAAGGTGTTGGGAAAGTAGCTGTAACCGATGCCAGCGGTCAGAAGATGCCGGCCGCCACTGAAATACAGCTCGCCCCCAACCCCGGTGATGATCTGTTTCTTCGTCGTGTAGACCAGCTGGAGCCCGACGGTGGACGGCCGATCCTCGAAGCTCGCCCCCGACGGCCGGAACAGGTATCCAACGGTTACGCCGAAAGCCGTCTCTGTCTCCGCCGAGTAGAAAATGATGGGCAAAGGGAGGAGGCGGTTCGCCGGCGCTGTGGTCGAGTCCTCGGATGCGAGCGTGTCCCGATCGATCTGGTCACGCTGGGCCGAGGCCCCGCAGGGCTCAGACGATCCGGCAATCAACGCAAGTGCGCCGGCAACCCGCAGGAATCTCCGGAACGGTCGCCGCTGGATCACTCGGGCAATCTTATTAGAACCGACATTGGATCTGCCGGCGTTCGGGGCAAAGCAAGAAGCTGGACACCAATAAAGACCTTCGGTGTCCTGATCCGCAAGGCTGCTGTGTGGCTGCGAGAATCGCTTGGACAGCGCCTCACCATGAGAACTTTCCCGATGATGAGGTGTTCGGAGCGAACTGCCTGGTCACGCACGGCCACGCTTTCAGCGAGCCAGTGACGTGTCAGCCCCGCGATGGGGAGCGCTTGCTAGCAGGACCCTCCGGCAATCACGCAGCGGACCGCCTGGCTCTACGCCGCGTCGCCGAGCGGCACGTCGAACTCGCCGTCGTCGACGACCAGCGTTCCCGTCCCCCTTCAATCATCGGACGCGGAAGGGGGTAACCGCGGGACTCCCCAGATCCGACCTTTGGAGCCCTGTCGCCGGGGGTCGCCGGTGAGCATCTTACCGGGTGTGAAGAGATTACTAGGACTGGGGCTTCTTTGCGCCATCGCCAGCCTCGTCGCCGGGTGTGAGGAGGAGCGAGCCGGCGGCTCGGTGATCGGGCCCATCGCCGGGCCGCGCGTCGCCGAATCGGTGCTGGCCCTCGCCGTCCTGGACGGCGTGCCCGTGGGGATCACTGACGTCTTCGTCCAGGGTGAGACGGTCCACCTCTGGGTTCACTGGGAGGCGCTGACACCGCCTCACGAAGCCGAAGCCGTCTGGATCGACCCGTTGGGAAACGACGTGGACGCTACGGTCCTGGCGATCGGCGGGCGAGCCGCGGAACAAGTCACGGTGTTCAGCCTGGCACTGACCGCCTTGTCGGAGACGGGTCGCTGGGATGTGGACCTTTACCTCGACTCCGAGCTGCAGCGCGGCCACTCGTTTCTGGTCGTTGACGTCCTGCCGGGGGAGTCACCGATCCTCCCGTAATTTCCCTCACCTGTCGGCACCCACCGCGCGCGTCCGCGCCGGCCTGAGCTGCGCTGAGTTTTGCAGGAGACGTGCGTGTCGGGCGGGTACGGGCATGGAAGCCCATGGCAGCAATTGAATTGCGGGCCGATTGACAATGGGGTCGTGTCGCCGAAATATACGATAAGCGCGGCAACGCAATCTCCCGTTCGTTTGTTCGGATCGCGATGACGGTCTATCAGTGGCTCAGCCTCATTCTGAGCGTTCTCGCTCTTGTCTTCCTGCTCGTGGCGAGCTTTGTCGTCATCCGGCGTCGCCGTCGGGTGAAGGTGCCAGCCCGGGACGGGTGGCTCACTGATGAGATGATCCGGCAGATCATCGAGCGTGGCGCGCTGAATGATGAACAGGTGCCCGAGGCCGCTCTAGACCTCGAGCAGATCGCCCGGGAAGAAGAGCGTTTCTGGTCGGAAACCTGGGACGAGCCGGATCACTACTGGGAGTGACCCGGCTGACGGCGGTGGGTCAGCCGTCCAGGGCCGCGAAGATCTCCACGTCCTCCGGGAAGCGGCCCGTTTTATGCTTTGAGAAGATCAGCTCCCGGTTGCGCCGCACCTCGAAGGCTCCCCCGCCGCTCTCGATCAGCTCGACCTCGATCCCCTGGTATCGACCGCGAAGCACGTCCGCCAACCTGGCGGCACGAGGCTCGTAGTTTCAAGCGACGCAGTATTCGATGCTCACGTGCATTATCGTGCTCCGTTCGTGTGGCGGGTCGGTGCTGTCGGTTGACCCCTGGGACGGCGCGGTCTAATTTCCGCGTAGGCCTTCCACCGTCGCAAGCGGGGCGGGGACCGCTGGAACTGGACGGGAAGGCCTAGTTCGTAGTTGCCCTTTTTACGGACCGCGAGGATGTTCGGTTTCTTCAAGAAGATCTTCGGTGCATCGGAGCGCAGCGGCAGCCGTGGTGGCGCACCCGGTGTGCTGGCGAATGACGATCTGCAGCGGATCGAAAGGCAGCTCGAGAAGATCGGCCACGGCTACAAGGCCGCTCGGCTGCTCAACCGGGCCGGAGATCTGTACCTGGTCAGGGGCGAGCGGCAGAGCGCGCTGAGCCGTTACGGCGACGCTATCGACGCCTACCTGCAGTCGGGTGAGTATGACAACGCGATGGCGGTCTGCCGCAAGATCATACGCGTGATACCCGAGGTCATCCGGACGCGCCGCACGTTGGCCTGGCTTTGCCTGGGCAAAGGCTTCCTCGAGATCGCCCAGGAACACATCGACGCCTACGCCAAGGCGTCGATCGATGCCGGGCTCGAACCGCTGGCCGTTCAGCAACTCCAGCTGATGGCCCAGTACGTGGATCGGCCCGAGTTTCGCGATTTCCTGGCGCAAAAGCTCACCGAGTTAGGAGCGCCCGATGCGGCGATTCGCGTCCGCCAGGGGAAGGCGATCGCCGACGTGCGCGCCGCTGGGTGGACGCCGGTGGTCTACGCGGCCATGCTGACGCCGGAGGAGTTGCGCGAGGCCGCTGCCCAGGGGCTCGAGATCAAAGCGCCCACGGACGACAAGGCGGATCGGAGTATCGAGCGGCTGCTGATCGATCCGGAGCCGGGCCCCACGGCGAGCGGCGGCCAGAGCCCCGGGGCTGAAAGCGCGAAGAAGAAGCCGTAGTCTGGCCCTGCCGACATAACTCTTTCTGGAACCCCTCGACAGCCACTCGTCTCGTCGGCCGTCACGCGAAACCTGCCGTGCCGGAGGCGTGTCGACGACCTATAATGGCAGGGATGGAGAGCCAAGAAGGTCTACGCGCCGAGGTACTGCGGATGATCGGGCGCGGGGTCGAGGTCGAGGCGGATGACCGCGAGTTCGAGCGAATCGCCCTCGCCGTATTCGAGTGGCAGTATGCCGAGAACGAACCGTACCGGCGCTACTGCGAGCGACGCGGCGTGGCGCCGGGCACGGTGGACCGCTGGACCGCTGTACCCGCGGTCCCCACGGCGGCGTTCAAGGAGGCGGCGTTGGTGTGCGGCGGCCTGCGCGGGAATGAAACCGTGTTCCGAACCAGCGGCACTAGCCTGGGCCCGCAGCGCCGCGGTGCCCATCACGTGCGGGACCTGGGCCTCTACGAAGCATCGGCGCTGACGAATTTTCGCGCGCACCTGCTGCCCGACACCACGGCCATCCGTATGCTCACTCTGGGCCCGACCGCCGATCGTGCCCCCGATTCGTCGCTCGCCTGGATGCTGGAGCGAGTCATCCAGGAGTTCGGGTCGGCGGGAAGCGGCAGCTTCGTGGGCGGCGATGGGCTTCTGGTCGACGAGCTGGTTGCTGTGCTCCGCGAGTGCGAGGCCGGTGAACGGCCGGTGGCGCTGCTCGGAACGGCGGCGGCGTTCGCGCACGTCATGGGCGAACTGGAGAACCGCGCCGTTCGATTCCGGCTTCCGGTGGGCACGCGGCTGATGGAGACCGGTGGCTTCAAGCGGCAGCGGCGCGATATTCCGAGGGAAGAGTTCTACGCGGAACTCGGAAAGTGGTTCGGGATTTCGGAGCTGTACTGCGTGGCCGAGTACGGGATGACCGAGATGTGCTCGCAGTTCTATGACAACGTCCTGCGCGAGCGGGCGCTGGGCCGCTCGCCCCGGTTACGTTATAAGATCGTGCCGCCGTGGGTGCGCACGCGGGTCGTCGATCCGGAGACCCTGGAGCCCCTGCCGGCGGGTCGGCTGGGCGTGCTGCGCCACTTTGATCTGGCGAACCTCGACTCGGTGATGGCGATACAGAGCGATGACCTTGGAGTAGCGGCGCCGGAAGGGTTCGAGATCCTCGGCCGCGCGGCGGGCGCCGAGCTGCGTGGCTGCTCGATCGCGATGGACCAATGGCTGACGGCACAGCGCTGAACGCCTACTGGCTGCCCAACCTCCCGGAGCCGGAGGTCGAGGTGCAAGAGCGGGTCTTCGGGCCCGGCCAGGTCACGATCCGCCGGCCCCGGCTGACGCCGCACACGTTGCGTGAGCTGCTCGTAACGTTGCGCGAGAAAAGGGCGTCGACGCTCGCTGAGCGGCCGGTGGGCGAGATACTCGCCGCCATCGAGCGGGCGGCGCAACGGCTAACCGGGCCCGGCGAGCCGTTGCGGCAGGAGCTGATGGCCACGCTGCCGGCGCTGAGCGGCTACTCGCCCGCGATGATCGAGCTGGGCCTCGAGCGCATGGGCGCGCTCTGGACCGCCGATGCGCTGCGGGCCGCCCTCGAAAGCGAGTTTGGAAGCATCGAGGTACTGGACGACTTTCGGGCGCGGCCGACCGGTGGGCTCCAGCGCGCCTTCGGGCCTTCTCTCACCGTGCACGTGTTCAGCGGCAACATCCCGGGTGTGTCGGTCAGCAGCCTGGTGCGGGCGCTATGCGTCAAGTCGTCGAGCTTCGGCAAGACGGCGGCGGGCGAGCCGTACCTAGCCGTCTGCTTCGCCCGGGCGCTGGCGCAAGACGATCCGCAGTTGGCAGAGTGCCTGGCCGTCACCTACTGGCCGGGCGGGTCGGA
>CAYGCC010000548.1:0-2989 GCA_964348165.1 uncultured Gemmatimonadota bacterium | reverse complement strand
ATGCCGCCGCGCGAGTCGCTGACCGCGATGATCTTCGCGCCCTCCGCGGCGAAGAGCTCCGCCGCCATAGCGCCGGCGTTCCCGTAACCCTGAACGATGACGTGCGCGCCCAGCACCGAGTTCAGGCCGGGGACGATCCCGCAAGCCAGCGCGCGCTGGGTGCAGAACAGGCAGCCGCGCGAGGTGGCCTCACGACGCCCCAGCGAGCCACCCATGTTCACCGGCTTCCCCGTCACGACACCCAGGTTGTTCCGGCCTTTGTGCATCATGTCGTACGTGTCGTAGATCCAGGCCATCGTCTCGGCGTTCGTGTTCACGTCCGGCGCCGGAATGTCGGTGTACGGGCCGATCGAGTCCCCCAGCTCGGCGATGAAGCGGCGCGTGATCTTGCGCAGATCCTCTTTGGTGCGCTGCTTCGGATTGCAGACTATGCCGCCCTTGGCGCCGCCGAAGGGGACGTCGATCACCGCGCACTTCCAGGTCATCCAGGAGGCCAGAGCCCGCACCTCGTCGGCCGTGACATCGGGGTGATAGCGGATGCCGCCCTTACCCGGACCGCGCACGCGACTGTGCACGCAGCGGTAGCCGACGAAATTCTTGACCTCACCCGCCGCCGTCTCAATGGGAAACTCTACCGTGATCATCCGGTCGGGCGCCTTGAGGAACTCCACCAGACCTTGCTTCAAGTCGGGGATATAGCGCGCCGCGGTATCAAACTGCTGCTGCGCGATGTGGTAGGGATTCAGGTCTTCTGTCAGGGCCTGCATCGCGTTCGCTTGGCTCAACGTTTCTGTGCTCATCTCCAAATCTGGTTTGTGGTTCCCGAGACTCGCTCAGCCGAGGCGTCGCTCCGGCTATCCAGTGGAGCATCATCCAGGCCCCGGAGGTCGGAGCGTGTAACGCTGTATAATACAAAGAATTACGCTTGCGGCGACTGGAACCGGACGCCGCGGGTCTGAGTCAAGATGTCACATGCAGGGAAATCTGGGAACAACCTGGGTCCGAGGCCTGGCGGCTCAGGCCGGGGGCGGCCGCCGGTTCCGCCGGGCACGGCTGCGGTCCAGCGGCTGCGGTGTCGACGCGAATGTTTGCCGGGACGGGCCGCGCCGGGTATCTTTTACATGGCACCCATTGCAAGCTGGCGCTGTGTTTCTGGGCCTCGGGACCCGTCGGCCCAAAGGCGGCTTCATCGCTTTGAATCTGGGTTCCCAGCGGTCTGGTTGTAGGGCATCTCACAGGCATGTACGCGGCGCCGCGGCCAGGCGCTGAGGTCGGGCCAAAACCTTTCTAGCGTAATCCCGCCCGCCTCGACGCCCCACCGGCTGGCCGGTCGATCAAGCCGCAGGGACCGGACCTTGAAAGCTGATGGTGATATGATAAACGGGGACGCGACGAAACAGACGGCCCAGCGGTGTGATCGAGCGAGAAGATTCCGCGCGCTAAGTCGGATTGACATCGACACGATCCCACAGCTTGGGCGATTCAGCGTGAACGAACGGGCGGCGATGACGGCGGTGGCGGCCGTGCTGCCCTTCCGTGTGAACGAGTACGTGCTCGAGGAGCTGATCGACTGGTCGAACGTGCCTGACGATCCGATCTATCAGCTCACGTTTCCCCAGCCCGAAATGTTGCGGCCGCAAGACTTCGACCGGGTTTACCAGCTAGTCAAGCGGGGGGCCGCGGCGAAGGAGCTCCGGGAGGCGGCGCGCGCCATCCAATTTAAGCTGAACCCGCATCCGGCGGGACAGCTGGACCTCAACGTTCCGACGTTCGACGATCAACCGCTGCCGGGCGTGCAGCACAAGTACCGCGACACGGTGCTGCTTTTCCCGGCGGCGGGCCAGACTTGCCATGCCTACTGCACGTACTGTTTTCGCTGGGCGCAGTTCGTCGGCATCGCCGATCTGAAGTTTGCGGTGCGAGAGCCGGAAGCGTGGCAGCGCTACCTTCGCGCGCACCCGGAGGTGACGAGTGTGCTGCTGACGGGGGGCGACCCGATGATCATGAAGGCGGGCGCGCTGCGCCGCTACCTGGAACCGCTGCTCGATCCGTCGCTGGAGCAGGTGCGCAGTATTCGGATTGGCAGCAAGGCACTGGCCTACTGGCCGCACCGCTTCGTCACGGATGAAGACGCCGATGAGGTGTTGCGTCTGTTCGAGGAGATCGTCGAATCGGGCCGCCATTTGGCGTTCATGGCGCACTACAGTCACCCACGCGAACTGGAAACACCAATCGCTCAGACGGCGGTGCGTCGGATCCAGGGTACGGGCGTGGTGATCCGCAGCCAGGCGCCGCTGATTCGCCGGGTGAACGACTCCGCTGACGACTGGGCGGAGATGTGGAAGCGGCAAGTGCAGCTGGGCGTGGTCCCCTATTACATGTTCGTCGCACGGAACACCGGAGCGCGAGCTTACTTCGAGGTTCCGCTGGTGCGCGCTCTGCAAATCTTCAGGGGAGCCTATCGTCAGGTCTCGGGCCTGGCGCGCACGGTGCGTGGGCCTTCGATGTCGGCGGCGCCGGGCAAGGTGTTGGTCGACGGCTTGGCCTCGCTGGCCGGCGAGCGCGTCTTCGTGTTGAAGTTTCTGCGTGCGCGCGACCCCTCCTGGGTGGGGGTGTCCTTCTTCGCCCGCTTCGACTCGGAAGCCGCGTGGCTCGACGAACTGGAGCCGGCCTTCGGCGAGGAGGAGTTCTTTTACGAAAAGCGCATGCGCGAGATCGCCGAGCGTAAACGCGCTCGATATCCCTCGAAGCTCCAGGAGGTGAATCTGTCCTGACCCGGCGGCGCCGCGCGGCGTGCGACGGCCCTCGAGCAACAAACCGGACCGCTTCACCGGCCTATTCTGTGAGGCGCGTCTACGCCTGTAGGGCGATGCCTTTCCTTCAGCCCCCTCCGCTCAGTAAGTTCGGAGCGCTTTGAAGTTGGCGTGTCTTCGGATCCAGCGAAACTGAAAAGGATGAGAGGACCCAACTGCGACCTCTTGAGGTGAGG
>CAYGCC010000547.1:0-2241 GCA_964348165.1 uncultured Gemmatimonadota bacterium | reverse complement strand
GCCTACGACGTCGGCTGGCTGGAGTCGGCCGCCGGAGCGAAGCCCGCCAGGCGGAACGAGCTGGCAGAGCGGACCGCCGCGACGTTACGCTTCGAGCTGCTGCTCACCGCCCGTTGGGTGCTGGTCATGACCTATTTCGAGCGCGAGCTTTACGCGAATCCCGAGCGCTCGGACCTCAACGGCTTCTGGTGGGATCTGGTCGAGGCGCTGCAGCGCGTCCGCCGTCCGCAGGGTCGCGACGCACCCGACTGGGCCGCCAAGATCCACCTGGCTGTCGCCCCTGTCTATTATCATAACTACTTGCTGGGCGAGCTGATCGCATCTCAGCTCGGGTCGGCGTTGCGCCGAGAGGTACTGAAGGGTGGGGACGCGTCGGGCTGGGTGGGGCGCCGCGAGCTTGGGGACTTTTTGCGGGAACGGATGTTTAAGGCCGGCGCCAGCCTCCATTGGCAGGCTCTGTTGGAGCAGGCCACCGGCTCACGGCTCACGCCCGATGCCTTCCTCGACGAGTTCGCTTCCCTGCCCGGCCCGGGGACACTTGCGAGGGGGCCGAACGGTTCGGGCTGACCGCCGCGCACACACCCTTCCTTAGTAAACCGCGCGGCCGGGCAACGCTGGTTGCCCCAACACTCGTTGTCTCCAGGCAAAGACCCGTAGCCCAAGGTTGGGCAACAGAAGGCGCCCCACACGTCGCGCAAGCCATGGGGCGCCTTCTCACCAGGTGCTGCGGAATGGTTCTAGAAGATCCACACCGCTTTCCGCTTGGCGCCGGGGTTGTCCACGTCGTCGCCCCCGAGAATCATCACATGCGCCACGCCGTTAGCGTCTACGTAGCTGATGGCGGCGTGGTTGAACAGATTGCCTCCACCCTTTTGCGCTACGCTTCGGTTGTTGTTCGCGCCACCGAAGTCCTCGACATCGCAGTCGGAGGCGATCTGGGCGAACATATTCTCGCTCGACCCCAAGGTCCCGATGCCTTCGTAAAGACCGGCTGAGAGCAACACGCCGCCGCCAGCGATGAGGGCCGTATGCTTGTTCCGGCTCTTCACCGTCTCGGTGTTGTCGAGAGACCAGCCGGCCGCCGTCAGCCCGCCGCTGCGAAGATCGATCCGCGCCCGCACGATACTCTTGTAACGAGTGGACGTGGCCGTCGCCGCGTTCGGCATCACGGCCGCGCTGTCGCCACCGAAGACGTGGAGGCAGTTGCCCAGTAGCGTAAGCTCGTGGTAGCTCCTGACACTCGGCAACGATGGCAGCGCCTCCCAGGTGCCGATCTGGCCCAGCGTGTCGATGGGCGCCCGGTAGACCGAGGCCACCGGCACGTCGCCGGTCGTCGCGCCGCCCGCGATGTAGAGGGTGCTTCGAAAGACCACCGCCTCCAGCGAATGCAGCGGCTCGGGCAACGGCGCCGCCGCTTCCCAGCTCCCCAGCGTGCCATCGATGTTCAGCGGGGCCCGGAGGATCGCCGCCACAGGATTGCCGCCGTTGGTGCTCACGCCGCCCAGCACGTACAGCCAGCCGTCGCCCTGGACGCGGGAGTTGAACGGCGTCGCCACTACGGAGGCGTGGAAGGCACGCGCCTCGGGTAGCGGCGTGACGCCCGTCCAGGCGCTCAGCTGCCCGCTCGCCTGGATGACCGCGAAGTTCACGTCCGTCCGCGGCACGCTGTCGTCGCTGGCGCCGCCGGTCAGGTGCACGTGTCGGATCGTGGTGCCGCCGGCATCGTCGATCGGCACGAACAGGGCGGCATGGCCGCTCAGGCTGACAGGCAGATCCGTGGTCTGCACCCAGTCCACCAAAGAGGGACTGAAGGTCGCCTCGGATGTCACCGTAAAGGTCAGGGCGTTGCTCGTGCCCGTCGCGGTGACTATGACCAGGTCGCCGGTCTCGGCGGCCGACGGCACCGTCGTCAGGATGAAGGTGTTGGTCCAATCGTCTTCGCTGGCGATCGTCGCCGGGATCGTGCCGCCGGCGCCATCCGAGAACAGAACCTGACCGACGCCCTGGATGTCACCGAACGCATCGCCATCGATGACCACCGTGCTACCGATCTTGCCCGACGGCTTGCTCGCGCCGTTGGCGAAGTCCAGATCGGGAACGACCGCCCTGAAACCACCCACCAATTCGCCGAACGTCGAGTCCCGGTTCAGAACCATCACGTCGTAGAGCTGATCCGCCACCAAGCCAGTCGGCGCCATGGCGAAGATCAGGGTGTCGTCAACGATGTCCACCGAGTCCGAC
>CAYGCC010000546.1:0-3251 GCA_964348165.1 uncultured Gemmatimonadota bacterium | reverse complement strand
CGACGGAGGCCAGCGCCACCAGCGACGCCACAACGACCGCGCCGGACCGGTGCGCCCTAATCATGACCCTCACCCTCACCCTCCCCGGCCTCCTCCCAGGTACGGGGCGTCCAGCCGGTCTGCTCGTATAGGAAGATGATGACCGCCCAGATCTCTTCCTCAGTCAGGATCGTCTCCCAAGCCGGCATCGAGGAGTTCCAGGGCGTTCCCTCCGTCGGCAGCCCCGGGCCGCCCTTGGCGATTCGCCAGAAGACGAAGCTCTCGGTGAGCTGCGGGATGGTGCCGTTGTCGGTGAAAGCCAGCGGACGCGGGTTGAACCCGTGGGCGTAATGGCCGTTGCCATCCAGCAGGTCGCCGTGGCAAGGCATGCAGTTCTGGAAGTAGACCCGCTTTCCGACCTCGTAGTCCTCGCTGATCGAACCATCGGCGCGCAGCGGATTCTCGAGGCCGGTCAGCCGGATGGTGCGACCGCGAAAGCTGATCGAGGTCGGCGGCGCCGGGTGGATCGAGCGCAGCTGGACCGGCGCCGCGACACTGGGCCGGACCTGGCTGTAGGTCAGCCAGCCGACGAGCAGGGGCGCCGCGACCAAGAGGCCGGTGCGCAGCCAGCGCTTGTCGGCGTCGACCATCACAGCCTCGAGCGGCTGCTTGAAGGTCTTCCAGCGTTCCTCGTTGTCGCTCACATAGATCAGTATCCCGACCAGCGCCGTCACCATAAACTGAAGCAGCACGCTGTTGGGGACCGGCGCGCTGCGGATCCCGAACAGCGGGGGCACCAGTGCGATGCCGAACTCGAACACGACGTAGGCGAGCAGCAGCAGCAGCACCGACTGCCAAAACGGATGACGCAAGTACTCTCTCACCTTGCTCATGCCCATCGCCTCAGCGTTGTTCGGCTAGGAACCGCACCAGCGACTCGAGTTGGGCCGCCGTGATCCGCTCACCAAAGTTCGCCGGCATCGTGCCGGCGAACGGCTCGTAGCCGGCGGAAATGTCGGCAGCCGGATCGAGAATGGCCTCGCGGATGTAGTCGGCGTCGCGTCGCGCCCCTACATCGGTGAGCGCTGGACCCAAAGCGTTTCCCTGATCACCCAGCTTGTGGCAGGCCAGGCACCCCAGCTCGTTCAACAGTTCCACCGGGTCGGTCGCCGCGGCCAGGGGCGACGTCGGCGTCGCCGCGGGCGCGCCCGTCGGCGGACCCGCCGCTTGCCCCACGCCGGCTTGCTCGAGGTCGGCGGCGCTCACCGTCACCACGCCGCCCTGCGACTCGAGGAAGGCCACCAACGCCCAGATCTGCTCTTCCGAGAGCAGGCGGCGCGCGTCCGGCATGATCGGGTTGTAGCCCTCGACCTCGTAGGCGCGCGGATCGACCAGCGACTGGTAGAGGTATTCCTTGCAGCTCAGGCCGGCGACCCGCTCGCCGCAGCGGACGCCGATCGCCCCCAGCCCCCCTTCGCCTCGCAGCAGGTAGGGCGCCCGTGTGCCCAGGCCGTGGCAGGCCATACAGCCGCCCGCGCCGTTGTAGAGTCGTTCGCCCGCCGCGATCAACTCGTCCTCGGTGACGCCGGCCGACAGGTGGAGCTCTTCCGGCACTTCCGACTCGATCTGCGGGATCATGCTGGCTACCAGCGAATAGGCGGCGAGTGTCAGGGCCACCACGAGCACGATCTTTAGGTTCGTCGCAAACATGTCACTGCGTTCCCGGAAGTTAAGTCAGTCGCCCGCTGGTCCAGGCGCCAGTTTCTCGGTGCCATCGCGGCCGTTAGCTCACGGCCTCGGCGATACTGATTCGTCGCAGCTGGTGGCCGTGTGCATGAAATCCAGGTCGAGCTATCCGCCACCGGGCACCTCCTCGAGCTCGTGGCGCAGGAAGACCGGCTTCTCGATCAGCCCGCCAATCCAGAAAACGAACGAGACGATTGCGAGGAAGATCACGACGCAGGCGCTGATGACGATGCCGGCGTAGCCCAGCGCCGGCGTCGCCGCCCACTGGCTGGTGTCCCGCATCACCTCCCAGATATGCCAGTGCTGGCGGATGCCGCTGCGGGCGAACCCCATGAGCCCCATCAGCCAGGTGAACGAGACCGCGAGGATGATCAGCACGTACTGCGAGCGCGCCGGCATCTGGCCCCAGCGAATCGCCCCCCGGCTCTCGGCGCCTCGCAGCATGAGCAGATCGAGCACGACTAACAGGATTATGGCAGCCAGCACAGCCAGCACCTGGTAGACACTGAAGCCGATCCTCACGATAGCAGTGACGAAGTAGCCATAAATGCCGTAGAAGGTGACGACCGCGGCGGAGAGGCCGAGGACAACCGCCTGGACGACCGTGCCCGCCCTTGCCCAGGCAACCACCGGTCGCTTGTTGGCTCTTCGGTAAAGCAGGAACGACAGAAACGTGGTCAAGATCATCAAGTTGACAGCGGTGTTCTTGGCACTCATCAGGCCCAACACACCCAGGAAGGGGTGGTGGGTGCCGCCCATTGCCTCCAGCTCCTCGCGGTTCGCGATCATCGTGTGGGGTGTTGCCCAGACGATGACGCCGGCGATGAGGACGAGCAGCATGTACTTGGTGTAGGGGGTGAAGCGCTCGGCGCCAGGTATCCGCCCCATGCCGACCCACAGGTAGTAGTTGCCGGCGAGAAAGAGCACGCCGATGAGGAAGGCCTGGATGATCCAGAGCCAGCTCATGAAGCCGCCCATCATCGTGATCCCCATCGCCTCGTTAAACTCGTAGATCTCTCGACCGAGGTAGTATCCAGCGAAGGGTAAGACAATGAGTGCGCCAATGGCGATGAGGTTGCCGACGTAGCCCATCCAGTCGTAGTGGGCCCGCTCCTCCTCGCTGCGGGTGGCGAGGAAGCGATAGGCGGCGTAGGCAGCGACGATGGCGCCGCCGAACACCACGTTGGCGATCAGCCGGTGAACGTTGATCGGCATCCAGGTGGCGTTGGCGAAGGCGCTCCAGAACTGAACCTGAGACGGTGCGGTGTCGGCCGTCACCTCGGCCGGCGGACTCATCATGTAGCTCAGCCAGCTGTCGGCGATGAACAGGACCACCGTCCCCCAGACGTTGAGCAGGATGCCCAGCGACCAGTGGAAGAGCTTCGCGCCACCCTGCTTCCAGCGTTCCCAACCGTAGTAGTAGATATAGAGCGTCGCCGACTCGACGAAGAAGAGGCCGATGTACACCCAGATCGAGACCTCGAAGATCTCGGTCAGATAGAGCGTGAAGCGCGGGTAGAGCGTGA
>CAYGCC010000545.1:0-2378 GCA_964348165.1 uncultured Gemmatimonadota bacterium | reverse complement strand
CACGACATCTTCGTCCGCATCGCTGGGCCCGAGGCCCAGGAGGCTGAGGATGCGTAAGGTGTTGCGTATCGCCCAGCGCGAGTATCTGGCCACCGTCCGCACCAAGGGCTTCATCCTGGGGCTGGTGTTCGCGCCGGTGATCCTTGGCGGGAGCGCGCTGGCGATGGTGCTGTTCAAAGGCCAGGTCGACACCGGGGACCGCGTGGTCGCGGTGGTGGACCACTCGGGCCTGGTCGCCGAAACGGTGGCCGCGATGGCGGAAGCGCGGAACGCGGCGGAGGTCTACGATAGCGTGACCGGCGAGAAGATCCGGCCCGCTTATTTGATCGAGATCGTCGTGCCGGACGAGGCGAACCCGGATCGTCAGCGGCTGCGGCTCTCGGACCGCGTTCGCCAGCGCGAGCTTCATGCGTTCGTCGAGATCGGGCCTGGCGTCCTCCACCCGCGCGGCACCGACGGCGGCGCCGGGATCAGCTACTACTCGAGCAAGGCCGCCCTGGACGAGCTGCGCCGCTGGGTCGAGCGGCCGATCAACGATCAGCTGCGCCGGCTCCGTCTGGCCGAGTCCGGCGTCGATCCGGCGGCTGCGTCAGACATGTTCGACTGGCTGAGCGCGGAGCCGATGGGCCTGGTATCGGTCGATCCCGAGAGCGGCGCCATCGCCGAGGCCCGGCGGATGACCGAGGCGGAAGCGATCGTGGCGCCTCTGGTCATGCCGATGTTGATGTTCCTGATGCTCATGCTGGGGGCGATTCCGTTGCTCAACGCGGTCATGGAGGAAAAGTCGCAGCGCATCGCCGAGGTCGTCCTCGGCTCCGCTCGCCCCTTCCAGTTCATGGCGGGGAAGGTGCTGGGCGGCGTTGCCGTCTCGCTGACGGCGGCGCTGGTGTACGTGGTGGGCGGTGTGTTCGCGGTCCGGGAGATGGGGCTCGCGGAATACATCCCTTATCACGTATTGCCGTGGTTCTTCGTGTACACGCTGCTGGCGATCGTAATGTTGGGAGCGACGTACGCCGCGTTCGGCTCCACCTGCAACGACCCCTCCGAGGCTCAATCGCTGATGCTGCCGGCGATGTTGCCGGTGATGATTCCGATCTTCCTGATGGTGCCGGTGCTCAAGGAACCGGAGAGCACGTTCGCCACGGCGCTCTCACTCTTCCCGGTGTTCACGCCGATTCTCATGTTGATCCGGCAGACGATCGTGGAGGGACTTCCCGCCTGGCAGCCGTGGGTCGGTGTCGGCGGCATGGCCGTGTTCACGCTGCTCGCCGTCTGGGCCGCCGGGCGCGTCTTCCGGGTCGCGATCTTGATGCAGGGTACCCCGCCCAAGCTGGGCCTCATGTTGCGCTGGACGGTCCGCGGCTAGTCTAAGGTGTCCATGGCGCGAAAGCGGTTCTCGCACGTCGTCGGCTTCGACGACGGCTCGTTCGACAAGTACACGCAAGCCAGCGTGCCGGTGGTCGGTGCCGTGTTCGCGGGCCTCAGGCTCGAGGGAGTGCTCACCGGGCGCGTGCGCACCGATGGGGCGAACTCGACGAGGACGCTCGTTCGCATGGTGAGCGAGTCGAAGTTCGCGCCGCAACTGCAGCTGGTGCTGCTGCAAGGGATCGCGCTGGGCGGTTTCAACGTGATCGACCTGCACGGCCTGCACGACGCTCTGGGCCTGCCGGTGATGGTCGTGGCACGCCGGCAGCCCCGCCTGGCAAAGATTCGCGAGGCGCTGCTCACCCGCGTGCCGGGCGGCCATCGCAAGTGGGCGCTGATCGAGAAGTTGGGCCCGATGGAACCGGTCGCTGGCGTGTTCGTGCAGCGAGTCGGGCTGACCCGGACGCAGGCGGAGCAGGTGATCCGGCGGCTCTCGGTGCACAGCAACCTGCCGGAGCCGCTGCGCACGGCGCACCTCATCGCCGGAGGGATCGCCCGGGGACAAAGCCGCGGTCGTCCCTGACGCCTCCCGCGCTGCCCGGCCTGCCCCGCCGAGCCGTGCGGGTAAGTCGGGATCTCCTTGAATCGCGTTGCCGCGGGCAGTATCGTGGGAGTACAAGAGCCCCATCCAGCTCGGCGTCGCGGTGAGGAGCGACGTGCCAACTACACACCCTGTCCCGGCACAGCCATGAGCACGAAAGAGGTTCGCCCGGCCGCGGTCGCCGGGCATTTCTATCCTTCGGACCGCACCGGCCTGCGCTCGCTGGTCGACGAGTTTCTGGGCGAGGTGCAGGCGGAGGAACGGCCGGCCCGCGCGGTCGTGGCGCCCCACGCCGGCCTCATCTACTCGGGCCGCTGCGCGGCGCAGGTGTTTGGCCGCGTGCGGCAGGCGCCGGTGGTGGTGATCATGGCACCCAATCACACGGGCGTCTGGAACGCGCAGGGCGGTGCCA
>CAYGCC010000544.1:0-10822 GCA_964348165.1 uncultured Gemmatimonadota bacterium | reverse complement strand
GCTAATCCGGCCACCGACTCGCCGCCGCTCAACCACGAACTGATCAAGAAGGCCGTGCTGCGCGGCGCCGAGGTCATCTGCATCGACCCGCAGCGCAACCACACGGCCCGCGAAGTGGGCGCCGAGTGGGTCCCCATACGGCCCGGCACCGACGGGGCCCTCGCCCTCGGCATGATCAACGTCCTGATCGAGGAGGAGCTGTACGACGACGAGTTCGTCAAGAACTGGACGCACGGGTTCGAGGAGCTGTCGCAGTACGTCCAGCACTACCGCCCCGAGGTCGTCGAGGAGATCACCGGAGTGCCGGCGGACGCGGTGACCGAGCTGGCCCGCCGCCTCGCCCGCGCCCGCGGGGCCTGTCCCATCATGTACACGGGGCTCGAGTACTCGGATAGCGGCGTGCAGGCGATCCGCGCCAGCTTCGTCCTCTGGGCTCTGGCCGGCCAGCTCGACGTCCCGGGCGGCCTGACCATCCGCATGCGGCAGAACCAGTTCCCGATCAACCGCGGCGGCCTGATCCCCAACCCGAACGCCAAGAAGGCGCTGGCGCGCGACCGCTTCCCGGTCTACAGCCACTACCGGGGCGAGTCGCACGCCATCGCCCTGCCCGACGCGGTTCTAAAGGGCGAGCCTTACAACATACGCTCGCTGATCATCCTGGGCGGCTCGATCATCACAGCTTGGCCAAACCCCGAGCTGTGGCGCGAGACGTTGGGCGCTCTCGACTTCCTGGTGAGCATCAATCGTCACCACACGGCGGACTCAGCCTACGCCGACATCGTGTTGCCGGCCACCACAATGTACGAGATCACCTCCTACATGACTTACGGCCCGGTGTTCAAGATCCGGGAAAAAGTGATCGATCCGCTAGGTGAGGCGCGCAACGATTATCTGATCCTCGCCGAGCTGGCCGAGCGGTTGGGTTACGGCGACAAGTATCCGCGCACTGAAGAGGAACTGCTGCGCCACGTTCTGCAGGGCTCGGGCTTTACCCTCGAGGGTGTCCGCGAGAACGGCGGCGAAGTGCAGATCCCCACCGTGATGATGCAGTACAAGAAGTGGGAGAAGGGGATGTTGCGACCGGACGGGGCGCCTGGCTTCAACACGCCGACAGGCAAGTTCGAGATCAGCTCGAGCGTCCTGGAAGAGCACGGCTACGACCCGCTGCCGGTTTACACCGAGCCTCAGGAGGGACCGCTGGCGCAGCCGGCGCTGGCCGAGAAGTACCCACTCATCTTCAATTCGGGCACGCGCATCTTCGCCGACTTCCGCAGCCAGCACCACGGCGTGAAGGGGTTGAGCCGCAAGGCACCCGTCCCGCAAGTCACACTGAACACGCGCGACGCAGCGAAGCGAGGCATCGAGAACGGCGACTGGGTCTGGGTGGTGAGCCCGCGGGGCAAAGTGAAGTACCAGGCGCGAGTCACCGACGACATCGTCGAGAGCGCCATCGACGCCAACATGGGGGGCGGCGGCCCGCTGGGTCCCAAGGAGTGGCGCGACTGCAACGTCAACGACCTGACCGACCTCAACCGCTACGATCCGATCAGCGGCTTCCCGGTCTACAAGGCGCTGCTTTGCGACGTCGTCAAGGCAGAGGGCGGAAACGGCGCCGGCACGGTTACCGAGGACGCGAGCGAGGCGGTGGTGCGCGTGGCGAAGCCCGAGAAGCCGAGGCGTCAGGTCTATCTCGACCACAACGCCACCACGCCCGTCGATCCCGAGGTGCTGGAGGCGATGCTGCCCTTCCTCGAAAACCAGTACGGCAACCCATCCAGCATCCACAGCCGCGGCAATGAGGCCCGCGACGCGGTGGAGGCCGCGCGCCGCAAGGTGGCGCAGGCGCTGGGCTGCACCGCGCGCCGCATCGTCTTCACCGGCGGCGGCTCCGAGTCGGACAACCTGGCGATCAAGGGTGTCGCCTTCGCGCGGCGCGACCAGGGGGTCCACATCATCACCAGCAACTACGAGCATCCCGCTGTCTTGCGGACCTGCGATGCCCTGGCCGAGTTCGGCTTCGACGTCACCTATCTTAAAGTCGATTCGACGGGCCGGGTCGAGCCCGAAGCGCTGGCCGCGGTCCTGCGGCCCGACACGATCCTGGTGACCGTCATGCTGGCGAACAGCGAGTCGGGGACGATCAACCCGATCGCCGAGCTGGCGCGCATCGCCCACGCACAGGGCGCCGTCTTCCACACTGACGCGGTGCAGGGGTTGGGCAAGCTGGCGCTCGACGTGGACGAGCTGGGCGTCGACCTGCTCTCGGTCTCCAGCCACAAGGTCCACGGCCCCAAGGGCGTGGGCGCCCTCTACGTGCGGCAGGGGGTGGAGCTGTCGCCGGTCATCCACGGCGGCGGCCAGGAGCGCAAGCTACGCGCCGGCACCGAGAACGTTCCGGGCATAGTCGGCTTCGGCAAGGCGTGCGAGCTGGCGATGCGCCGGCTCAACCACAAGGAAATGGAACGTGTGCGCGGGCTGCGGGACCGACTCGAGGCCGGCGTGCGAAAGATCGTGCCCGAGGCGCGGCTCAACGGCCACCCGACGGAGCGGCTCCCCAACACCGTCAACATGACGCTCCCCGGGATGCGCGGCGAGTCGCTGGTGCTTTTCCTAGACCGGCACGGCGTCTACTTCTCCTCGGGCTCCGCCTGCAAATCGGGCAACCCCGATCCGTCGCACGTGCTCAAAGCGATGGGGTTGAGCGACGAAGACGCGCACTGCGCCATCCGCCTGTCGCTGGGCGTCGGCAGCAGCGAGGCGGACGTCGACTACGTGCTGGAGGCACTGGCCAAGATCGTCGGTGATCGGCAGAGCAGTGTGCGCTTCGTCGGTTGTCGCTAGCCCATCGCCGACGCGCGCAGTCGCTTGAAGAAAGGGCGCCGGCTGGTCGACCGGTGTGCGACTAGCCAGACCTGCTAGCGCTTCGCTTGCCGACGCGCGCCGCCAGCCGGATATTGCGTTGCGGGAGGCGTTCTGGATGCTGGGGCAGGGGTGGGTCCTCCGAACGGGTATCTCAGCCGTGCCAGCAAGACGCAGTGGTCCAGCCCGCTCAAGAACTCGCGAGCCTGCGCCGTCCGTGTTCGAAAATCCATATCCGCGCCGACCCCCCCTGACTATTGCTTCCACCCTTCCTGTCAAGAATCCGCCTCGTAGCTCGTGCCGAGACGGCGATGGTGCCGACCTCGCGCCACGCTCGGCTGCTTATCCCACAGCACGGAGGTCACCATGAAACGTCTACTGTTGCCCATCCTCGTCCTCGGGCTGGCGCTCAGCGCCTGCGACCGCGATTCGCTGACGGGGGTCAACGAGCCTTCGTTCGGTTCGGACCGCGCCGGATCCCCAGCACTCGACGTGATGACTTACAACGTCTACGTCGGCGCAGCGATTAGCGATCTACTTCTGCTGGAGGACCCCGCCGACATCCCGTTCGAGGCGGCGCGTCTGTTCGGGATCGTCCAACAGACGAACTTCCCCGAGCGCGCCCAGGCGATCGTCGACCAGATCGAGCAGATCCGTCCTCACGCCATCGCCCTCCAAGAGATCTCGCTGTACCGGATTCAGTCACCGGGCGACTTTCTGATCGGTAACCCCACGCCCGCGACGACACCGGTGCTCGACTTCCTGGGCATCCTGATGCAGGCGCTGGCCGACCGGGGCTTGTCGTACAGCGTCGCCGCCGTGTCAGAGAACTTCGACTTCGAGCTGCCGATCGTGAACTTCAACACGGGCGGCCTCGACGACATCCGCTTGACGGATTTCGATGTGATCCTGGTGCGCGATGACGTGAGTTGGTCGAACCCCCAGGACGACAACTTCGGAGCGGCCCTGCCGATCGAGCTTGGCGGTCAGACCCTGTTCATCCTGCGCGGCTGGGCATCGGTGGACCTGATCTTGAAAGATCTGCCGTACCGCTTCGTGAACACGCACTTGGAGCCGGCCGACATCGCCCCGGGCGTGGTCGATCCAGATTTGGCAGACTTGCAGGCCGCGCAGCTGGCGGAGCTGCTGGGTGTTGTAGACGGATCACCCTACCCGGTCGTCATGGTGGGCGACTTCAACTCCGCCGCCGACGGCAGCACGACCGAGACCTACGCGGACGTGATCGACGCAGGGTTCGTGGACGCCTGGTTGATCGGGCCACCGCGCGGAGTCGGCTACACATCCAACCAGGCATCGGACCTGTTGAACCCGGTCTCGCAGCTCTTCCACCGGATCGACTTCGTCTTCTATCGGGACGAGTTCACGGACCACACCGGGCAGTTCCAAGGCGCAGTGATGGCCGACGTCGTTGGAGAGGAGCAGGGCGATCGGACGCCGTCGGGGCTGTGGCCGTCCGATCACGCCGCGGTCAGCGCCTCGCTAACCATCGCGCCGGGCCTGGGCCACACGAAGTAGGACCGCAGGTCGAGGGTTCCTCGCTTTGACGGGGGGTTCGCGCGGCGGCGCGAACCCGCGTCGCTGTTGCAGCCATACTCTGAGAGGGCGGATTAGAGCGCCGCCGCGAACAGACCGAGCGCCACCCCACCCAAGACGCCACCCCCGGCCAGTAGTCGCCGACCACCGAGTCTCGAGGGGTGGTACGTCGGGGATGAGGCAGACCTGTGGATCCCGCGGGGAGTCGATAGACGACCGGAATTGAAGGCGCCTGGACCTCGCTTGACCGCCTCTTGACCCCTGAAGGCGAGTGCCCACCCAGAGCTCATGCCGAGACGGCGATGGCGCCGGAGTCGCGCGACGCTCGGGCTGCTTATCCCAAACCCGGAGGTGATCATGAAGCGCCTGCTGCTAACAATTCTCGCCATCGGGCTGACGCCCGGCGCCTGCGACCGCGCAGGATCCCCATCACTCGAGGTGCTCACTTACAACGTCTATTGGGGAGCCCGAGTCGAGGAGTTGCTCCTAGTGGAGAACCCCAACGACATCCCGTTGGAGGTCGCCCGGCTATTCGCTCAGGTCCAGGCGACAGATTTTTCCGAGCGGACCCAGGCAATCGTCGATCAGATCGAGCACGCGCGGCCACACCTCATCGGTCTACAGGAGATCGCGCTTTACCGCAGGCAGTCGCCGAGCAATTTCCAGCCCGGCGCTCCACCGGACGCCAGCGATGTGGCTATCGACTTCCTGGGGCTTCTGCTGCAGGCGCTGGCCGACCGTGGTCTGCACTACTCGGCGGCGGCGGCGGCCACCAACTTCGACATGGAGCTGCCGATGGTCGTCTTCGATGGCGCCGGCAACCCCGTCGGACTGGACGACATCCGGCTGACCGACTTCGACGTGATTCTGGTGCGTGGTGATGTCGCGTGGTCGAACCCCCAGAGCGCCAACTTCGCGGCGGCACTTCCCCTCAACGTCGGAGGTCTCACCATTTTGAAGCCAAGCGGCTGGGCCTCGGTGGACTTGACCTTCAAGGGCCTGCCCTACCGGTTTGTCAACACACACCTGGAACCGGCGGACATCGCCCCTGGGGTGGTAGACCCGGACCTGGCCTTGTTGCAGGCCGCACAGATCGCCGAGCTGCTGGCAATCGTCGATAATTCGCCGCATCCCACGATCATGGTGGGCGACTTCAACTCCGACGACGACGGGAGCACCACGGCCACCTACCAGGACGTGATCGACGCCGGGTTCGTGGACGCGTGGCTGATCGGTCCAGCGCGCGGGGACGGCTTCACCGCCAACCAGGCGCCGGACCTCTTGAACTCAGCCTCACAGCTCTTCCACCGAATCGACTTCGTGTTCTATCGCGACGACTTCACGCGCCGCACCGGGAAGTTCCAGGGCGCGGTGAAGGCCGACGTCGTGGGGGACGAGCAGGTTGATCGCACCTCGTCGGGGCTGTGGCCCTCCGATCACGCCGGGGTCAACGCCTCGCTGACCATCGCGCCCGGACGGGGCCACGCAAACTAAACGGCAAGGCCGCCTTCAAAAAGCGAGTCGGCACGAAGGCTCGCGCGCGCTACAGGCGTTATGGTTGACGGGGAGTCGGTTGGGCGGCGCCGTGCTCATCGGCGGCGGCCAACTCGAGGCCCGTCCTTTCAAAAGCGACGCCAACGAGAGGTCTGAGCCTTGGGCAAGCTGAGCGTGTCGAGGGCCCGATCCGGCCGAACGCTCGGCTCCCACCAGCGCAGCAAGGCGGGCGCCACCACGAGCTGCAGCGCCAAGGCCCACACGATACCCGCTAGGGCATCGACCGCGTAGTGATTTTGCGTGTACACGCACGAGAGCGTCACGCCGACCGCCGCCGCTGCGAGCAACGCTGCGACGGGCCTCCGAAACCATCGCAAAGCCAGGTAGGCCATGGTAACCGAGGCGGCCACATGCGAGCTCGGGAAGGAGCAACCCTGCGAGTCTCCGGCGCCCTGCACGACCCAGACGAGCCGATAGAAAAACCCCTGCTGCAGCGCACCTTCGTAACGCGCCCCGATGAAATGGGGACCATCCACTGGGTAGGCCATATATACCGCAAAGCAGGCAAGGTATACGAGCATAACACGGAAGGTGATGTCGCGCTTCATCGCCGCGCTTCCCGCTACTGCCACGTAGACGAGCGGGAGTAGCACCGCCGGATAGTAGGCGAAGTAGAGCAGGTGCATCAGCTCGCTGAACCAGGTGGCCGGCATGTTCGGCATCCAAACGCTGTCGATATTGAAGCCAAGAAGCGCGACTTCCAACGCCGCGATGGGCTGGTCGTTCGGACCCGTGTGTAGCAGGTGACGGAGAAAATCGAGCTCCGTCCAGAAGGCGATGATCCAGATCAACGGGTAAATCTCCCGCACTGAGGCTACGACTTTAGACAGTTGGTCGAACGCGCGCTTGTATAGCCAGGGCACGGTCGCTCCGGCCACGTGCGCGGCGCAGATCAACGGTGCATAGGGAGCCCGATGAAGGAGCGCGGCCCAGACCACGGCGAGGGCCAGGTTGTAGGCCGCGGTCAGGCGCTCGGCTGGGGTCGCCCGGCGACCGACGGATCGAGCCACACCGCAGGCCGCTGAGCTGCTTAGGGCCTCTACAGACGCCGCGTCTGGCGACGATCCCACGTTCTTAACCGGTCGGCCGGTCTTTCGTCGGCAGCGTCTGCACGAAATCACCGAACATCATCGGCTCCTCGAGCCGGCACGACCATGCCAGGCGGCCGTTCCAGACGGTCATGTCCGGGCAGCCGTCGCACATGTTCTGACGTCCGTCGGGGAGCACATCGATCGGCTGGATCATCATCACTGACTGAAAATGCAGCCGCTGCAGTGCACGAATGGGGTTTAGCGCCAACGCCCGGAGATAGGCTCCCGCAGCGCCGCGCAGACCGCCGTCGAGAGGCGACAACAGCAGCATCGATCGCCCACGTCTCAACGTCCGCGGGCTGCTGTAGGCGAGGTAGCGGCCGCGGCGCAAGTGGTGGGACGTCTGTGCCAGCTCCATGAACTTCGGGCCGACGTATCCGTAGGTTCGACCTTTGGCGCCCAACCTTCCGGCGAGCAGCCACTTGAACGAGTCGGGTCGCTCGGTGCCGTTGAGGTAGGCGCACGGCCTGAACTCGGGGAAGCGCTGCCGGATCGTTGCCAGGATGTCCGTCGACTGAATGTCGATCTTGAGAGGGTGATCCGACGCGTAGGGGATGCCGCCGAAGTCGATCCGCTCCCCGCCCACGTAGTAATCGAACGCCCCGCCGACCATCGCGGCCCGGAAGGCGATGAAGACCAGCACATGCACAATATCGATGTGCCGCTCACCCCAGGCGACGATCTCCGGAACCGCCTCTAGGGTATCCTCGTAGACGGTCGAATTGAAGGCGCACGATAAACCCCCAACCTCGGCGATCATCTCGGCGTACTGCAGCCTAAGCTCGTTCAGCTCAATCTCACCTTTGCCACGCCAGTGCGGTCGCACTTGCTTGCTGTCGACGTGGAGTGTTAGTCCCATCAGTCCTGCTCGCTTCAGCTCAGTTAACAGATCCTGGCTCAGCGCCAGGCCGTTAGTGTTCAATATCGGCTTGAGGCCGCGCTCGGCGATCATCGCGACGATTCTTACGATCTCCGGATGGGTCAGCGGATCGCCGCCCGCGACCGAAACCCCGTCGCAAGTCCGCAGGCGGGTGAACACGTCCAGCTCACTCGAGATTTGCGCCAGCGGCTTATGGCCTTTCGGGTCATTGGTGCGATAGCAGCCCTCACAGTAGAGGTTGCAGGCCGCCGTGGGCTCCAGCCAGGAGATCGCGTTGTCGGCAAGGTTCCAGGGAAGCCGATACAAGGCGCGATGGTCGAGCTCCGCGAACATGGGCGTGTCCTCCTTAGGCACGATGTACGGAACGGGCAACGAGATTTGTAACCGGTTTGGATTACTGTTATCGGTAGGTAGGGCGCCTGTGGGCTTGACGGGAGGCTGGGCCCGGCCCGACGAGTGACACGGAGGCGAGAGGCGCCGGGCAAGAAAAAGTCCATGGGAAGGGGCGAAGCTACCGCGCTCCGCCCCTCCGAGCAAGCGAGCTTGACAAGCCGGCGGCTAGGCGATAGCGCTGCGCTCCCGCTCCGCCCACCCGTCCAGCGCCTCGAACACCTCGAGGGCGAAATCGACCTTGCCGAAGGGGGCGCTCACCTGCACGCCCTGGACGTGCGGCTGGATCTGACTGACCATCTCGCGGGCGATCGCCAGCCCCTCCGCCATCCCGGCCTCCTTCCCCTTTTCGCTCGCCACGCGCATGCGCTCGAGGATCTCGGCCGGCACCTCGATGCCGGGAACCTCGTTGTTCAGGAACTCGGCGTTCCGGAAAGAGACGAGCGGCCAGACGGCGGCGACGACCGGGATTCTCACGTGTTGGATCCGATCGAGAAAATCGACGAATCCGGCCACATCGAAGATCGGCTGCGTGACCGCGAACTGGGCGCCCGCGTCGACTTTCCACTCGAAGCGATGGATCTCGTGGTCGGGCTCGACGGCCGCCGGATTGACGCCGACGCCGATATAGAAGCTGGTCGGCGGGCCGATCTCGTTGTCCCCGGGATCGAGCCCATGGTTCATCTTGTACACCAGGTTGGTGAGCCCGATGGAGTCGATATCGAAGACGGCCGTCGCCTCGGGATAGGGTCCCATCTTCGGCGGGTCGCCCGTGATGATCAGCAGGTTCCGCAACCCCAAGGCGTGAGCGCCCAGCAAGTCGCTCAACATGCCCAACAGGTTGCGGTCGCGGCAGCAGTAGTGGGGGATGGTCTCGAGGCCCACCTCGCGCTCGATGATCGAACAGCTGGCGAGCACCCCCATCCGCATCATCGCCCTAGGGCCGTCGGGCACGTTCACTGCGTCCACACCGGCCGCCTTGAGCCGGTGGACCTTGTCGAGCACGTCTTCGGGGTCGCAGCCTTTTGGCGGCAGAATCTCCACGCTGGTGACGAGCTTGCCGTCGGTGATCTTGCGCGCCATCCGCGAGCGCTCCGGCGTGGGGACCGGCTCGACTCCGGGGTGCTTCTCCTTGCGCTCCACATCGCGGATCTTCTCGACGACGACCGCCTGACGCCGCGGCGCCAGCGCGCGCACCTGATCACGCATGACCCGGGTGTGCTCCGGAGTCGTCCCACAACAGCCGCCCACGAAGCGCACGCCGGCCTGCACGAGCCGACGCGTGTACTTGGAGAAGTAATCCGGCGACGCCATGTACATCTTGCGGCCCTCGACCTCGCGCGGCAGGCCGGCGTTCGGCATGGCGGAGAGCGGCTTGTTCGTGACCTCCACCATCTTCTGGACCGCCTTGAGGATCAGCGCCGGGCCGACGCTGCAATTGAGGCCGATCACGTCGGCGTCGGCCTCGTCCAGGTGCACGGCGATCCGAGCGGGATCGACGCCATAGACGGTTTTGCCGTCGGTGTGGATGGTCATCTGGGCGACGATCGGCAGGTCGGCGGCGTCGCGGCAGCCGAGGATCGCCTGCTCGATCTCCGACAGGTCGCTGAACGTCTCGATGATGAAGAGATCGACGCCGCCTTCGGCGAGCGCCTCGGCCTGTTCCTTGAAGAAGGCCCGCGCTTCTTCGCGAGCCGTGGGCCCGTAAGGCTCGATCCGGATACCGAGCGGCCCGATCGAGCCGGCGACGAACAGGTCGTCGCCCGCCACGCCCCGGGCCAGCTGGGCGCCCGACCTATTGATCTCAGCCACGCGGTCCCCGAGCCCGAAGTGCTCGAGCCGCACGCGGTTCGCCCCGAAGGTGTTGGTCTCGAGGATCTCGGCGCCGGCGTTCCGGTAGGCGCCGTGGACCTCGCGCACGACCTCGGGACGCTTGAGGTTGAGCTCGTCGTAGCAGACGTTGATGAACACGCCACGCCGGTACAGCTCGGTCCCGATCGCCCCATCGAAAAGGTGGGCACGGCTGTTCTCGATCACGGCTCGAAAGTCAGGCATCGGAAATCCTCCCGGTGCGCGGGCCCTGGCGGGGGGACCCCAGAGGAGTTATCGAAAAACGAACGCGACCCGAGCCGTCTGAGAGCGCGGGTCGCGTTGACTTCTCGTGGCGCCTTTCGTAGTCGTCGCAGCCCTGAACGGAAGCCGCGACGCCCGGCTCTTTAGGCTTTTTTTTTGGTGGTTGCAAGCGGCCCCAAATCAGTCCACCAGGCCCTCTAAACTACGGTGGGCCTCAGACCCGTCAAGAGCAGCGTCGCTGGTGCACGCTCGCCCGCATGCTATCTTGCTGAGCCATGGCCGGTGGCGAATCCACCTGGAAGTTACCGCATCGCTCCGAGGAGATCCGCAGATGGATCCGACTGAACGAACGCAAGACATCGTGCTGAGGTACTGGCGCTCCTGGCAGGATCCTTCCGACTTCACGGCGTTCCGCTCCTGT
>CAYGCC010000543.1:0-4181 GCA_964348165.1 uncultured Gemmatimonadota bacterium | reverse complement strand
CGGTGACCGACGCCTGGTGGGGCGACCGCTACCTCTGGCATCAGCTGCTGGCGGCCGAGGGCTACCTGGTGGCGAGCGTGGACAACCGGGGGACGGGCGCGCGCGGGGCCCGCTTCAAGAAGATCACCTACCTGAACCTGGGCCGATACGAGTCGGCCGATCAGATCGCGGCGGCCCGCTACTTCGCCGGGCTGCCCTATGTGGACGGCAAGCGGATCGGGATCTGGGGGTGGAGCTACGGGGGCTACATGGCGGCGCTCTCGCTCTTCAAAGGCGCCGATGTCTTCAAGGCCGGGATCTCCGTCGCCCCGGTCACCGACTGGCGGCTCTACGACACGATCTATACCGAGCGCTACATGCGCACGCCACAGGAGAACCCCGAGGGTTACGCCGAGAGCGCCCCGTTGGCCCACGCCGATCGTCTGCAGGGCCGTTTCCTCCTGGTGCACGGCACGGGTGACGACAACGTGCACTCGCAGAACTCGACCCAGCTGGTGACGCGGCTCGAGGAGGCGAACAAGCAGTTCGAGTTCCGGCTCTATCCGAACAAAGCGCACGGAATCTCGGGCCCCGGCACCCGAGTCAACCTGTTCACCATGATGACGGAGTTTCTGCGCGAGAACCTCTAGCGCCGCATCGGGCGCGTACGGTCTTGCCAACGTGTCGCTCAACGGCCGCAGACGGCGAACACCGCGATCATGACAACACGAGTAACGCCCATGAGCTTCGGTCCACACATCACCCGGCGGGATTTCCTCAACGGCGCGCTGCTCGCCGTGGGCGGCGCCTTGCTCGGGTGCCGACCCTCCTGGCAGACGCCGCCGGACGACGCTCGGGCAGCCAGCTGGTCCCTGGGTCCGGATTGGTACGGCTATGGCGGAGTCGGGGACTACCGCTTCTCTCACGGCAACACCCCGGAGGCCGTGGACACGGCGCATCGGCTGCGCGACGGCGGGTTCCCGTCCGACTTCGGTCGCGTGGAGAACATCGAAAACCATGACCTCGTGATCGTCGGCGCCGGCATCGCCGGGCTGGGCGCGGCGCTGGAATTCTCGAAGAAGAGGAAGCCCGGCCAGACCTGCCTCATGCTGGACAACCACCCGATCTTCGGCGGCGAGGCCAAGGAGAACGAGTTCGACGTGGGTGGGGTCCGGCTGATCGGGCCACAGGGCTCGAATGGCTTCTTCGTGCCCCCAGTGGTGACAGATCCAGAGGGGGCCTCCGGGGACCCCCGGTACTATGCGGAGCTGGGTGTCCCGCGGGAGTTCCGATTCCGCGACTGGCCACCTGGGGAAAAACCCCTTCGGTTCAGTCCCGACAACTACGAGTATCTGGTCCGGGGACTCGAGCAGCACACGAGCGTCGGGCACTTCTTCCGCACGGGCCCGCCAGGAGATGGGACCTGGGCCGTCGACCTGTGGGAACGGCGCCTAGCCAACACGCCCCTTTCCGAGGCTGCCCGTGCGACGCTGCTCCAGTGGCACGCATCGGGCGCGACGAGGCAGTTCGCGTCCGACGAGGAGGCGGTGCGTGCCCTCGACACGATGTCGTACGAGGAGTTCCTGGAGAGGGAGCTCCGACTCGGCCCAGAGGCGGCCCGCTACGCGGACCTCTTCCTGGCTTCCGCCTGCGGGCTGGGAAGCGATGCCGTCTCGGCCTACGTCGCGTACCAACTGCCCATGCCGGGCCTCACGGAACCGCTGCCTCCAGATCTCCGAAGGGTGTCGTTCCCGGGAGGCAATTCAGGTTTCGTCCGCTATTTCCTCAAACGGCTGGTCCCGGACGCCATCGCCGGGACGGATAGCTTCGAGAACATCATTACGGGCCGCATCAACCTCGATGCGCTCGATCGGCCCGGAGAGCCGCTCCGCATGCGGCTCCGGTCCACCGTCGTGAGCGTCGAGCACGAGGGTGATCCCGCGTCCTCCGGCACCGTGAGGGTCGTCTATGCTCGCGCCGGCCGCCTGCATGCGATCCGGGCCAGGGCGGTGATTATGGCCACAGGCGGGTGGATGAACCTGTACGTGGCGCGCGACCTGCCACCGGCGCACCGCGAGGCGTACATGCAGTTCGTGCACGCTCCCTTCCTCGTGGCGAACGTCGCGCTCACCAACTGGCGCTTCCTCCACAAGCTCGGGATCACCGCTGCGATCTGGGACCGGGGCGAGGGCGATTTCGGGTATACTTGCAACGTCCGGAACCCGATGCAGGTGGGTAGCTACCGGCCCCCGCTAGACCCGGACCAGCCCACTATCCTGACGTTCTACACGCCCTTCCATCGTCCCGGGCTGCCGCTGCGGGAGCAGACGACGCTGGGCCGCAACGAGCTCCTGCACACCTCCTTCCCGGAGTACGAGCAGAAGATCTATGCCCAGATGGTGAAGCTGTTCGCCGCGTCCGGGTTCACTCCGGAGCAGGATGTGGCCGGGCTTATTCTGAACCGCTGGGGACATGCGTACTCGGTCCCCTTTCCGGGCTTCTTTGGCGGCGCGTCGGGCAGGGCACCGCGGGACGTCATCCGGAAGCGCCACGGGCGGATCGCCTTCGGGCACTCGGAGCTGGTCGGCTGGCAACATTGGGGGCCGGCGGCGGACGAGGGCCGGCGGGCATTCAACCAGCTCGTGGACGCGATCTAGGCGCAGTCGGGACGTGGCCCGCGCTGCCGGCCGGAGCACGTGGGCGGCTGCGTTCGTCCGGGTTGGAGCGGTTTCTTGAGGTGTGCTACTGGGGCGACGAGCGGACGAGCGTGGCCCGCCCCCGGCGCGCGAGTGCGGCCGGGGGCGGGACCGGGACTCAGTAGGACTCAGTAGTTGAAGCGGAGCGAGACCCCAAACGTCCGCGGCGGGTTGGTCAGGTAGCCCACGCGGGCGCGGCTTCCCCGCTCCCGGTCGAGGGCCAGGAAGGCTCGCTCGTCGGTCACGTTGTTGGCGTAGAGCGCAACCTCCCAGCGCGGGCGGATCAGGCCGACGCGCAGGTTGACGATGTTGTAAGCCGGCAGCTCCGGATCGAACGTGAAGATGGACTGGTTCAGGGGCCCGCCGATGGTGTTCGGGTCGAACGAGTTCAGGTTGACGACACCGAAGAGACAGTCGGGCTCCGAAGGCGGACAGATGGGTTCTCCCGGCGAGCCATGGTCGTCGATCGCCGTGAAGCGCGAGCCCACATGTTGGTAGCTGCCGGTGACGAACGCCCGCGACGCCTGGCCCACCTGCCACCCGTAGGTGGCCGCCCCGCTCACCTGGACCTGGGGCACGCTGGGCAGGCGGTTGCCCGCCTCCATCCCTGCCACCGGTCTCCCCGCGGAGAGGATCGTGGACCGCAGCTCCGAGTCGTTGAGGGCCGCGGAGACCGAGAAGTCGAAGTTCTCGGTCGGGCTGGCCGTGACCTCCGCCTCCACTCCCTGGCTGCGGGCCTTGTCCACGTTGAAGATGATTCGAGAGGAGCACGAGCCCCCCGTGGTGGTCACCTGGATGTCGCGGATGTCCATGTAGAACGCGGACACGTTGACGGAGGCGCGGCCGTCCGCCAGTCGGGACTTGGCCCCCACCTCGTAGTTCCACGCCGTCTCGTCATCCCAGGTCGGCCGGTTGCCGAACGTGGCCAGGTCCTCATCCGTGCACAGCGGAACGTTGAGGGGATCGTTGATCCCGCCCAGCCGGAAGCCCCGCGAGGCCTGGGCGTTCAGCGTGAGGTCGTCGGTCACCCTGAGGCTCGCGATGAAGCGCGGCGCCAGCCCGTCGGCGTCGATGTCGCCGGGCTGCGAAACCAGGGAGTTCCCGTTGTCATCGTTCCCGAAGATGCCGTCGAAGATCTGCTCGCGCTCTTCGCTGAAGTTGTAGTAGCGCAGGCCGGCGGTGAGGTCGAGCCGCGGCGCCACCGCCAGGGTGGCCTCGCCGAAGACCGCTCCCTGCTTCAGATCGTAGGAAAGGTCGGAGAAGAACAGCTCGTCCACCTGGGCTCGGAGTCCCTCGGTCCAGCCTTCAGGCGCACCCAGCTCGGCGGCGGAGAGCTCGTCAAACCCGCGCACAATCAGGCTCTGGGCGTAGTCACGCCGGACTTTGCTGTAGAAACCGCCCACCAGCCAGCGGACGCGGTCGGCCACATTGCCGGCGAGGCGCAACTCCTGTGTCCACACCTTGACCTCTGTGGCATCGTCGAGCGGCGAGTCGAGGGTGTAGATC
>CAYGCC010000542.1:0-1515 GCA_964348165.1 uncultured Gemmatimonadota bacterium | reverse complement strand
GGCCAGGTCGTCGCAATCGGGTAGCCCTGGCGGGACTTCAGAGAGACGGTAGATCACGACCGGGATCTCCCCGTCCGACTGAACGAGACGACGAACGACCTCGAACTCGTGCTGTGGGTCCGTTACCCACTGGATATCCTGCAGCGGGAAATCCGTGCCATCACAAAATGGCGCGTTGATCGCGTCGTAGTGTCGCGCGACGAGATCAGCTTCCGGGTCGACTGTCGTGAAGAACACAGCGTTCTGAAACTTGAACACCAACGAATTACCTGGATTCTCCGGGCCATCGGCCACGCTGAAGGTCGGCGTGGCCTCGATCGGGCCTGCTATGGGCTGGTTGGCGTCACTGCAGCCCACGGCGAGCGCAACCACGAGCAGAAGGGCAAGCGGGATTGTACGTGCACGCATGGCTCGCTCCTTTTCGACAGGTGCGTTTCTGAGAGAGCTGACCCCAGGGGTGCGAGGCGGACCACGTACACGTATCAGGTTTCTGCGGATGTACGGCGCGACGCCGTTGAAGGCGTTGGTGACGAGCCGCGTTTTCGCTGACAGGAATCGTATTGTCTTAAGATGGGGCTCGAGGCTAGTCCTTCTCGTCGCCGCTGGACGCCAGCTGCGTAGGCAGGCAGGAGTGTGGGCTACTGCCACTGGCTGAAGCCCCGATTGTTGAGCAACGGGTCGCACGTCCCCGCCTCAGCACCATTCTATGTTAGTAAGAATTGTTCTTGGCAGCGAGCATTACGTTTTTCGTTCAGGCTGCTTCTGCTGGGCAACGAGATGCCTGAGGCCCCACAACTCGATCGGCTTGCCTGCAGCGAACTCGCGTACCGTCTTTTGTGAAGCCGCTGCGCGGTGGAGTGCCGTACAACGCTCTCACCACGGATGCGCCGCCAGCTTGCGTCGCAAGACCATTGAGTACTACCGTGGGCGGTCTCTCAGGGCGGATGACACGATTACCGACGCTACGCCCGTTCACAACGCGACTCGAGGAGCGCACCGCATGCCCCGACGCCACAGGCTCGTCGCCGCTCGACGGCCCCTCCTACTCGTGCTCGCCCTGGGCGCGCTGGCCGCCTGCGCGCCCGAGCGACCGCGGCGGCCCAACATCCTGTTCGTCTTCTCTGACGACCACGCCGCCCACGCGATCGGCGCCTACGACTCGCGGATCAACGAGACGCCCAACATCGACCGGCTGGCCAGCGCGGGGCTGGTGTTCCGGAACGCCTTCGTCACCAACTCGATCTGCGCGCCGAGCCGCGCCACCATCCTCACCGGCAAGTACGGGCATCTGACCGGCGTGATGACGAACCGCGAGCCGCTGCACAGCACCGAGGTGACCTTCCCCAAGCTATTGCAGGCGGCCGGATACCAGACGGCGATCATCGGCAAGTGGCACCTGAAGAGCCGCCCGGAAGGCTTCGACCACTACGAGATCCTCAGGGGCCAGGGCCCCGACTACAACCCCTGGCTGTTCAACCCGGTAGACAGCGTCCGGCACCAGGGCTACACCACGGA
>CAYGCC010000541.1:0-2003 GCA_964348165.1 uncultured Gemmatimonadota bacterium | reverse complement strand
AGTACCCGCCACGATGGACCAGGAGGAAGTGGCCCGCGTGATGTCGCGCTACAACCTGGTCTCGGTGCCGGTGGTCGATCGCGCCGGCCGGCTGATCGGCCGGGTGACCTTCGACGATGTGATGGACATCGTCGAGGCCGAGACCACCGAGGACATCCTGAGGCTGTCGGGCGGCTCGGCGGAGGAGTACCTGCGCGGCGGTGTGGGCGAGGCGATGCGCAGCCGTCTGCCCTGGCTGGCGCTCGCGCTGTTGACCACGTCGCTCGCGGCGGCGGTGATCTATGTCTTCCGCGATACGGTCGAGCAGATCGTCATGCTGGCGGTGATCATGCCGGTGATCGCGGCACTGGGCGGCAACGCCGGCACGCAGGCGCTGGCCGTCACAGTGCGCCGCCTCGCCCTCTCGCCGGAACGCTCGGGCGCCTGGCGGGTGGTGGCCAAGGAGATCGCGGTCGGCCTGGCCAACGGCGCGGTGATCGGGCTCCTGGCGGCGGTGGCCGGCCTGCTTCTGCCGGAGGGGACGATCTACCTCGGGGCGGTGGTGATGCTGGCGATGTGGGCGAACCTGGTGGTGGCGGGCTTTGCCGGCGCCTTCGTGCCGACCCTGCTCGAGCGGTTGGGCGTCGATCCCGCGGTCGCCTCGTCGGTCTTCTTCACCGCGCTCACCGATTTGTTTGGCTTCCTTTTCCTTCTGGGCCTGGCGAGCTGGATCTTGTTGCCGCGAATCTGCGTCGGGCGCTATGGAGATGCGATTCGAGCGGCGTTCGAGTCTTGCACCCGGTATTGGCTCAACACGCGGGCAACATGCCAAATAGACATTGCATCGATCGCGGGCTCCGGCCACGGGCTTACGCGGCCTGGCCGCGCAGTGATATGGTTTCGACTCGTCATGGCTAGTCAGATGTCTCGCACGTTTCTTGGTGTGGAGAGACGACCTTCGTTACACATCGTGACGTTTATGCTGCCTCTGACCGCCTGATAAAACCGATTGTCGTCAGGGGCGGCGCAGTACAAGAGTAGTTAGACGGCAATCCCTTATTGAGGGGCGTGACACCGTGGTAGCCGACGTCTGGGACGACAGTGCCGCATACGAGGCCTACGTAGGTCGCTGGAGTCGCGTTGTTGCTGCCGCATTCATTCGCTGGCTAAGCCTCCCGCGTGACAGCACCTGGCTCGACTTCGGATGCGGTACCGGGGCGCTGACCCAGCAAATCCTGGCCACGGCTCATCCACGTCAGGTTGTTGGCTGCGATCGGTCACCCGCCTATACGGCTTTCGCCAACGCCCAGATTACAGATGAGCGCGCAGCCTTTGCCACCGCGGATCTCGTGAGCCTGCCTCAAGTCGACGGCGGCTTCGACGCTGTCGTTACGGGCTTGGTACTCAATTTCCTGCCAGTTCCCGTCGAAGGTCTAACCACGCTGGCCGCCCGCGCCCGACACGGCGGGGTTGTCGGGGCGTACGTCTGGGACTACTCAGAAGGAATGCAGATGATGCGAATCTTCTGGGATGCGGCCTGCGCACTCGACCCGGCCGCCCGCGCACTCGATGAGGGTGCCCGGTTTCCACTCTGCCGGCCGGCGCCACTGCGAGAGATTTTCGAGCGGGCCCGCTTGCGCGAGGTCCAGGTTCAGTCGATCGACATACCGACGGTGTTCCGGGACTTCGACGACTACTGGACACCGTTTCTGGGCGGCCAGGGGCCTGCGCCTGGCTACGCCATGAGCCTGCCTGCGGAGCGTCGCGGCCGCCTCCGCGAGCTTATTCGATCTCGGCTCCCGGTCAGGTCCGACGGTGGGATCGCACTGACGGCCCGTGCATGGGCAGCAAAGGGAATTGCCGTCTAACAAGCGTTTGCAGCTGGCGCTGCAGCCTTCAGGCGAATGCCTTTGTCCCGTGGTGGTTCCGAATTCCGTGGCCCTGGCTGGCCACGAGGTGGTAGCTTTGGATCAGCCGCGCCGCTCGTTCCTCACGGCGCAGCTGAAACGCTGATCCGTTAGGCG
>CAYGCC010000540.1:0-18363 GCA_964348165.1 uncultured Gemmatimonadota bacterium | reverse complement strand
CGCACGACTCGTTGCGGAAGAAGCGCACCACATTGGTCGCGGTCTCGATCATGTCGGTGCCTTCGGCGATCACCACCAGGGCGGCGGCGCCGAGCATGGAACCGGCCTTCGCGATGGTCTCGAAGTCGATCTCGATGTCGGCCTTCTTGGCCGGCAGGAAGCTGGAGCTGGCACCGCCGGGGGCGAACGCCTTGAGTGGTCGGCCGTCGATGACGCCGCCAGCCATCTTGATCAATTCCGCGACCGTCGTTCCCAGTGGGATCTCAAAGACGCCCGGGTTCTCAACGTGCCCCGACACGCCGATGAACTTGAGGCCGGAATGGCCCCGAACGCCTTCGTTCTTCCACCAGTCCGGGCCGTGCTTGAGGATGGCGGGCACTAGGGCGAGCGTCTCCACGTTGTTGATCAACGTGGGCCTCGACCACAGACCTGTCTGCCCGGGGTAGGGCGGCTTGTTGCGCGGCTCGCCGCGCCGGTCTTCCAGCGCTTCGAGCAACGCGGTCTCTTCGCCCAGGATGTAGCCGCCGGGCGAGACGAAGATGTCGATGTCGAAGTGCTCGCCCAGCACGCCGCGTCGCCGCGCGTCGTCGAGCGCGAGCTGCATGGCCCGCCGCTCCGGCTCATACTCGTTGCGCACGTACACCCAGCCCTGCTTCGCCCCGGCGACCAGGCCGGCGAGACACATCCCTTCGATCACGAGGTGGGGTAATTCTTCGTGGATCACCCGGTCTTTGAAGGCGCCGGGCTCACTCTCATCGGCGTTGCAGATCACGTACTTGGGCACGGCCTTCTCTTTGCGCACCAGTTCCCACTTGAGGCCGGTGGGGAAACCGGCGCCGCCCATGCCGCGCAGCCCCGCCTGTTTCAGCGTGGCGATGATCTCGGCGGCCGCGGCGTCGGAATCGCGCCGCTCGCGGTAGGCTTTGTAAACCGCGTAGCGTTCGCCCCGCTCGCCGCAGTAGTCGATCCGCCAGCGGCGGGACCGGGCCAGTCCGAGAGGTGGCAGCATATCCGCGTTCCGCGCCCTGTGCGTCAGCTCTTCCGGGCTGACCCGACCGACGGGTAATCCGTTGACCAGGGCCGCCGGCGCGTACTCACAGCGACCCAGGCACGAGACCTCGTGAACGTCCACCGCGCCGCTCTCCCCGTCCAGCAATTCCCGGAGCCGAGCGCAATAGTCACGGCCCTCGAGCAGGTGGCAAGACAGGTCCCGGCAGACGGCGACCTCGGTCTTGGGCGGTGGCGAGGTGCGGAAGTGGGTGTAAAAGGTGACGACTTCCTCGACACGATACAGGGGAACGCGCAGCCGCTCGGCCAGGGCGCTCAGCTCCTTCGCATCGAGGTAGCCGCGCTCTTCCTGCAAGCGGTAAAGCTCGCCGATCAATCGCATGGCTCTGTCCCCTCGGTCGGCCAGTGCCGCGTTCTATCGGCCGCCGATTCGTAGAGTCGTCACGTAGAGGGGGTGCCTGGCGCCCCGACCTCCGCGGCCTCGCCTGCCGGCTCGACGATCGCGATCAGCCTCTGGCCCGGGCCGGGTTGGAGCGGGTCGTCGACCGTGAAGATCGCCAGCCGGCCGTCGTCATCGAGCGTGAAGAGTGGGATCGCGTCGTCGTACAGTTCCTTGAATCTTTGGAAATCGAAGGTTTCCGTCAAATTCGTGGTCTTGATATCGGCGCCCGCGTCGAAGCGCGCCGTCAGGTTCCAGTAGTTAGCCTCCGAGTGGAAGAGGAATCGGCCGCGCAGGCGCCGCGAGGTTACCTCCCGGGGATCGTCGTCGCTGAGATGCTCGGGCGGCAGCTGATACACATGTTCGCCGCCGAATACCTCGCTGAAGTGAAGCGCGGTCAACGAGTTCACGTCGTCATTCGAGGTCAAAGCGAGCAGGCGGCCGATCCCGTCCAGTTCGATGCTGTCCAGCGCCGCTTCGGTGATCGCGCTTCCGTAGTGGATCGGCAACCCGGCCATCCGCGCTTCGGCGATGTTCGAGTAGTTCGTGTCGGCCAGGCGCACCGGAACCCCCGCTTCCTTCAGCTCCTCGGCGATCGCCCGGGCCCAGGGGTGGGCGCCGATGATCAGCAGTCCCTGAGGCTGTGGCTGCGAGACCTTGAGCAGTCGGGCGGCCGGTGCGGCGGTGAGCCCATAGATCGCCACCGTCGCGATGATCACCATGAAGGTGAGTGGCACCAGCCGCTCGGCACCCGCGTAGCCCGCGTGCACCAGCTCGAGCGCGAACACCGATGAGACGGCGGCGGCCACGATCCCGCGGGGCGCGATGCCGGCGATCATCACCCGTTCGCGCCAGCCCAGCTCCGAGCCCAGCGCTGAGAGCCCGACCACGGCCGGCCGTATCACCAGAATCAGCGCACCGAGAAACCCGACCTCCGGCAAACCGATGCCGCTGAGATCGGCCGGCTGGAGCCGTGCCCCGAGCAGGATGAACAAGCTCGAGATCAACAGGACCCGCAGATTCTCCTTGAACTCGATGATGTGCCTGACGTCCACCGTGCGCTGGTTCGCCAGCGCCACCCCCATGAGCGTGGCGGTTACCAGGCCCGACTCGGGTTGGAGGATGTTCGAGACCGCGAACGCCGTCACCACAATCATCAGCGCCAGCGGGCTCTGCAGGAAATCGGGCACCCACTGGCGATCGATCAGGACGACCAATAGGCCGGCGCCCACGGCAGCCAGCGCCGCCCCGACGACAATCGTCTTCCCGAGTCCCAAGATCGCGACGGTCGTGGCCGCTCCAACCGACCCGGCCAACACCGCCTCGTACACGAGCACGGCGAGGATCGCGCCGATCGGATCGATCAAGATCCCTTCCCACTTGAGCGTGGACGCCACCTGCGGCGTCGGACGTACGTGACGGAGCAGCGGGATGATCACCGTCGGACCCGTCACCACAAGTACCGCCCCCAACAGCGCCGCCAGCGCCAGGTTCAGTCCCAGCAACAGATAGCCGGCGGCAGCGCCGAGCACCCAGGCGAGCAGCGCCCCCACGGTAACCAGGTTCCGCACGATCCCGCCGATCTCTCGCAGCTCGCGCAGCCGCAGGCTCGTTCCGCCCTCGAACAGGATGATCGCTACCGCGATGGAGATGATGGGGAACAGCAAGGGACCCAACATCTCGTCGGGGTTGAGAAAGCCCGTGGCCGGTCCGGCGGCGAAGCCGAAGATCAGCAGCATCAGGATCGACGGCAGATGGATGCGCCAGGCCAACCATTCGGCGGCGATCCCCAGCGTGATGATGCTGGCCAGCGCGATGAGAAGTTGTTCGGTCACCTGTGATCGACTCCGTGTCGTTTCGGGTGGGCAAGCCTACCGCGTGGGTGACCGGGCCGTCAAGGTGGCCGAGTTCTGCAGGTCCTGCAGAGCGACGGAAGCCGGGCGTCTGCCAGGTTGGCAGGGCGTTTCCGCGAGCGATTCGTGCCTCTAAGCGTTTGTCGCGTAGTTACTTACAGATACGGGAGCGCGGCTCGCTTGGCACAGGCTTTGCCTCTTCACCCGGGCGGAGTTCCCAGAAACTCTCACGAGGCGTCCTCCGAGTGGGGACGCGGTCAGCTGAGTGATGCAGGTCATAGCTCAAGAGGAGGTGCGATAACATGACGAACCGGTGGATGATGAGTGGTGGTTATCCGCTCGGCGGTTCTCGGCGTGAGCTGGACCGGGTGTTCGATGGTTACGAGTGGCCGTGGTGGATCGTCCGTCAGCGGACGCGGGATCGCTCGTTCCCGGCAGTGAATCTGTGGGAAACGGACGAGGCGCTTTTCGCGGAGGCCGAGGTGCCTGGGCTGAAGTTCGAAGACCTAGAGATCCTGGTGAAGGGCAATGAGCTGACGCTCAAGGGCGAGCGGAAGGCGGAGTCGCAGGAAGGCGTTGCCTATCATCGCCGTGAGCGTGCCTACGGCGCTTTCAGCGGAGTGATCCAGCTGCCGGTCGAGATCGACCCGGAGGCCGTGGAAGCGAGCCTGGAAAACGGTGTGCTGACGATCACGATGCCGAAAGCGGCGAGCGTTCGCCCGCGTAAGATCGAAGTCAAGGCGCTGAGCGCCTGAGCGAGAGCAGACGGTTGCAGCGACGAGTTGAAGCTTAGAGCGAACCAGCAGAGAGGTGAGAAACGATGACCAGTGGAACTGCTGTCGAGAAGAGCACCGGCCGGGAGGTAGCCCGGCGGGAGCCGACCCGCGGCAGCCCGCGCTTTCGTCCCGCGGTCGATATCGTCGAGACGGCGGATGAGCTGCGGGTGTTGGCGGACGTGCCTGGGGCGAATCCTGAAAGCATCGATATCAACTTCGAGCGCGGTGTTCTGACGATCCAGGCGAAAATCGAGGCCCGCCAGCCTGAAGGAACGACATACCTGCTGCGTGAGTATGGCGTCGGGGACTATTACCGGGCCTTCGAGGTGACTGAGAATGTAAATGGCGAGCGGATCAGCGCCGAGTATCGAGACGGCGTTCTGATGCTTCGCCTGCCCAAAGCCGAGAAGGCGAAGGCGCGCAAGGTGGAGGTGCACGCGCGGTAGGCGTTCTCAGACAGGAAGATTTCGGATAGATCAAGAGAAGAAGGAGGTGCTTTCTGTATGTTGATCGGTAACCTGATACCCTGGCGACACAAGATGAGCGAGGCGGAGCGCGATAACGGCTCCACCGAGAATCCTCTGGCGCGCTTTCACACCGAGATCGATCGGCTTTTCGATCGATTCTTCAGCGAGCCGTTCAGCGGAACACGCTGGATGCCGGAGGGGAGCTTGTGGGCGACGACGTTCTCGCCGTCCCTTGACCTGAGCGAGACGGAGAACGAGATCACCGTCCGGGCGGAGGTGCCGGGCGTCGATCCGAAAGAGCTCGACATCTCAGTATCGGGTGATGTTCTGACGATCAGCGGCGAGAAGCGAGAGCAGACCGAGGAGCGCGCCGAGGGCTATTATCACAGCGAGCGCCGTTTCGGGTCGTTCCGCCGCTCCGTTGCGCTGCCGGCTTCGGTCAACCGGGACAAGATCGCTGCCGAGTACGACCGCGGCGTGCTGACGGTCAAACTGCCGAAGTCCGAAAAGGCGGCTGGCCGGCGCATCCCGGTCTCGGTCGCGAAGAAGTAAGCCGCAGCCAGCCCGTCTCGACGGGCAACGCGACGCGCCGTCGGGCCCAGCGTCCGGCGGCGCTTTCTTTTCCGCCGGCTTGCCGATCGGCGGCGGCGAAGCCCTTTTTGCTCTTCAGGATTTGCGAACCTCACCCCCCTCGTCGGAGGATGTATGGAGACCTTGCTCAATCTGGAGATGATGGCGGAGCAGCTGAGCAGCATGTTCGTCGCCTTCGCCCCACGCCTGCTCGCCGCCGTCGGCGTCTTGCTGGTGTTCTGGGTTGCCTTCCGCGTTACGCGCCGAGTGCTGCGACCGGTGTTTCGCAAAGCCGGCATCCACGAGGCGCTGACCCATCTGCTGCTGGACAACGTCTACCGCTTCACGCTGCTGCTGTTCGCAGTCGTCATGGCGGCGAGCCAGCTAGGAGTCAACGTGGCGGCGGCGCTGGCCGGGATCGGCGTGGCCGGGATCGGCGTCGGTCTCGCCGCTCAAGATTCGATCGCCAACATGATCGCGGGCTTCCTGATCTTCTGGGACAAGCCATTTCTGGTGGGCCACTTCCTGCAGACGGGCGGGCTGTACGGCGAGGTTCGGGAGATCACCATCCGCAGCACGCGGATCCGGACGACCGATAACACCTATGTCGTGATTCCCAATAGCCAGATCATGAACAACGTGCTGGTCAACCACTCGTTGTATGGGGAGACGCGGGTGAACGTGCCGGTGGGGATCGCCTACAAGGAGTCCATCCCGCAGGCGCGCCAGGTGATGCTCGAGTCGGTGAAGTCGGTCAAGGGCGTGCTGGCCGACCCGGCGCCCGAGGTGGTGACCGAAAGCCTGGGGGGCTCCAGCGTCAACCTGATCGTGCGGGTCTGGGTCGATGACATGTCGCAGGAGCGGCCGGTCTACTTCCGCACGCTGGAGGCGTGCAAGCTGGCGCTGGACGAGGCGGGAATTCAGATCCCCTACCCGCACCTGCAGCTGTTCGTCGAGAACGTCGAGGACCGCGTTTGGGGCAAAATGGCAAGCCTGCCGCAGCTGCGGGCGAGCGGAGACGCTGGTGCTTGAACCGCCTTCAATCGTACCAGCGCGAGGACGCTGTGCCGTTCAACGTATCCGGCTTCAGCTGCAGCGTGTCGGTCTCGGGCCTCGCCACCCCCGACAGCGTGTCCGGGGTGGCCGCGGCGGTGTCAGGCGCGGCCGCTGCAGGACCGCCGTGGAAGGGAGGCTTGCGCACGCCGCGGATGTCCGGGTCCTGCAGGAACGGCTCGTAGCCACCCCGGAGACCCAACGCGACCGTGTCGCCTTCCTCGACCAGCAGGTTGATCTCGTCCGCCATCTTTTCGAAGGTGGCCAGGCTCGCCCCGTCGCGCGTGACGATGGTGAGCAGCAGGCGCTCGCCCTGCCGCTGCTTGACTGTAACGAGCCCCGAGACCGACTCGCGTTTCCCGCTCACCGCCTCCTGCAGGTTCTGCCCGAGGTAGGGGCGTGCCACGATCGCCGTGATGATGCCGAGGACGAAACCGACGAGCGCCGTAATGGCTGTTTTGCGACTAAACATATCTCAGGCCTTCGCTTCACGAGCTTTCGATCGGTAGAGCGACCGGCTCAGGCGCCGATCCACCCCCTACGTCGGAAATACATTATCATCCCCGCCACCACAAGCACCATGAGGGCGAGCGCGAACGGGTAGCCGTAGTACCAGTTCAGCTCGGGCAGGTTCAATGGCGAGACTTGGGTGTTGAAGTTCATGCCGTAGAGGCCAGCGACAAAGGTCAACGGGATGAAGATCGTGGCGATGACCGTGAGCACCTTCATGATCTCGTTCATCCGCTGGCTGACCGTGGACTGGTACAGCTCGATCAGGCTGGAGTTGAGCTCGCGAAACGTCTCGACCAGGTCGATGATGCGGACGGCGTGGTCGTAGCAGTCGCGGAAGTACGTCCGGGTCGTATCGGAGATCAACGGAAGAGGGTCGCGCACCAGCGAGTTGAGTATGTCCCGCGCTGGCCAGATCGAGCGGCGCAGCGTCAGCAGGTCGTGGCGTACGTCGTGGACGTGGCTGAGGCTGACGGGGGTGGGCCGTTGAACGACCTCTTCTTCCAGACGCTCCAGTCTGTCGCTGAACGTATCGAGGACGGGAAAGTAGCTGTCGAACAGGGCGTCGATGAGCGAGTAGGCCAGATAGCTGGCCTCGAGCAGACGATTCCGTCGGTCGCGGATCCGCTTGCGCACCGGCTCGAAGCAATCGCCGGCTCGTTCCTGAAACGTAATGACGTAGTTCGCGCCGAGAAACAGGCTCAACTGCTCGGTCTGAAACGGCTCGTCCGGATGGGGCATCCGAACGACGATGAACAGATAGTCCCCGTAATCTTCGAGCTTGGGGCGCTGGTGCGTGTTGACGACGTCTTCCAGCGCCAGGTGGTGGAGCCCCAGCGCCTGGCCGATCGCCTCGATCGTTGCCGTGTTACCCAGCCCATCCACGTTGATCCACGTCATCGGCCAGTGCTGAATGTAGTCGCGCAGCCGGCTCGGGTCCGCGACATCTTCCTGCAGCAAACGGTCGGGACCGTAGGCCATCACACCGATGACGGGCGCGGGTGCGGCCGGGTCCACCACCAAGGTGCCGGGCGCGGCGCCCGGGGCCGTTCGGCGCGGCTTGACGTGGGTGCGCCGCTTCTTTCCATGCTTATGCTTTTTGGCCATCGCCGCCTCCTCAAGTCGGTCGATAGAGTCTAGTCGGCTGGTCAGCACCGGCGGTCGCTCAGCGCGCAGATGCTGAGAACTATCGGTTCAGCTTCTCGAGAGACAACTCTCTATGCAGTGGACTGCTCTGGCCTGCATGCGTTTGATGTCCGCGGTGCGCTCGAGCAGCCGCTGGTTGAACTCGAGCTCGATCCCCAGGTAGCGGTCGGCGGGATAGGTTCTCCGACCGTAGGTGGTCAGTCCGTCGCCGGTGCCACGATACGGGTAGTTGCGGCGCGTGAGGAAGCCGGCCTGTTGAAAGGCGGCGAACAAACGCGAAGCGACGTCTCGTTCGATCGGTCGAGCTGGGTCGTACAGCACACCGACATCGGCGCGCCGGGTGACCCTGGCCAGCCTGGGCGTGAAGGTGTGGAAGCTGAGATGAAGACAGATCCCGCTGCGTGCCGCGTGCTCGATGTCGTGATGCACGGCGGCGCGGTACGGCTTGTAGTAGCGTCGCAGACGCGCCTGTCGCTCGGCGGCCGTGAGGGCCGCGTTTCCGGGGACGCGAACTCCGAAGCTGATCTTGGGGATCAGGTCGCGGTGGTGTGGGCTGCGGTTGAGGTCGATGAGCACCCGCGAGTACCTACCCTCGTGATAGGCGCAGCGGAAATGGCGAGCGCAGTGACGCGCCAGCGGCCGTGACCCCATGTCCCATGCGATGTGAGAGTCGAGCGCTCGTGCGCTGAGGCCAAGGTTGCCGTAGCGATCCGGGATCCGGTTAGAGGCGTGCTCACACGTGATCAAGAGCTGCGCCCGACCCAGTTGCGGTCGCGGCACGCGCTACCCTTCCCAGATCGTGTTGTGTTGCAGGCAGCCGATCAGCTCTTCGTAGACCTCTCGCATCACGTCGCGCTCCGAGCCGTTCCTCCGGCGCGCGCGGCGGCGCAGCTGCCGGGCGATGCGCTCCGATAGGTTGCCCCGGCGAATACGGTCTTCGATCACCGCCAGGTAAGGGCGCTCCTCCGCGGCTGTCTCGGGATCGGCGGCATCAAGCAGGCCGCCCAGGATGCTGCGCGCCGTCGTTTTGCCCTGATCTTCGAGGGCGCGCGGTCGCAGGTGGCTGGCCACGACGGCGGCCTCGCTCCCCTCACGGATCGTCGCGTCGAGGTCCGCGACGAGCATCGCGTGGTCCGGCAGCTCGAGGGCGCCGCTCTCCAGGCGGCGCACCAGGTGGCGCAGGGCGCCGCGGATGAACACGGCGATGGCCACATCGGCTTTGATGCACTCCTGAACGTCCAGCACCTTGATTTCGATCGCGCGCCGGCTGAATCGCATGATCGCGCCGCGCGAGTTCACCCACTCGGCCTGCAGACGCTCGGTGCCCGGGAAGTCGGCCAGCGCCCGGCGGATCGGCGCGTAGACTTTGCGACGGTAGTCGCTGAACGATGTGATGTACTCGGGAACGACCTGAGCGGTGATCTGCGGAATACGCCGCTGGTTCTTCTTGTAGAACTCCAACCGGTTGTCCACGGACGGGCCTACGGCGCCCTCGTAAACGGGCGAGCTGGCCGCGAGAGCCGGCAGGTAAGGGATGAGGCAGGCGATGGCGTTGTGAAGGGTAACCGTCCGCGGCTCCGAGTCGAACGGCAGATTCACATGGCTTGCCTGGACGTTGAGCCAACCGTGCTCGTGGATGGGAAAGATGCTGGCGTATGTCCGATAGATCGCGCGGCTGGCGCGCTCCCACAATCGGGTCTCGCGCGGGTGCATGAACGGATGCATGCCGGTGGGCAGCAGCCGCGCGGCGAACTTCTCGCGCAGAACCTCGGCGAAGAAGCGCAGGCCGCGTTGAAGCTCGGCCTCCGCCTGGGCGAGGCTTTCGGTGGGCTCGTTGGTCTTGATCTCGAATACGTGCGCGGCCAGCTCGTTGGAGAAGCCGACGCCATCAAATTCGACGTCCGACGTCGGCCGTCCGTGAATGTGACGGAAAGCGTCTTCCACCAGGCAGCGCGGGCGCAGATCCTCGTCGACGACGACGTACTCGAGCTCCAGCCCGACGACCTCGAATAGCCGGTAGCGCTTCGGCTCTGCGCCGCTCATGCGGGCGTGTCGTCGCGGACGCTCTCCTGGATGCGGCGGAGGAAAGCGGAGGTAATCTCTTCGTAGAGGCGGTCGCCGATCACGGCGTCTTCCTCGCCGACCCAGAGATCCGGGTTGTCATTGATCTCGATCAAGACGGGACCGGCGTCGGTCTCCTTGACATCGACGCCGTAAAGGCCATCGCCGATGAGCGCGGTGCCATCGACGGCGAGGTCTTTCACCGAAGCCGGGACGTCTTCCAGTCGGACCGCCTCGACCTGGCCGTAGCGGCGGCGACCGCTGCGCGACTTGCCAACGATCTGCCAGTGCCCTTTCACCATGTGGTACTTGCACACGTAAAGCACCACGCCGTCCAGCACCCCGATCCGCCAATCGAAATCGGTCGGCCGAAACTCCTGCAGAGTAAGCAGCGGCGAGCGCTTGAACATCTCTTGCGTGATCTTGTGCAGCTCATCTCTGTCCGCGGCCTTCTTCACCGCTGCTGAGAAGGTCCCGTCCGGCTGTTTGACGATGAGCGGATAGCCAAGCGCCTCCACCTCGGCCAGCGAAGATTTGCGGGAGATGGTGAGCGTTCGCGGAGTCGGCAGGCCGGCTTTCCTGAACAGCTCGAACAGGTAGACTTTGTTAGAGCATCTGACGGTGGACTGGGGATCGTCGATCACCGGTATTCCGAGGCTCTTCGCCCGCTGCGCGAAGAGGAACGAGAAGTGATCCATACCGGTGACCGTACGGAGGAACAAGGCGTCGTACTCGGCCAGCACCGGTAGATCGTCCTTGTCGATCTGCTCGTAGAGCACGCCCCGGCGCTCGCCCACCTTTTTCAGCTTCTCGAACGTCTCCTCGTCGGAGGGCGCGAAGGGGTTGTCCTCGTCCATTAGCACAGCGATCCGGTCCGGCGTGTCGCGGACCGCCTGCGGACTCGCGATGGCGAACCGAGGTGCGGCGAGCTCTTCCCGAAGCAGCGCGATCTCGGGGGGATCGAGCTGGCCCAGCGACTGGGGGTAGATCTGCCCTACCTTCCACAGTTCTTCGTCCCGGTAAACGCGGATCTTGAGCAGCGGGAAGGGGAACACCTTGAACACGCTGGAGCAGTGCTTTCGGAAGCGGGGGTCGAGGGTCCGCCCGAATACGCACGTCACATCATGGAACTCACCGGGCGTGGGCTCGTAGCGCGCCGGCTCCTCGCTCACACTGTCGCTGACCATTCGCTCGATCGCGTCACGGGTCTGGGTCTCCTTGCCGGAGGGGACGATGAGCTTGGGGAGCACCCTACGGCCCTTCACGACCTTGAAGTCGATGGTCTCGATGCCGGCGGCGCGCAGCGCCATGAAGTAGGCGTAGGGGTTGGTGATCTCTTCGATCAGCCGCAGGGTGGGCAGCGCCCGCTGGTGGCGGGCGTCGGCGAGCAGAGAGACGTAATAGCCACGCGACAGGTACTGATAAGACCTGCAAAGGTTGATCAGGGTGATGCTCTCGGAAAGGGTGTCCTCGACTTTGCCCTCCAGATATTCCTCCGGCGTGCGTAAGTTGATCCCTTTGAGATCCGAATGGTCCTGTCGTTCAGCGACGACCAGGTAGGGCGCTCGTTGGTTCATGTTTGTGCGTCTATCCTCTCCGCTTCTTTAGACGAGCCGACTTCTTCGACTTGCCGGGGCTCACCACCAGAAGCACGGCGTCGTAGGTGATGTCGCCGAGGAGTATCGCAGCGATCAATCGCTCGGCCCGCACCAGATAGGTCCCGCTGCTGCTAAAGGGTATGTGCGTGGATGGGTCGCGGACGAGAAAGCGCCCGGTCTTCGGGTAATAGCCGGACAGGACGACGAAGTGTCCGACCGGGTGCCCGCGGATATCGTCGTACTCTTCACCAAGCTCGCGCGGAGTGCGATAAAGGTGCGTCGCGTTGAGCCCGGTGATGATCGGGCGCCGACGTGCGATGCTCCTCGTGAGGGTTCGCTCCGTCAACTCGGCGAACCGTACCTCGCCGCCCAGCTCCAGGAAGTCCATGTAGCCGGCGATCGCCCGCTGCAAACGGTCCGACCGCACCACCGCCTTGCGCTTCGCCAGCTTCTCGAGCAGCGCCGGCGTGTCCAGCTTGCGCCAGGTGGGATCGAAGACGCGCAGGTTATACGAGTAGAGCTGCACGGAAAGGCCGTTCTTGAGCGCGCTGATCCCGAGGAAGGCGCCGAGCGTGCCGCCGTCCGGGTTCTTGGGCGTTTCCTCGATCACCCGATCGAGCGGCTTGTCGAGGCCGTAATAGTCGTACACCTGGGCGAGACAGGTCGGCCCGCACGTGACCTCATCGGGTTGCTCGATCCTCGGCACCCGCATGACGATTGGACCCGCCTTCTTGCTCGCTTTGAATCCCATGCTTGCCGGTTCACGTTCGGCGTTGAAGCTTGTGTCGGCGTTACGGCGGCCGTCCCCCGTATCCCGGTAGGGCCGGCGCGACGCCCACTCGCACTCCTTCGAGACATTAGCACTGGAAGCACGACATGCAATCTATCAAGTGGCGGTGCGGCCGACAGGCGGCCCCGAATTCTGGGGTCGGGGCGTGCCGCTGACCGTCGCACTTCTCTTTCTCGGTCTGATCCTGCTGTTCACCGGTGGGGAGCTGCTGGTGCGGGGCGCGTCGCGGCTGGCGGCGCGGTTGGGGCTATCCACGCTGTTCATCGGGCTCACGGTGGTGGCGTGCGCCACCTCGCTGCCCGAGCTGGTGGTAAGCCTGCTCGCGGCGCTGGAGGGGCAGCCCGAGATCGCGACCGGCAACGTCATTGGCAGCAACATCGTGAACATCGGGGTGGTGCTCGGGGTCTCGGCGGTGGCCGCGCCCATCTACCTTCAGTTGTCGAAGATCTGGCGTGATCTGGCCGTTTCGATCGCCGCCACGCTGGCCTTCGCCCTCGCCGCCCTGGGGGGACGGCTGGGCCGGCCCGAGGCGGCGCTGATGTTCGCCGGCTTGCTCGCCTACCTGACCTGGTCGTACCGCGGGGCGCACGCCCGGTCAAACGGCGTGGAGGCCGGTTACATCGTGGCGGGAAAGGTGGCGTTGGGCCGAGCGGAGATGCTCGCCATCGGGAAGAGCGTGGGGCAAGTCGCCGTCGGCCTGGTGCTGCTCGTCGGCGGAGCCCACCTGGCCGTGCAAAGCGCCGTCGAGATCGCCGCGCTGGCCGGGCTCAGCCGCACGGTGGTGGGGTTGACCATCGTGGCGGCCGGAACGTCGCTGCCCGAGCTGGCGACGTCGCTGGTCGCCGCGGTCAAGCGCGAGCCGGCGATCGCGCTGGGGAACGTGCTGGGGAGCAACATCTTCAATCTGCTGGGTATCCTGGGGCTGGTGGGCCTGGTCGAGCCGCTGACGGTATCGCCCAGCATCTTGCGCTACGATGTGCCGGTGGCGCTCGCCTTCACCTTCCTGTGCATCGCGCTGATGTGGACCGGCCGGCGGCTCTCGCGTTCTGAAGGTCTGTTGCTGCTGGCCACCTACGGCGTCTACTGTGGCTGGCTCATTCTGGCACGGGGGGCGGTGGCCTGACCTCCGCTGGACAGGCCGGCGCGACCGCCGTAATCTGAAGGCCTCGCCGAACATAGAAAAACCGAGTTCTGTCAACTCAATTCGAGCCGGAGGTCACCATGCGCCGCCTGCATGTCGTCGCGCTCAGCCTGGTCATCGCTTTCGTGACCAGCTCCGCCGTCAGCCCTGCCCTGGCGCAGGAAGCGGATCAGGACGGTCGGCTCACGGTCGGCACGTTCTTGGAAATGGAGAATGTGGGCGATCCGCAGATCTCGCCGGACGGCTCGCAGATCATCTACACACGCGGCTGGGTGAACAAGCTGGAGGACCGCTGGGAGTCGTCGCTCTGGATGATGAACGTTGACGGGTCGAAGAACCGCTTCCTCGTCAAAGGCTCCAGCGCCCGCTGGTCACCGGATGGGACGCGCATCGCTTATCTCACAAAGGGTGAGCCGGACGGCACCCAGATCTTCGTCCGCTGGATGGATGCGGAGGGGGCGACGAGCCAGGTGACCCGCGTGACCGAGTCGCCCGGGAACATCCAGTGGTCGCCGGACGGGATGCGCATCGCCTTCACGATGCTCGTGCCCGCCAAGTCGAAGAAGGAGTGGAGCATCGATCTTCCGGCGGCGCCGGAGGGCGCGAAGTGGACCCAGCCTCCGCGCATCGTCGAGCGAATGCACTACCGCCAGGACCGCGTCGGCTTCCTGGAGGATGGCTTCACCCACCTGTTCGTGGTGCCCGCGGACGGCGGCACGCCGCGCCAGCTCACCGAGGGCGAGTGGAACGTCGGGGCGCGCTATTACGGGATCCCGTTCGCCGTCGGTTTCGACTGGACGCCGGATGGGAAGACGATCGTCTTCGACGGCTTCATGGAGGAGGACTGGGACCTCCGCTACCGCGAGTCTCACCTCTACGCACTGGATGTCGCGTCGGGTCAGATTCGCCAGATCACCAGCGAGAAGGGACCCTGGTCGAGTCCGGTCGTTTCGCCGGACGGCCGCCAGGTCGTCTACACCGGCTTCCCCTGGTCGGCCCAGACGTACCGGGCGACCGACCTCTATGTGATCGGGATCGACGGGCGCGGCGCCCGGGTGATCTCGGGCGACCTGGATCGCGATCCTCAAGACCTGCACTGGGCGGCGGACGGTCGCGGCGTCTACTTCACGGCCGGTGATCGAGGCTCGCAGAACCTGCACTATGCGCCGCTGAACGGCCAACTGCGCAAGGTCACCGAGGGTGTCCACATGTTGTCGCTGAGCTCGATGGCGGGCGGCGTCGCCGTGGGCACGCGCCGCACCTCCTTCGAGCCGGGCGACGTCGTCCGCTTCGACCTTCGCCGACCCGCGAATATCGCGCAGCTCACGGCGGTGAACGATGACGTTCTGGCGGATGTGAGCCTGGGCGCGGTGGAGGAGATCTGGTACGACTCGAACGACGGGACGCGGGTGCAGGGGTGGCTCGTCAAGCCGCCCGAGTTCGATGCCGCTCAGAAGTACCCGCTCATCCTCCACATCCACGGCGGCCCCCACGCGATGTACAACGTCGGCTTCAACTTCTCGTTCCAGAACTTCGCGGCCAACGGCTACCTGGTCCTTTACACCAACCCGCGGGGCAGCACCGGATACGGCACCGAGTTCGGCAACGCGATCAACAACTCCTATCCGAGCGTCGATTACGATGACTTGATGGCGGGAGTGGATGCCGTGATCGCACGCGGGTTCGTGGACAGCGATCGCATGTATGTCACCGGCGTGAGCGGCGGCGGCGTGCTCTCCAGCTGGACCGTCGGGCACACCGATCGCTTCGCCGCCGCGGCGGTGCGGGCCCCGGTGATCAACTGGATCAGCTTCGCCGGGAACGCCGACATCACCAACTGGGGGTATCACCGCTTCGACGGGTACTTTTGGGACAACCCCGACAAGTGGCTGGAGCACTCGCCGCTGATGCACGTCGAGAACGTGAAGACGCCGACGCTGCTCATGACCGGCGAACTCGACCTGCGCACGCCGATGGGCCAGACCGAGGAGTACTACCAGGCGCTCAAGGCGCTGAGGGTGCCCACGGCGATGATCCGCTTCTACGAGGAATACCACGGCACCGGCTCGAAGCCCTCAAACTTCATGCGCACCCAGCTTCTGCTGATGAAGTGGTTCGGGCGCTGGACCGTCAGCGGCCCGATGGCGACGAGCGAGGAGGAGTAGGATCGGGGGCGGAGCAGCGGTGCAAGTCCTCAGCCGCGCCGCGGTGATCGCCGACCGTCGGGCCCTCCCAGGCGCTCGGCGCCTGGCCCTAGTTGCGCTGGCCACCCTATCAATCGCCGCGTGTGACAGGGATGCGGAGCCGGCCGGCACGGTCATCACCTTTCCGGCCAGCGCCCTCGGCGCCGAGGCCGAGCTGCTGCGCCGACAGCTCGACCGCTTCATGGCGGAGAACCCCGGCGTTCGCATCGTTCGACGCGAGACGCCGGACGCCGCCGACCAGCGCCACCAGCTTTACGTCCAGTGGCTCAACGCCGGGGCCGGCGATCCCGACATCCTGCAGCTCGACGTGATCTGGACGCCCGAGTTCGCCGCCGCCGGCTGGATCCTGCCGCTGGATGGCTACGGCCCCGACATCACGAGCTTCTTCGAAGCCAGCGTGCAGGCGAACCGCTGGGATGGCGTGCTTTACGCGCTCCCGTGGTTCGTCGACGTGGGGATGCTCTACTGGCGGACCGACCTGCTCGACGCGCCGCCAACGTCGTTCGAGGAGTTGTCGCGTCAGGCGGCGGCGGCCCGGCAGCAAGGCGGCCTCCCGTTCGGCTTCGTCTGGCAGGGGAGTCGTTACGAAGGTCTCGTGACGGTCTTCCTGGAGCATCTGGGCGGCTTCGGCGGGCGGATCATGGACGATGCCGGCCGCATCGTCGTCGATTCCGAAGCGGGGCTGCGGACGCTGCGCTACATGATCGATCAGATCTATCGGATGCGGAACGTTCCGCAGACGGTGCTGACCTGGCAGGAGGAGCAGACACGCTTCGCCTTTCAGAACGGACAGGCCGTGTTCATGCGCAACTGGCCCTACGCCTACCCGCTGATGCAGGACCCGGCCGAGTCGCGCGTGGCCGCGAAGTTCTCGGTGGCGCCGATGCCCGCGGCGGAAGGTGGCCGCCCCACGGCGGCGCTCGGTGGGTCGCAGCTGGCCATCAACGCGAACACCGAACACCCTGAGGCCGCGTATGCGGTGATCGATTACCTGACCCGGCCCGAGCAGATGCTCGAGCGGGCTCGGGTGGTGGGCCAGTATCCCACACGCCGTCCGCTGTACGATGACCCGGCGCTGGCCGAGGCGCTCTCCGTGCCGCCCGAGCAGGCGCGGCGCATCATCGAGAGCGCGGTGCCGCGGCCGGTCACGCCCGTGTACACTCAGCTCTCGGAGATCTTGCAAATCCGGCTTCACCGCGCGCTGACCGGCCAGCAGACGCCCGAGGCGGCGCTCGCCGCCGCGGCCCGCGAGATGCGCGAGCTGTTAGAGAAGGTGGGGCTCGGCCCGCCGGGTAGCCGTGAAGCGACGCAGTAGCGGCATCGTCGGCGCCGAGTCGAGAGAGGCCCGCCTAGCCTGGGCGTTCGTCCTGCCTGCGCTGGCCGCCATCGTCCTCATCGCCTTCTTCCCGCTCGCCTACACGGTCTGGGAGTCGTTCCACATCCACGACCTGCGCATGCCGTGGCGCGGCCGGCCCTTCGTTTTCCTGGCCAACTACGCCGAGGTGCTGGGCGACGGACGCTTCTGGGCCGCCATCGGGCACACCGCCGTGTTCACCGTGGGCACCGTGGGGCTGGAGTTGGTGCTGGGGCTGATCCTGGCGCTGGCTCTGAATCGCGCCTACCGGGGGCGCGGGCTGGTGCGGGCGGCGGTTCTGGTGCCCTGGGCGATCCCGACGGTCGTGTCAGCGCTGCTCTGGCGCTTCATGTTCGATAGCCAGGCGGGTATCGCCAACGCCGTGCTGATGGATGTGGGGTTCATGGAGGAGCCGTTCGTCTGGTTCGTGCACTCGACGGCGGCGTGGGTTCCGATCATCCTGGCGGACGTCTGGAAGATGACGCCGTTCGTCGCGCTGCTGCTGCTGGCCGGCCTGCAAAACATCGACAACGCCCTCTACGAGGCGGCACGCATCGACGGGGCGGGCCCCTGGCAGCAGTTCGTGCCCGTGACGCTGCCGCTGCTCAAGCCGGCGGTCCTGGTGGCGCTGATCTTCCGAACGCTCGACGCCTTTCGCGTCTTCGACCTCATCTTCGTATTGACGGCGGGTGGCCCCGGGACGGCCACTGAGCCGATCGCACTTTATACGTTCAACTCGCTGCTGCAGAACCTTCGGTTCGGCTACGGCTCAGCGCTTTCGGTGGTGGTGTTCCTGGTGACGTTCGCTCTGGCGCTGTTCTACATCCGCGCCCTGGGCGTCGATTTGACGGAGGCCCAATGACTTGGGCGCGCTCCGTGGTTTTGGTCGGGGCCGGGGGCCCTCCCGCTTCACCGCTCGCGTGCGCCGGCGGTGGCCGTGGCCGATGGGCGGCCCGCTCGCGAGTTACGCTCGGAGGACCCCCGGCCCCGACCCGGTCCGGACGCGGAGGGGTCACTGGGCCGCCGTTGACGTCGGGTGGTAGGTCGACCGAAGGGCTTCAGCGCCAAACCGAAGACGTCAGGAACACAACCACTTGCCGGTCGGAATCATGAGGGGCTGGAAGCGCTGGGTGCCGATCGCGATCGTCGCGCTGCTGGTGGTGGCGACGGCGTTTCCTTTCTACTGGGCCGTGGTCGCCTCGCTCACGCCAGAGGCGCGCCTGTTCGAGGCGCCCTCGCTGCTCCCCACGCAACTGGTGCTCGATCACTACCGCGCGCTGTTCGACGAGCGCAACTTCTGGATCCCGATCCGCAACTCGCTGATCGTCGCCGGCAACACCACCGTCTTCTGCGTCATCGTTGGCTCGCTCTGCGCCTACGCGCTGGCGCGGCT
>CAYGCC010000539.1:0-1586 GCA_964348165.1 uncultured Gemmatimonadota bacterium | reverse complement strand
CGGCCGGTCCTCGGCCTTGACGGCCTCGAACCGCTCGAGCTCGTCGTCGCTCAACAGCGCCCCCTGCTCGCGCCGGCGGCGCAGCAGCTCGCCGGCGCTGATCGGGTCCTCGACCCAGTGGGCGCGCCGCACGACGTCGCTGAACGTCTCCCCGGGGCGCTTGGCCCGGCGGAGGATCTCGTAGGCGTCGAGGCTGAGGGAGATGGTCTTGGTGGCCATGCACATACTATGCATGGACTGTGTTCTCTGAGTCAAGCCGTGCCGTCATTCAGATTACAGTTCGTCAAGGCTGTACTCTAACCTGGTGGCGTCAACAGACCGTCAACGCGAGGTCTCATGAAAAGCGCGCGCCGATCAACCTAGGCGGGCCAGCCTCACCCTGGCACGCAGCGAGCGCCGGCGCCCGCGTTGATCCAGACCCGGGCGCCGTGCATATTTCGCCGCCGAGTGTTCTCGACCCAACGGTAAATCAACGCGTGCGGAGATGACGGACCGCCCCAGGCGCTACCAGACGTTTTTCGCCGAACTCAAGCGGCGCCAGGTCTTCAAAGTGGCCGCCGTCTACGGAGCCGTCGCCTTCGCGGTGATGCAGGCGGCCGACTTTCTCGTCCCGGCGCTCAAGCTCCCCGATAGCGTGGCCACCGCCATCGCCCTCGTAGCGATCCTGGGCTTCCCGCTGGCGCTGGTGCTGGCCTGGGCGTTCGATCTGACGCCGGAAGGCGTGCAGCGCGAGCGGTCCGCCTCGAGCGAAGAGCTGGAGTCGATCGTCGCCCAGCCCCGCTCGCACCGCTGGCCGGCGGGGATCCTGGCGTTGGCCGGTATCGTCTTGGTGGCCGGCGGCGGCTGGTGGGTGCTGGGACGTGACGGGGGCGCCGCAGCTGGCGGCGCCGCGCCCGCCGCCACAGCCGATGCGACCGTCGACCGCCGCTCGATCGCCGTTCTCCCCTTCGCCAACATGAGCGGCGATCCCGAGAACGAGTACTTCATCGACCGCATCACCGACGACATCATCACGCACCTCTCCAAGCTCTCCGATCTCAAGGTCATCTCCCGCACCTCGGTGATGCGGTTCAAGCAGACCGACAAGAGCCTGGGCGAGATCGCCGCCGAGCTCGGGGTGGCGACGATCCTGGAGGGCGGCGTGCGGCGGAGTGGCGAGCGGGTGCGGATCAACGCGCAGCTGATCGATGCGCTGAGCGATGAACACCTCTGGGCCGAGCAGTACAACCGCGAGCTGACCGACGTCTTCGCCATCCAGACCGATGTCGCGCTTCAGATCGCCGGCGCCTTGCAAGCCCGACTCTCACCCGAAGAGAGAGGACGCGTCGAGAGAAGGCCGACGGAGAACCTGGAGGCCTACAACGCGTACCTTCAGGGCCGCTTCTTCTGGAACAAGCGAACGCCGGAGGGTCTGCACGCTGCCATTGACTACTTCGAGCAGGCGCTGGAGATCGACCCGGACTACGCCTTGGCGTGGGTCGGCCTGGCCGATTCGTACACAATAATGGCCGCCTGGGGATATCTCTCGCCGCAGGAGACGCACGATAAAGCGAAGTCCGCGGCGCTGAAGGCGCTGGAGATCGATG
>CAYGCC010000538.1:0-1844 GCA_964348165.1 uncultured Gemmatimonadota bacterium | reverse complement strand
TCGCTCGTACCGGCGCCCACCCAGACCAGCTCGGCGGTCACGTCGCCGGGGTTCGAGTAGGTGATCAGGCTCATGGCGACCTCGGGATAGCCGACGATCCGCTCGTCGTACGGCTCGAGCATTCGAAGCTCCGCCGACTCGATGTCCCAGCCCGAGGGCGACTGCCAGGTCCCGTAGGCGACCACCCCGTCGGAGGGGAACGACTCGATCCACGCTTCGTTTTCGCCGAACCCGTAGGCGCGAAGCTGAGAGAGCACGTACTGAGCCGCGTGACGATAGCCACGCGAGCCCTGGATGCGATGGTGCCGCGTGATCTGGATCACGTGGTCCTTGGCGATCTCGCCGCTCAGGGCTTCGTGCAGCAGGTCACGGCGCTGCGCATCGAGCAGCGGAGCGAAGCTCTGCGCCCAGAGTGTGGAGCTGATCAGAATGGAGAACGGCAGGATGAGACAGCTTCGCGGTTTCATCGACCTCACTCCCGGCTTCGGCGACTCAACCGGTCGCTGCGACGTATCGGTCAGCCTTCCTCGTAGTACTCTGGAAACAGCCTCTTCAAGCAGTCGGGACAGAGGCCGTGACTGAAATCGACCTCCGAGTGGGCGCTCAGGTATTCCTCGACCTGGTGCCAGTATCCGGCGTCGTCCCGCACCTTCTTGCACGAGCCGCAAATCGGCAGCAGGCCCCGCAGGGTCTTGACGTTGGCCAGCGCCTCACGGAGGTCACGGTTTCGAGACTCGAGCGCGTCGTTGAGGTCGCGCAACTCGAGCATGTCCTGAAATCGGGCGCGGGCGATCTCGATGGCGCGCCCCAACTCGGCGGCGCGCGGCGGCTTTACCAAGTAGGCGCCGATGCCGGCGGCGCTGGTCTTCCGCAGCAGCTCCGGCTCGTCGTACGCCGTGAGGACTACCACCGGCGTCGGACAGCGTTGCTGGATCGCTTGCGTGGCCTGAACGCCGTCCATCTCTGGCATCTTAATGTCCATGACCACGACATCGGGGCGCAGCGACTCGGTCATCTCCACCGCCTTGCGCCCATCTCGCGCGGTGCCGGCGCTCTCGTAGCCCAGTTCGTCCAAGACGCCCCTGATCATCTCGCTGACCAGGAAGTCGTCCTCAGCGATGAGCACCCGTACTCCGCGCGACATTTGTACGCCCTTCGATTTACACGGGTTGCGGGAAGAACACTTCGGCGACCGCGCCGCCATCGTTACGCAACCTCAGCTCGCCCCGCAAGCTGCCGTCGACGATGTTCTTGATCAGATAGAGGCCGACGTTCATCCGATCGCCGCCCAGCACCGGCTCCGGGAAACCCGGCCCGTCGTCCCGATAGACCAGGCGAACCCCATCCGTGGCACCGCCCCCTCGCACGCGTTCAGTTTTCCGGCTCTCCACCTCCACCCGGACCTTGACGCTTTGCCGATCCTTGAAGGCATGCTTCACCGTGTTGGTCGCCAGCTCGTTGAGCACCAGCGCCAAACTGGTGGCCTGCTCGGGCGTCACCTTCACGTCCGAGTCCGGCGCCTCCATCTCGATGCGCCGCTCGGGTGGCATCGAGCCCCACGCCAGACGGACGACCTGCTGCGCCAACTGGCTCAAGGGCAAAGGAGTCCAACCCGCGGCCGAGAGCAGCTCGTGGGCGCCCGCCATGCCCTGGACGCGGCCGGCGACGCTTTTCATCACGTCGGCCACATGGGCTGTATCCGCGCCGCGCGCGAAGCGCGCCTCGGCGTTGAGCAAGCCGATGATGCTGGTGAGGTTGTTCTTGACCCGGTGATTCACCTCGCGCAGCAGGATCGCTTTGGTCTGAACGTCCCGGCGTGCCCGCTCGGCCAGGATGGCGTTCTC
>CAYGCC010000537.1:0-1882 GCA_964348165.1 uncultured Gemmatimonadota bacterium | reverse complement strand
GTGATCCACCGCGCGCGGGCAAGCAGCGGTTTGGCCCATCTAAGTGTCAGGTTATCTCGACCCCCACAGATCAGACGCGAGACACCGCGAGGGCGACGGCTACTTAAGCCGAGAGGTTGCCTGATTTGGGCCCGCGACTACTGGACAGGTCTTCAGCTTCAACTGATGCAAACCCGCGCCCGGTGGGGCCGGGCGCGGGTTGAGGCTTACGGCATCCGGGGCGGACGCTACTTCGTCCCAATCCGCTCCTTCATCTTCTCCAAGTCGTCCACTACGCTTTGGCGCAGCTTCTTGTTCTTGGCGATCGCGCCAGATACGATGGCCTCCACGTCATCGACCGCGGACTTGGCCTTCGCGATGTCGCCCGCGGACTCTAGGACGCGCACCCGGTTTATGCCGGTCTCGCAACGCATGAGGTTGCTGAGACTGGGGGATTTTCCGTTCTTCAGGGCCATGTCGAGATAGTCCATTCCCTCTTTGGAGTGGGCCTTGGTCACCTGCGCGACCACCTTCGGCACGACGACTCCCTTCTCAGTCGCGAACTCGTGCCCGATGTCCTTGAAAGGAATCCCTTCAACCATACCGAGATAGGCGGCAAGCGCTTTACCGAGAGCGCCGTCGGGAAGCTCACGGACCACTCCCTTGAAGAACTCGATCTGCGGAGAGAACTGAGCCGAAGCTGACGGTCCGACCGCTAGCAGCTGACCTTTGATGGGGTCGAAAAACTCCGCCGCCAGCTCTTCTTCGATCGGCAGCTTAGGCGTTGCGACCCGCACCGTCAGCACGTTCGAATAGGCAGTCAGCCTTTCGCCGCCGAGGTAGACCGCCCGGACTGCGTAAACGCCCGGTTCCTGGAAGTAGAATCCGTCTTTGCCGAACGTCAGGTGCAAATCCCGGTAGAGCGGCATATCGGGCGTGACTACGGCGGTCTTCGGCTCATCGTAACAAGTGGTCATGAGCGGCCGGAACTTGACCGTTTCTCCGGTCGGCTTCTCGATGTAGATGCAGACCAGCCCGTCCGTGGGATCCAGGTGATCGACGATCGGCACCTCGCGCTCACCCTCCTTGGGCGCCAGCTTGAGCTCCAGGTGAATCGGCTCCATCAGCTCGAAGGCCCTGACGTCTTTGTCGTTGACTCGCTTACCGCGAAGCTCGAGCCGGATGAGCGATCTCTCGTTGGTGCTCGTGATCTCCCGCGGCTCGAGTGCCGGGATCCGGCTGTGTCCGTGGACCCCGAACGCCTCGCCACCGAAGATCACCTCCAAGCGGTCGTGGTGCCGCAGGTGCATCAACTCTTGCTCGTCGAATTCGAACTTGTGGCGCGCCCAGTAGTCCTCGGTCCCGTCCCAGGCCCAAGGCCGGTTGTGACCGTAGGGATACCGCCAAGTATAGTTCATGAACGAGAGCGAGTCGGATCTCGGCGTCATGAAAGGATTGTCGCCGAAGCCCAACTCGGAGAGCACACCCTTCTGGAACGAGTGCAGCAGATTGAGGGCGTGACCCAACTCGTGCACCGCCGTGCGGACAAAATTGCGGTGCTTGACCTCTTCCTCGAGATCGGCGAAGCGGCTGTAAAAGACCGCGGCGCCCTGCCGTGGTAGCGGGTCCGTCTGATCGAACATGATGCCACTGACGCGCGGATTAGCGTAGAGATTACCGATCATCAACCAGACGTTCCAAGTCGGGTCGTTGGAGATGAGCGAGAAGTAGCTCATCATCGCATTGTGAAGCTCGGCGGCCGTCCAGGCGGCCCCGGCCTCGGCCATGGCCGGCGGGATCGTGGAATGCACCGGGTGAACGATTACCTCAACGCCGGCGCGCTGGAAGGCGCTCTGAATGGTAATCGGCTCCTCCGGCATCCCGGAGGGCAGGTTCCCCGGCG
>CAYGCC010000536.1:0-2415 GCA_964348165.1 uncultured Gemmatimonadota bacterium | reverse complement strand
GGGGAGAAGAGCAGCAGGAGCCGGTCTTCCCGGCGGACCAGCCGTCGCTCTACGGATTCCATGGCCTGGCGTGCCCGCTCGTCGTCGCCGGCACCCGAGAGGACCGCCCAGGACTGGGCGATGGAGTCGATCTGGCATTCGTCGTTCACGGCTGATCCGAGCGGCGTACCGTCGTCGAAGAAGGCGCGCTTATACCACTCACCGTCCCACGCCTCCCCCTCCAGCGAAGCTTTCAGAGAAGCGGCCCTCTCGCGCCAGCGTGAAGCACGCTCCTCTTCTGCGCGGAGGTCGGCGATCTGGGCGAACTGCGTCAGGTTCCCGAGGAGAAACCAGCCTAGCCAGACGCTTTCGCCCCGGCCCTCGTGGCCGACACGGTTCATGCCGTCGTTCCAATCCCCGGCACCGATCAAGGGAAGCCCGTGGCTGCCGGCGTCGAGGCTCCGGTCCAGGGCCCGCGCGCAATGTTCGTAAAGCGTTGCCCGCTCCTCCGAGACCTCGGGCTGGAAGTAAGCCTCGTGCTCGTGCTCCTCCAGAGCCGCCCCCTCGAGCCACGGGACCTCTTCGTCGAGCACCGTCGGGTCGTCGGTCACTTGCAGATAGTGGACCACCGCGTAAGGAAGCCAGAGGAGGTCGTCGGAAATCCGGGTCCGGACCCCGCGGCCTGTGGGGGGATGCCACCAGTGCTGGACGTCCCCTTCTCTGAACTGCCGGGCGGCCGCGCGGAGGAGATGCTCGCGCATGATGTCGGGTCGCGTCACGGTTAGGGCGAGGACGTCCTGGAGCTGGTCGCGGAATCCGTAGGCCCCTGAGGATTGGTAGAACGCCGAGCGAGCCCAGATTCGGCAGGAGAGCGTTTGATAGAGAAGCCAGCGGTTGAGGAGGAGGTTCATTGAGTGTTCGGGAGTCTTGACCTGGACCGAGCCCAGCACCCGGTTCCAGTGATCCTGGACCTCGCTGAGCGCCGCGTCGCAGTCCATTTCGCGGTAGGCTTCGACTAGGGATCGGGCCTGCTCACGGCTGTCCCCCTGGCCCAGCAGGAACAGCACCTCGGCGCGCTCCCCCGGTTCGAGCTCCACCCTCGTCTGGAGAGCGGCGCAAGGGTCCAGCCCCGCTCCGACCTTTCCCGACAGCGTCTGCCCCCGCTCCAGCGACGCGGGATGGTCGAGGCTCGCGTTCCGGCCCAGGAACTCGAGGCGGTCGCCGGTCCAGGATGTCTGGCGCAAGCCCAGGTCGGCGAAGGCGATCCGATCCGCGAACTCCCCGTTCCAGGCGTTTCGCGCAAACAAGGCTCCGGTCGTCGGGTCGATATCGGTGACCACGAAAGCCGCCGAGTTGCTTCGCTCGACCCCAAGCACCCACTCCGCATAGGCTGTGACCGCAAGCCGCCGTTTGCGATGGGACCGGTTCTCCAGGGTGAGGCGCGAGATCTTGATGGGGTCTCGAAGGGGCACGAACTGCAGGAGATCCAGCGCGATGTCGTGGGAGGTGTGCTGGAAGCGACTGTACCCCTGCCCGTGCCGGATGACATAAGGCCAGCTCTCCTCGCGGATGGGGAGAACCGTCGGTCCCCAAACCCGACCGCTGTCTTCATCCTGGACATAGAACGTTTCGCCCGGCGTGTCGCTGACGGGATCGTTCGACCAGGGTGTGAGCTTGTTCTCGCGGCTGTTGACGCACCAGGTGTAGCCCGAACCCGACTCGGAGACCTGGAAACCGAATTCCGGGTTCGCCACCACGTTGATCCAGGGAGCCGGCGTCCACTGTTCCTTGCCCAGAACCGTGACGTATTCGCGGCCGTCCGCAGTGAATCCCCCCAGGCCGTTGAAGAACTCGAGTTCGACGGTGGGAGGGGCGACGGTCTTGGCCTTCTCGCGCGGCGCGCGGAGCAGCGGCGGAACCGGCCCTGGCCTCAAGCGCTGCAGCCGGACCACCTGCTCGGATAGCGTACCCTGGCTCGCCAGAATCAGCACTCGCGCCGCCGCGTGCAGGAGAAGCCGGTCTCGGCCGGGCACGAGGTCGGCTCTGAGCACATAGACGTCTCCATGTTCCCCATGCTTCTCGCGCCCGACCGCGGACTGAATCGCTTGCACCATGGCTTCGAGCGAGTCCTGGAGATCCTGTATGTAGGAGGTGGCTTTCGCATTGATGATCACCAGATCGGCGGAGATCCCCTTCATGTGCCAATACTCGTGCGCCCGCAGCAGCTGCCTCACGACGTCCCGCTCCTCGTCCCTCTCGATGCGCACCAGTGCGATGGGCAGGTCGCCTGAGATCCCGTAGGCCCAGAGCCCGGATGGGCCGCTGCGGTTTCTAGCCAGGACCCGAGGCGCGGCGCGCAACGTGGGATCTACGTAGAGCAGACGATTGGCCAGACGCTGGAAGAGGTGCGCCTCGTCCTGGGTGATCCGCAGGTGG
>CAYGCC010000535.1:0-3867 GCA_964348165.1 uncultured Gemmatimonadota bacterium | reverse complement strand
CCCGTCACCGGGTCGGGAGCCCAGTGGGAGCCGCCTACCATCATCTTCATGTCCTTGGGGTTGGCAGCGACGCTGGGCTCGTTCTCCGCCTTCGTGTCGTCGTTGCCGATGGGCACGTCACGCAGTTTCTTCGCCTTGGCGTTGCCCGGTGGTCCGGTGTTGTCGGCCTGACTGATGTCCTTGCCCATTATCTCGGTGATGCCGAAGGTCTTGGCCATGATCAGCGAGGGCATACCGCTGAGAAGAGGGACCTTCTTAGTGACTTCGGGTGGCCACTGCAGCTGCTGTGGCTCCTGTGCCGTCGCGGGCATGGCGGCCAGGAGCGGCCAGGCCAGGGCCGCGAGTAGAAGGGTGATCCGTTTCATCGAAGCCTCCCTGTAGAGAGCATTGCTACGCCTCCACCACCTCTCTACGAGCGCTCAGCCCCTGAGCACGAGGCGCTTTCACCTCCTTTCGAATTGCTGGCATCGGCCGATCTTGAAAGATCCGGCTGGTCATTGTGACACACTTGGACCAGACGGACCGAGAATCGTTCGATTTTCGCGTCAGTTGTTTGGGGCATAGCGCAAGGACGGCGCGGCCAGATCGTCGTCGTTGGCTTCAGTAGTGGACAGCCCTGACGAGGGAGTGTGCGCTAGGCGATTCTGGGCTCCAGGTCGAGGGCGGTGAGCGTTTGGCGACTTGTCCAAGATAGGGCTGGAGTCGGCGTCGGTCAATCAAAAGATTGTTGCTCCGCAACTATCGGTAGGTCAACGCAGTGTCATTCAGTCAGTTGTTCGGAGACTTTGGTATGCGGTAACTAAGAGGCCAGGTCTCGCTACTCCCAGCTCGTCACGTCGGCATTGGCACCCTCGCCGCCCGGCTGACCGTCTCGGCCCAGCGTGAGCACGTCGTAGCTGGTGGGGTTCTTGTCGCCGGGGCTCAGATAGATGTAGGGTTGGCTCCAGGGATCGGTCGGTACCTCTTTCCGCAGATAAGGACCGGTGGGCTTGCACCAGAGCCACGCCAGCCCGAGTTTGCCCCCACCCCAACCAGACGCGACCACCTGTTTCGCAACTCCTTGGAGGAAAAAGATGATCCGGTTACCGCGAGGCTGGTACGTGTCTGTGTCCGCCCTGGCCCTCCTTTCGCTGGGAGCTTGCACCACGGCCCGCGCCCCCGAGATGGCGCCTCAGGCCGCGCCGGAAGTCGAGGCGGCGCCCCTGCTGAGCGGGGTCGAGGCCGTCGGGGCGGCCGGTCTGGGAAAGATGTGGACGTTCGACAACGCGCCGCTCGATTACCTGAGCGAGCGCTACGACTTCCGCCCCGACTCCGAATGGTTCGACCACGTGCGGCTCGCCTCGTTGCGTTACGGCGGCGGCTGCTCGGCCTCTTTCGTCTCGGCCGATGGGCTGGTCATGACCAATCACCACTGCGCCCGCGGCTGCATCGCCGCCGTCACGCCGGAGGGGGAGGACTACGACACCGACGGCTTCTATGCGGGCGCCCGCGAGAACGAGCTCCGCTGTCCCGGCCTCTTCCTCGATCAGCTGGTCGCCATCGAGGACGTCACCGATCAGGTCGACGCGGCGGCGCCGGCGGACGCTTCGCGCGAAGAGGCGACGCGCCTGAAGCGAAGTAAGGCCGAGGAGATCGAGTCGGGGTGCTCGAGCGCTGGCGACCTGCGCTGCCAGGTCGTCTCGCTCTACCACGGCGGGATCTACTCGCTCTACAAGTACCGGCGCTATGAAGACGTGCGCCTGGTGTTCGCGCCCGAGGGGCAGGCCGCCTTCTTCGGCGGCGATCCCGACAACTTCACCTACCCGCGGCACGACCTCGATGTCACCTTCGTGCGCACCTACGCGGACGGCGCGCCGCTGCGCCCCCAGCACTATTTCAAATGGAGCGAGAAGGGAGCCGGCGAAGGCGAGCCGGTGTTCGTGACGGGCAATCCGGGCACGACGCTTCGCCTGAGCACGGTGGCACAGCTCGAGTACATGCGCGACGCATCGCACCCCGGCATTCTGGACAACTACAAAGAGCGAGTGGCCGTGCTGCGCGAGCTGGTGAAGGAAGACCCGTCGCTCGAGCCGCGCCATCGCAACTTGATCTTCGGGCTGGATAACGCGATCAAGGCGTACGAGGGTTACCTGGGCGGCCTGCTCGATCCGGGTTTGATGGCGAGCAAGCGGGCGTGGGAGCGGAGCTTCCGCGCGGCTGTGGCCGCGGATCCTGGGCTGCGGGCGGAGTACGGCGACGCCTGGGATGAGATCGCCAGCGTCGCCCGCCAACTCACCGAGATCGATGCCGAGCTGCGACTCACCTCCTTCTCGAACTTCCGCACCCTGAACCTGGCCCGGGACATCGTCCGCTTGAGCGCCGAGCTGGCCAAGCCCGAGTCGGAGCGCAGCTACAGCGTTGAGGATATAGAGCGGGCGAAGCGCAGGATCGAGTCGGACGAGCCCATCGACATCGCCTACGAGGAGCGGCTGCTGGCACGACGCCTGGCCCGGGCCCGCGAGGTGCTGGGCCCTGACCACCCCTTTGTCGAGGCCGCCCACGCCGGGCGCACACCGGTGGAGGCGGCGCACCTGCTCTGCGGCGAGTCGGAGCTGACCAGCGTCGAGGCGCGGAAGGCGCTGCTGGAGGGCGGGACGGCCGCCGTGCAGGCGTCGAGCGATCCGGCGATCGCGCTAGCCCGACGGGTCGATGCTTGGGCGCGCGAGCTGGAGTCGCGGGCCGATGAGCTGCGCGCCGTCGAGTCCGCCAATGAAGAGCGGATCGCCGAGGCGCTGTTCGAGGTTTATGGGACGGCGCTCCCCCCCGACGCCACCTTCACCCTGCGACTGGCCGACGGGGTCGTGCAGGGCTACCCGCTGAACGGGACGGTCGCCCCCTACAAGACCACCTTCTACGGTCTGTACGATCGCGCCGCCTCGTTCGACTACAAAGAGCCGTGGCACCTGACGCAGAGCTGGAAAGAGCGAAAGAGCGCGCTGGATCTGTCGACTCCGCTCAACTTCGTCTGCACCGCCGACATCATCGGCGGCAACTCGGGCAGCCCGGTGATCAACCGGAACGGTGAAGTGGTGGGGCTGGTGTTCGACGGCAACATCGAGATGCTGCCCAACCGCTTCCTGTACAGCGACGCGGTGGCGCGCACCGTGGCCGTGCACTCGGAAGCGATCGTCGAGGCGCTGCGCAAGGTCTACGACGCCGGCGGTCTGGCGGACGAGCTGGAGGGTAAACGCTAAGCGAAAGGCGCGCGAATGGCTGTAGCGGCTGAACGACGCAGACTATCACCGAAGGCGTACGAGGAGATACCGGGCGAGCAGTACGAGCCGTACATCGGGCCCGAGCTGAGCCCGCGGGAGTTCAGCGGGCGCGCCGTCATTATGGGCGCGCTGTTCGGGATCATGTTCGGCGCCGCCAACGCCTATCTGGGGCTGCGTGTGGGGCTCACCGTCTCGACCTCGATACCGATCGCGGTGATGACGGTGGCGGTCTTCCGCGCGCTGCAGGGCGTCTGGGGCCGCTCGACCATCCTCGAGCACAACATCTCCCAGACGGTGGGGTCTGCGTCGTCCCGCCAGGCGTCCGGTCTGATCTTCACCATCCCGGCGCTCTTCCTCTGGGGGTTCAGCCCGGGGGTGACCAAGCTGCTGGTCATCGCCCTGGCCGGCGGCCTGCTGGGCGTTCTGTTCATGATCCCGCTGCGCCGCTTCCTCATCCGCGGCGAGCACGGCAAGCTGCCGTATCCCGAGGGGACGGCGTGCGCCGCGGTGCTGGTGGCGGCGGACGCCGGCGGCACCCACGCGCGCAACGTGTTCCTGGGTCTGGGGGTCGGCGCCCTCTACAAGTGGATGATGAGCTGGCTGAATCTCTGGC
>CAYGCC010000534.1:0-3388 GCA_964348165.1 uncultured Gemmatimonadota bacterium | reverse complement strand
CGGATACATTCTCGAGCCGCGCGCGTTTGGCGTTGAGTGGTCGTTCTTACCAGATCGCCAAGCTGGAGTCGCTGGAGAAGGCGGGGCTGTCGGTGGGACGATTGCCCTATGCTCTGAAGATCCTCATGGAAAACCTTCTGCGGCATGAAGATGGTGCGACCGTCACGGCCGAGGACATCGAGGCGCTGGCCGCCTGGCAAGCGAAGGCCGAGCCGTCGCGAGAGATCGCCTATCGTCCGGCCCGGGTGCTGCTCCAGGATTTCACCGGCGTGCCGGCGATCGTCGATCTGGCGGCGATGCGCGAAGCCATTCGCGCTCTGGGAGGCGACCCGACCCGGATCAACCCGTTGCAGCCGGCCGAACTGGTGATCGACCACTCGGTACAGGTGGACCGCTACGGTTCGGTCGACGCCTTCCTGTTCAACGCCGAGCGCGAGTTCCAGCGCAACCGCGAGCGTTACGCCTTCCTGCGCTGGGGTCAGCAAGCGTTCGAGAACTTCAAGGTGGTGCCGCCCGCCACCGGCATCGTCCACCAGGTGAATCTCGAGTACCTGGCCCACGTGGTCATGAGTAGCGCCGAGGGTTGGGCCTATCCCGACACCTTGGTCGGCACCGATTCCCACACCACGATGATCAACGGGTTGGGTGTGCTCGGTTGGGGTGTCGGCGGCATCGAGGCTGAAGCGGCGATGCTGGGCCAACCGATCAGCATGCTGATCCCGCAGGTGGTCGGCTTCAAGCTGACCGGCGCACTGGCTGAGGGGGCCACGGCCACCGACCTGGTGCTGACCGTGACGGAGATGCTGCGCGAGAAAGGCGTCGTCGGGAAGTTCGTCGAGTTCTACGGCGCGGGGCTGGCGAATCTGCCGCTCGCCGACCGCGCCACGATCAGCAACATGTCGCCTGAGATGGGTAGCACCTGCGCCATCTTTCCAGTGGACGACGAGTCGCTGCGCTACCTCCGCTTCACCGGTCGGTCGGAGGAGGAGGTCGAGCTGGTCGAGGCCTACATGAAGGAGCAGGGCCTGTTCCATACTGCTGACAGCCCGGAAGCCGAGTACACCGACACGCTCACGCTCGATCTCGGGGTTGTCGAGCCCAGCCTGGCTGGGCCGAGGCGGCCACAGGACCGGGTGCCCCTATCGAAGGCGAAGACTTCGTTCAAGCAGGCGCTCACCGGCCTGGTAGCGCCGGGCGCCGGGGGGCGCAACCTGGAGGCGGACCGCCTGATCAGCGAGCAGGCGGTGACGGTCGCCCGAAACGGTGACCGTTTGGAGCTGAGCCACGGCTCGGTGGTCATCGCGGCGATCACCAGTTGCACCAACACCTCCAACCCATCGGTGATGGTGGCCGCGGGCCTGGTGGCGAAGAAGGCGGTGGAACGCGGGCTCCAGTCCAAGCCGTGGGTGAAGACGAGCCTCGCCCCCGGCTCCAAGGTCGTCACCGAATACCTGGAGAAGGCGGGGCTGACGCCCTATCTGGAGAAGCTGCGCTTCAACCTCGTCGGCTACGGCTGCACGACCTGCATCGGCAACAGCGGCCCGCTGGATCCAGAGGTCTCCCGCGGAATCGAGCAGGGTGATCTGGTGGCAGCGGCGGTTCTTTCGGGCAACCGCAACTTCGAGGGGCGCGTGCACGCCGAGGTGCGCGCCGCCTATCTGGCGTCGCCGCCCCTGGTCGTGGCCTACGCCCTGGCCGGCCGCATGGACATCGATCTCTACAGCGAGCCGCTGGGGAACGATGCGAACGGCGAGCCGGTGTTCCTGAAAGACATCTGGCCGTCGCAACGGGAGGTGCACGAGACCATCGCAGGCTCGGTCAAGTCGGACATGTATCGGAAGAGCTACGCCGAAGTCTTCGAGGGGAGCGACGAGTGGAAGTCGATGCCGGTGCCGACCGGTGACCTGTACGAGTGGGACCCGGAATCGACCTATGTGAAGCACCCGCCGTTCTTCGAGGGGCTGACGGCCGAGCCGCCGCCGGTCGAAGCGATCGCCGGCGCGCGCGTTCTGGTCTATCTCGGCGACTCGGTCACGACCGACCACATCTCGCCGGCCGGCGTGATCAAGAAGGACAGTCCGGCGGGGCGCTACCTTATCGATCACGGCGTCGAGCCGCGCGCTTTCAACTCCTATGGGTCACGGCGCGGCAATCACGAGGTGATGATGCGGGGCACATTCGCCAACGTCCGCCTGCGCAACAAGCTGGTCCCCGGCGTCGAGGGTGGCTTCACCCGGCACCTGACCAGCGGCGAGCAGATGTCGATCTACGACGGGGCGATGCGCTATGTGAAGGAAGGCGTTCCGCTCGTTGTGCTCGCCGGAAAGGAGTACGGCTCGGGCTCGTCTCGGGACTGGGCGGCGAAGGGAACGCGGCTGCTGGGGGTGCGGGCCGTCATCGCCACGAGTTACGAGCGGATCCATCGCAGCAACCTGATCGGCATGGGCGTGCTGCCTTTACAGTTCGCCAAAGGCAAGGACGCGGAGTCGTTGAGCCTGACGGGAGAAGAAACGTTCGACATCGAGAGCCCGGAAGGCCGCCGCGAGGTCCAGGTCACGGCGACGAAGCCGGACGGGTCGACTGTGAAGTTCACAGCGCGAGTCCGGATCGACACGCCGCAGGAGGCGGAGTACTTCCGGCACGGCGGGATTCTGCACTACGTGCTCAGGCAGCTCGCCAGCGCGTAGACCGTCACGATGAGTGGTAGGAGCGGGCGAGCACCGCTCCTCACTCAACGATCGACGCTTCGTAGCCCGCCGATCTGACGGCGTCGAGCAGAACGGCCACGCTCAGCTCGTCGGCGTGTTCCACGCGGGCGGTGCCGTCGGCCAGGGAGACCTGCGCCGCTCGTACGCCATCGACCCGGGTGAGCGCCTCGTTTACCGCCTTTACACACCCTTCGCATTTCATCTCTGACACTTTCAGTACCACGGCGCTCATGCGACTGCTCCCTTTGTTCCAGGCGGTCGTCTCCTCGTATCTTGCATCCGAGGTGAAGAATTTGCCCGGTCTCAGGCGACGGGCAAGTGCGGCTCGGTCGTTCACGCCTTGACTGGCCCGGGCGGCCTGTGGGAAGTTGTACGCGTTGGCTTCACGCTTTTCTCGTTCACTATCTCAGCTGCGGATGACCTGTTATGCGGCCGCCACGCTCAGCCTCGCTATTGTGCCTAGTTCCACTGCTCTGCGGGGCCCCGGGACCGGCTCAGCAGCGGGCGCGTGCCGAGTACAAGGAAGAGCGAGAAGCCATGGCCCGTCTGATCGAGGCGCAGGGCGTGAGGGACTCGGCGACCCTGGCGGCGATGCGCTCCGTCCCACGGCATGAGTTCGTGCCGGACGCGCATCGGCGCCGCGCCTACGGTGACCACCCGCTTCCGATCGGACTGGGCCA
>CAYGCC010000533.1:0-19302 GCA_964348165.1 uncultured Gemmatimonadota bacterium | reverse complement strand
GGCCGCATGGTGCTGGCCGGCGAGATCACCGGCGGCCAGCTCGTCTCGTTCCTGCTCTACGCCGTCATGGTCGCCGGCGCCATCACCTCGCTCGCCTCGCTCTGGGGCGGCTACCAGGAGGCCCAGGGCTCGGCCGAACGGGTGTTCGAGCTGCTGGGGCAGCGGCCGACGGTGGCCGATCCACCCCGGCCCCAGCGATTGGAGCCGGGCGGCAACTGGACGCTCCGCTTCGACGACGTCTGGTTCCGCTATGGCGATGAGCTACCTTGGGCGTTGCGCGAGATCGATCTGGGGATCGCGCCCGGCGAAGTGGTGGCGCTGGTGGGACCCAGCGGCGCCGGCAAGACGACGATGGCGGGGCTGGTATCCCGCTTCTGGGATCCGACGCGCGGGTCGATCAGCCTGGACGGCAGCGACCTGCGCGAGTTGCGGCGGGCCGATCTGCGGGCCGCCGTCGGCATCGTCCCCCAGGAGCCGATGCTGTTCGGCTCCACGATTCTCGAGAACATCGCCTACGGGCGCGACGGCGCGACGCGCGAGGAGATCGAAGCGGTGGCCCTTGCGGCGCACGCCGCGGAGTTCATCGAACGCCTGCCCGACGGCTACGAGTCGATGGTGGGCGAGCGTGGTGTGAAGCTTTCGGTCGGCCAGCGGCAGCGAATCGCCATCGCCCGAGTGCTGCTCAAGGATCCGGAGATGTTGATCCTGGACGAGGCGACCAGCAGCCTCGACACCGAGAGCGAGCGGCTGGTCGAGCAGGCGTTCGAGGAGCTGATGGAGGGGCGCACAACGCTAATCATCGCTCACCGGCTCAGCACCGTGCAGCGCGCCGATCGGGTGCTGGTGCTGGATCGCGGGCGGATCGTCGAGGTCGGGACGCACGGCGAGTTGCTGGCGCTGGATGGGCTTTACGCCCGGCTCTACGCCCGGCAGTTCCGGGACGACATCACGCAGGCCGAGCTGATCGGATGACGAGAATTGTGACAGGACTCGCGGGAACCCCGGGCGGCCGGCCCTGTACGTTCAGGTGCGCGGAAGCCACATTCTAAATATGGCCGAGAGACCGAACGATCAGAATCAGAGGCGCGAGCCGGAGCCACGGCGTCCGGGGCCCGGTGGGCCCATGGGCCGGCACATCCGCTTTTCCCCGCTCTATGTCGTCCTGGCCTTACTGCTGCTGGTTGGTCTCAACTACCTGCTGTCCGACGGCGAAGGCGAAGAGGTCAGCTACAGCGTCCTCAAGGAGAAGGTCGAGGCGGGCGAGGTCGAGAAGCTAACCATCAGCGAGACCCAGATCATCGCCAAGCCGACGAGCACGGCACGGGCGCAGGGCGCGCCCGAGGTCTGGACGGCGGTGAAGGTCGACGATCCCAAGCTGATCGAGTTGGCGGAAGAGAAGGGGATCGAGTACGAGGGTGCCGTGTCGAACGGGCTCGGTTGGATGCTCAACATGCTGATCCCGTTGGGCCTGCTGCTCGTCGTCTGGATCTATCTGCTGCGGCGGATGGGCGGGCCGGCGCAGAGCGTGATGACGTTCGGCAAATCGCAGGCGCGACTGCAGGCGGAGGGCGACACCGGTGTCACCTTCGGCGACGCCGCCGGTGTCGACGAGGCGAAGGAAGAGCTGCGCGAGGTCGTGGACTTCTTGAAACGCCCAGAGAAGTTCGCCCGGCTGGGAGCGAAGATCCCCAAAGGCGTTCTGCTAGTCGGGCCGCCGGGCACCGGAAAGACGCTGTTGGCTCGTGCCGTGGCCGGCGAGGCGGGCGTGCCGTTCTTCAACCTGTCCGGCTCCGAGTTCGTCGAGATGTTCGTGGGCGTCGGGGCGGCGCGCGTGCGCGACCTGTTCGCCCAGGCCAAGCAGAAGGCGCCGTGCATCATCTTCATCGACGAGCTGGATGCGCTGGCCAAGGCGCGGGGGCTGGGCGGACCGATGGGCGGCCACGACGAGCGTGAGCAAACGCTCAACCAGCTTCTGGTCGAGATGGACGGATTCGATCCGCGCGTCGGCGTGATCATCATGGCGGCGACCAACCGGCCCGAGTTGCTCGACCCGGCGCTGCTGCGCGCCGGGCGCTTCGACCGGCACGTGCTGGTGGACCGGCCCGACAAGAGCGGCCGCAAAGCGATACTCGACATCCACGCCCGAGGGATCCGATTGGCTCCGGACGTCGACCTCGAGGTGGTCGCACGGCGCACGCCCGGCTTCGTCGGCGCCGACCTGGCCAACCTGCTCAACGAGGCCGCCCTGCTCGCCGCGCGGCGCGGTCGGAACGACGTGTCGATGACCGAGATCGATGACGCGGTGGACCGGATCGTCGCCGGCCTCGAGAAGAAGAACCGGCTGATCAACGAGGAAGAGCGCCGCATCGTCGCTTTCCACGAGGCGGGCCACGCCCTGGTCGCCCAGTGCGTCGAACATGCGGACCCCGTTCACAAGATCTCGATCATCCCCCGAGGGATCGGCGCGCTCGGTTACACGCAGCAGCTCCCCACCGAGGATCGCTACCTGCTCACTCGCGCCGAGCTGCTCGATCGCGTCGCGGTCATGCTGGGCGGCCGGGTGGCCGAAGAGGTGGTGTTCAAAGAGATCTCGACCGGCGCCCAGAACGACCTGATGCGCGTCACCGACATCGCCCGCAGCATGGTGATGGAGTACGGGATGAGCGAGTCGCTCGGCCCCATCAGCTACGAGAGCCGGTCGCGCAACATGCTGGGCATGCGCCAGTTCATGGACGGCGAGCAAGCGCGACACAGCCAGGAGACGCTGCAGGAGATCGACCGGGAGGTCCGTCGCATCGTCGATGAGGCCCGCGACCGCGTGCGGGAGCTGGTGACGCGCGAACGACAGTCGCTGGACGAGATCGCCGAACGGCTGCTAGAGAAAGAGGTCATCGAGGGCGATGAGCTGGTCGAGATCCTCGAGGAGTGTGCGCCCAAGAAGGCCGCGGCCAAGGGGCGCAAGCGGGCAGTGACACCCGGCTCATGAAGATCACCGAGATCTTCCTCTCCATACAGGGCGAGTCGACGCGGGCGGGGCTGCCCTGCGTCTTCGTCCGCACCACCGGCTGCCACCTGCGCTGCGTCTGGTGCGATACCGACTACGCCTTCTACGGCGGCCGCGAGATGAGCGTGGACGAGGTGGCCGATGAGGTGGAGCGGATCGGACGCGGTTGCAAGCTGGTCGAGCTGACCGGCGGCGAGCCGCTCCTGCAGACGGACATCGGTGAACTGGCCACGCTGCTGCTCGAGCGCGGATTCACGGTTCTCTGCGAGACCAGCGGAAGCCTCGACCTCGACCTGCTGCCGTCCGGGGTGATCAAGATCATGGACCTCAAGTGCCCCGGCTCCGGCGAGGTGGACCAGAATCTCTGGAGCAACCTGGAGAAACTAACGGCAGAGGACGAGATCAAGTTCGTAATTCGCGACCGGGCCGACTACGATTGGGCCATGTCGACGATCGCCCAGCGCCGGTTGGCGAGTCGCAAGCTCCTGTTCGCGCCGGTTTGGGATGAGCTGGAGCTGCGCCAGCTAGCCGAGTGGATGCTCGAGGACAACGCGCCGGCGCGGCTGCAGACCCAACTCCACAAGCACATCTGGGATCCCCACGCCACCGGTGTCTGAGCGCGCGGTCGAGATCGCGCCACGCTCCCGTTGGCTGGATTCACAAACGCACTCAGTGCTGTCACGGGTGCCCGTCACTGGACGAGCAGACGGTAGGGAGTGGTATCCGCAGGATGGTTTGGCGCCCAGCGAACTCGTAGTGTGTAGCTGCCGGTCTGCGGAAGGTCGTAGTCGGCGTACTTGGTCAGGCCGGTACCGGCGGCGAGCCCGATGGAGCTGGACGGATTGCTGAGAAGCGTGCCGTCTGGGGCGACGAGATCCAGGCTAAACCAGGCCGTCGGCGGCTCAGCACCCGGGTGTGCCAGATAGACGGCAACCCGCCGCCCGGCCGCCGCGGAGAAGCTGAACTCGTCCACGTCGCCAGGCGGATCGATCGCGTCGGTAACCGTTTCGCCCAACAAGATATTGCTGAGCGCGCTCTCCGGTGCAGGGTCGAACGGCCAAGCGTACGCTTTGTAGGACCCGGTCTGCTGGTAGTTGCAGAAGACCGTACACGTTTCCAGTACCTCGAAGGGCAGTCGTCGGTTGCCTCCCACCGGCGTGGGCGCGGTCAACCATAACTCGGCGCTGCTCCCTACACTCTGTTCTGTTGCACCCGTCGCAGCGTCGAAGGTCTCGACAAAGGCGCGCGTGCCGGGTGCCGTCAGCAACCCCAGCACGACCTGCTGACCCGGAGTTCCGATCACGGAGAAACGATCGACGTCCCCGGCTGAGTCGAGAGCTTCGCCGACGATGGAGTCGCCGACCGCCACTTCATCCGCCACGGTCTCCGGACGTGGGTCGAGGGGGACCACCGCGACTCGGTAGCTTCCACGAGCGTCCCACCCTGGCCCCATCCGACCCGCCACCACTCGAAGCTCGTAAATCCCCGCAAGTTCGGGGGTGATCCGCCCCGTCCGCGCGTTGTCGAGCGAGCCGGATTGGCTTTCGGAGGTGGTCGTCGCCACGGGCGGTGCGCCGCTCGGGCCGAACCAAAGCGCCAAGTCCTCGCCGCCGAGCTGTCCGAGCCCTTGCAGTGAAGCGTCGAGGTGCTGACGGGCTGCGACACCGACGGTGAAAACGTCGATGTCGCCGAGGGGGGTAACGCTCTCAGTCACCGTGTCTCCGACGGCGAGCGCTGCCGGGACGTCCTCCGGTCCGAGCCCGGATCGCGAGGTCAGTATCCTGTAGACGCCGCTGAAACGCGCGGGGTCCCACACCCAGCCCTGGACTTCTAGCGAGTACGCGTTGGGGCCTAGGAAGAGGGGGCCGATTCGCTCGTCAGCGAACCCGCCGAAGAGGTCGGTGGTGTCGTCGAGGTGAAGAGTGTATGTCAGCTCGCCGCCCCCGCCGGTGCTGGACGTCGAGAAGAGCGCCCAGACGAGCATGCTGTCGCTGACCGGGAGAGAAAACACGTCCCTGTCGGTTGGCGGGTCGATTCGTTCGCCCGCCACGCTGTCGCCGGGCACGAGTGTGGCCGGGACGTGTTCCGGTTGGACACTGACGCGGTGCAGCAGAGCCGTGTAGGCAAGCGAGTCATGAAGCGGGTTCCCTCGCCCGAGAACGACGAGCCTGTGCTCGCCGCTCTCCTCGATCTCGAAGAACCCGGTGCGGGGCGGTAGCACACCCGTGTACGACGAATTCACGCTTCCGCTATTCGCTATCGTGCTTTTGTCAGGCGCAATGATCAGCGCGGCCAACTCGTCTTCAAGGACGTCCACAATGGCTTGGAAGAAAAGGTCGTAGACCTCTCCCGCTTGCGCAGCGAAGCGGAACTCGTCGACGTCGCCTGGGCGGTCGATGCGTTCGCCCCTGACTTCGACTTCGGGTTCGATACGGTCCGGCTTGTTCTCCGGCGCGCGGTCGATCGGGTAAAGCTCGAGGCGGAACGGGATAACGGCTGCGGCCGGCACGCCGAAGTTAAACGGATCCGCCTCGACGGAGATCCGATAAGTCGCGGTGGCCGGAAGGGCACGCCGCCCGGTCGAAGGGCCGGCAGGCAACGATTGCCACTCACCCCGCGTAATCAGCTCTCCGAGTGGCCTCTCGGATTGCGGATCGAGAAGGAGCAAACGAATAGACGCGGTCGTATCGGGCGCCTTGAGGAAGACGTTGAGCTCGGTCCCGGAGTCTGCGCTGAAGCTGAATACGTCGAGGTCGCCGGGTGGATCCAGCGCCTCGTTCACCACCACCTCGCCGAGCGAAAGCGCCTCCGCGTGCCGCTCGGGCGCAGCGTTAGCCTCTCTGAGCGAGATCGTGTAGCTCCCCCTCCCCAGCGCACGATCGGGCGGTAGGTTCGCCCATGCTAGCGGATCGAGGAGGATCTGGTGATCACCGCTGGATTGGATCGCGAAGGTCTGCGACCAGCCGCCCGGGCGGCCCCAGTCGGCGCTGGCCCAGACGATGTTTTGGGTCGGGAGGCCGCGAACCCACACCCGGGCCCTCACCGGATCCCCGTGCGCCTGCAGGACGACGACGGCAACCTGGCCGGTCTGACCAGCGAAAGTCAGGGTGTCAATCTCGCTGATACTCTCGAGGTGGCCTTCGACGCTTTCGCCAAACTCCAGGCGGCGGCTTGAAGGATCGGGAGAGGGCGGCGCGGTGGAGTCGTCGCCGCAAGCGGATAGAAGGACCATCACAGTGACAGGCACCAACACGGCTTGTGAGCGGCGCATCGTTAGCCTCACCACTCCCTTTCTGACGCGTGCCACGGCAAGATATTAGCGACGGACCGGTCGCTTCGCTAGAAAAGCGCTCCGGACTAAGCTGCCGCGGAGGGGTCTGGGCGGTGCTCGGCTTGCATCAGGAACCCACAGGGTGCTTGAAGCTGGCCCTGCCGCCTGATAGCTTGGGCTTTCCCAACCGACGGAACGCCATCACGTGGAATGCGGCGTCGCTAATGGAACCGTGTTGGGTAGTGAGCGCGCGGGTCAAGATCCGATATGAACGTCGAGCTTTGCCGCAAGTACAACTTCGCCGCGGCCCACCACCTGCCCCAGGCGCCCAAGGGGCACCAGTGTCGGCGGCTGCATGGTCATTCGTACGAGGTCGAAGTGGCGGTGCGGGGTGAGGTGGACGCGAAGACGGGCTGGTTGATCGACTACGGCGATATCGACCGCCGGGTGAAGCCGCTGATCGCCGAGCTCGACCACCAGACCCTCAACGACATCCCCGGCCTCGAGAATCCCACCAGCGAAATCCTCTGCGGCTGGCTGTGGGAGCGGCTAGAGGCCCGGCTTCCCGGCCTCCACCGCGTCTCGGTCGCCGAGACCGGCACCGCCGCCTGTCACTACTACGGCGAGTGAACGGGCGCGTGGATGCGAGCAAGCAGGGATGGTATTACGTGGAGGACGGATTGAACATTGAACATCGAACATCGAACATGGAACTTCGAAGTTCTCACTGAACACCGAACGTCGAACGCTGAACTCTCCAGGCGGATTGGCGCATCTTCGACGTTCAGCGTTCAGCGTTCGTCAGGCAGTTGGAAGTTCGATGTTGGATCTTGGATGTTCGATGTTCATCCCCACTTCCCGCTTGCGGAGTCGACCTGCCGGCGCGCAAGATGGGGAGTGCGGGGATTCGGCTCGTACTGAGGACATAAGATGAATGGAGTATTGTTGGTGGCGATGATCGCCGGCGCGGTGCTGACGTTCGCGATTGGCGTCTGGATCGGTTTGGGCCGGCCCGGCATGAAAGATCCCGTCCAGCAGCGCCCCTGGCGCTCGGATGACCGGCTGCGCGCCACCTGGATCAACCGGGTGTTCTTCCGGATGGATCAGCGCCCGCGACGTTTTGACACCAGCCGCCTGGTAGTGCCAAAGAGCAAGCCAGACGATGTCCAGCAGAAGTCGGAAGAGGAGGAGAACTCCGGCCTGGTCCGGCTGCGGCGCCGCGGCGGCTGAACGAGCGGCGCGCGTCCGACCGACCTGAACCGTTCAGTCGGATCGGCGCACCCTCAGGGAGCGCAGCCGACCCAGCGCCGCCGCCAGCTCGAAGATGCGGAACTGAGCGTAGTCGCCGATCTGTCGCGAGTCGATCACCCCCAGCCCACCGTCGCGAACCTCTTCCATCAAAGATTCGAGCGCCCCGCGAAGCGTCCGCCGCCCGTCCAGCCAGCGCCCGGCCGCGTGCACCATCGCCTGGCCGATGGCGCGCACCTGTCCCTCTTCGACCAGCTGCTCAACCGCACTCAGCTCCAGCTCCTCGGTGCCGAAGAGCAGCCGTGTGGAAGTCTGCACCTTGATCGAGACGGGCTTCTTGCCCTTGCGGGCGTCGATGCTGGCCGGCTCCAGCCTCCGCTCGCGGATCGGCGTCCAGCGACCGCCCTCGTGCCGACGATCGGTGCGAGAGCGCGAGGCGATCTCGCGCGCCGCCGCCGTCAGATCGGTCGGTAGATAACGGCGCATACCGATCACCGTGTCGGCCACGTCGAAGTAGTCGCCGGCGCCGCCGACCACCAAGACCGTGGAGACGCCCAGCTCTTGATACAGCTGTCGGGCTCGATCGATATACGGCGTGATCGGCTCGTCCCGATCGGCGATTAACGCCTGCATGCGGGCGTCGCGGATCATGAAGTTGGTGGCGCTGGTGTCTTCATCCACCAGAAGACAGGTGGCGCCCACCTCGAGCGCTTCGGCGATGGCCGCGGCCTGGCTGGTCGAGCCGCTGGCGTTGGCCGTCGAGAAATGCGCGGTGTCCTCGCCGCGCGGCAGGTCGGTGATGAAGTTCGAGATGTCCACCGATGTGATCGACCGCCCGTCCTCGGCCCGCACCTTCACCGCGCCCGGCACGGTGACGGCGAGCTCGCGGCCGTCGCCCTCGATGTGGTCGTAAACGCCGCACTCGATCGCCCGCAGTAGCGTCGACTTGCCGTGGTAGCCGCCCCCCACGATGAGCGTGATGCCGCGGGGGATCCCGATCCCGGCGATCGGTCCGTGGTTGGGCGCCTCCAGCGTGACCGTGAGCCGGTCGGGCGGTTCGAGGGCCACCGCGTCGGAAGCGGCGAGCGGCCGGTCGTCCACCCCGCTCTTGCGGGGCAGGATGGCGCCGCGCGGGATGAAGGCCACGAGCCCGCGGTCGTCCAGCTGGTCGCGCAGCGCCGCCGAATCCTCGGCCAGCAGGGCGTGCCGGCGCAGGGCCTCCAGATCGCGGACCGCTGGGGCCAGCACCCGTCGGAGCGCCGAGGGGATGTCTCCGGTCAGCATCTCGGCAGCCTGCCGGCCGAGCACACGCCGGCCGCTGGCCGGGAGCCCGGCGGTGAAGCACGCTGTGACCCGGCCCGCCTCATCGATCTCGAGGCTAGTGCGCTCGAGGATGGCCTGGCCCGGCCTCAGGATGCGGATCTGTCCGCTCTTGCCGGTCCCCCTCGATCGGCTGGCCGACGCCAGCTCGGACCGGAGTCGGCGGTTGAGGAAGTCGGCGGCGGCGATGCGGCGGACGCGCGAGCGCAGGAGATCGGCCGGCAGCTGGGCGACGGCGGGGACGAACTCACCGCGGAGTCGGCTGGGTGAGGCGAACGGGTCGCCCTGCACGTAGTCGATGTGGAGGCAAAAATCTTGGAAGTCATAGCTCCCGGCGACGCGCTTGTAGGCCCCGTAGCTCTTTCCGTCAACCGCCTCCAGCTCCGACCTGAGTTCGCGACTCGATCTCATCCGATCTCCTGCTTCGATTGCTTGCGTCGTCTACCGACGCGCCGGCATATTGCCGCGCTGCGGCTCACGATAGGTGCGAACACGATACGGCCCAAGCCACGGGTATGGAACAGATACTGGCGGGCCCGTTCGGCCCGCTCTTCATCTTTCTGCTGCGGATCGGCGATGTGTCGATCGCGACGCTGCGCCTGCTCTACGCCGTGCGCGGTCGCAAGGTCATGGCGGCGGCGCTCGGCTTCTTCGAGATCCTGATCTGGATCGTCGCTGTCGGCACGGTCGTCCGCAACTTCGGCTCGCCGTTGCTGGTCGTCGGGTACGCCGCCGGCTTTGCCGCCGGCACCTACGTCGGCATCACGATCGAGCAGACGCTGGCGCTGGGGCTGGCGGAGGTGCGGGTGATCTCGCGCGGCGCGGGAGTCGAGATCGCCGAGGCGCTTCGGTCGCTGGGGTTCGGCGTCACCGAGGTGCTGGGCCAGGGGCGTGAGGGGCGGGTGGAAATCCTTTACACGATCGTGAGGAGGCGGTGGGTCAAGCGTTTGTCGCAGGAAGTCGAGCGCTGGGACCCGGACGCTTTTGTGGTGGTGGAGGAACCCAGCTCGATTCAGCGCGGCTGGCTGCTCAGCCGCCGGCGCAAATGAAGCCCCGCTTTCTCGAGGCGCTGGGTGGGGCCCCACCCGAAGGTGGCTTCGCCGGCGAACGCGGGGTCCGCCAGCGCCGTGTGCGGCGCATCCTCTTCTGGATCCTCTGGGCGAACCTGCTGCTGGTCGTCGTCAAGGTCGCGGTGGGTTGGCTCATCGGCTCGCTCGCGGTTCTGGGCGACGCGGCTCACTCCGGCGTCGATTCACTGAACAACGTCATCGCTCTCGCCGCGGCCTACTTCGCCGCGGCCCCGCCGGACGAAGAGCATCCCTATGGGCATGGGAAGTTCGAGACCCTGGGCGCCTTCGTGATCGCTGCCTTCCTCTCGATCACCTGCTTCGAGCTGCTGAGATCATCAGTGACGCGTCTGATCCAGGGGGCGCCGCCGCCACGGCCGGGAACCTTGGCGCTGGTGGTGCTGGCCGGCACGATGATCGTCAACATCGGCGTCGCCTACTACGAGACGCGCCGGGGCAGAGAGCTCAGCAGCGAGTTGCTGCTCGCCGACGCCCGGCACACCCAGGCCGACGTCATGGTGACGCTGGCGGTGTTGGCCGGGCTGGGCCTGGTGCGTCTGGGCTGGGGCCACGCCGACGCCCTGCTTGCCATCCTGGTGTCGGTGGTCGTGGCCCATAGCGGAGTGCAGATCCTGCGCCGCACCGTGCCGGTGCTGGTGGATCGCCGCGCCGTGGACCCCGAACGGGTGTTCAACGTGGCCCAGAGCGTGAGGGGCGTGGAGAGCGTGAGCGAAATCCGCTCGCGTGGGCGGCCGGGTGACGCCTTCGCCGAGCTGACCGTGCGCGTGAACCCGACGACGCCGCTACGTCAGGCGCACATGATCGCCGACGAGGTGGAAAGACGAGTGGCCGAAGAGCTCGAGCTCAGCCACGTGGTCGTTCACGTGGAGCCGAGCGAGTTGCACTAGCGGGTGGCTAAGGTCGCCGGGTCCTAGCGGCTGCCCGACTCTCCGTCGCCGTCCTGTTCGACGCGCCAGACGCAGAAAGCGTCGCCGAGCCGCTGGCATTCAGGATGAACGACCGTCGGTCCTCTCAGCCCGCTCAGCTCCAGCACTCTCGCGGCGAGAGCCGAATACAGACGGCAGGCGCCGCCGTACTCGCCGACGCGCGCCGTCAAGGCGTCGGTGGCACGGATCTCGAGCGGCTTGCGCCGGACTTTGAGGTCCGCCGCGACGAGGAACTTTCCCTGCGCCCTGCGAAGCTCGCGTACCGCGGCCCGCAGTCGCAGCGGTCGCGGCAGACGCCGGGCGATGGGGCGCCGCAGGCTGATGCCTTTGAAGTGAAGCTCGGCCAGGGCCTGGCCCGCAGCGGCGAACACGGCGCCGGCGTCGTTGCGGCGCGCGATCAGCTCCAGCAGCGAGGTCACCTCCGAGCCCTCGACGCAGCGCCGCGCGCGCGCCAGCTGCTCGAATTTGCGTATCCGCTCTTCGATCACCCCGCTCAGACCCAGGCGGTTGGGGAAGATCGCGGAGGGGACTTCATCGGGAAGTAGCTCGGGCGGTGTGTCGAGCTGCTGCAGGGCACGCAGCAGCGCCAGAGGCAGCCTGGCATCAATGGTGGGCATCGATCCGTTTGTCACCTCTTCGTCACCCTCCCATCAACAGCGCGACGGCCGCGCTGATCACCACGATGCCGATCCAATTCAACCACCAGCCCGCACGCCTCATCTCGGCTGCCTCAATATAACCGGTGCCAAAGACGATGGCGTTAGGCGGCGTGGCGACCGGCAACATGAACGCCATCGAGGCGCCCATCGCCGCCGCCGTCATCAGCGCCAGCGGCTCGGCCCCCACCGCGGGCGCGAGGGCGGCCACGACGGGCAGCCCCAGCGTGGCGGTGGCGGTATTCGAGGTGATCTCGGTGACGAACACGAACAGACCGGCGACCGCGGCGATGATCAGGAGATCCGGGTACCCGGCCAGCACCGACAGCTCGCCACCCAGCCACTCCGTCAAACCGGTCGACTGGAACGCGGAGGCGAGAGAAAGACCGCCTCCGAAAAGCACGAGGATATCCCACGGTATGGAGCGCGCGTGCGCCCAGTCAAGCACGGTGGTGCGGCGGCCATCTGCGTCGCGGGTCGGCCATAGAAAGAGCAGCAGTGCCGCGGCGATGGCGACGGTCGAGTCCCCGACCTGGGGGAGCAAAGTCTGGATGCCCGGGATGGTGACGGCGCCGATCTGTTTCGGCGCCCGCATAATCCAGGCGACTGCCGCCGCGGCGAAGACGACGCCCACCACCCGCTCCGCTGGGTGCCAGGGCCCTAGCTTCTCACGCTCGCCGCGCAGCACGCCCGCGGCGCCCGCCAGCGGCACGCCGGGAAGACGAAAGAGCAGGAAACAGAGGAGAGCCCAGCAGGCGACCAGCATCACCGCGGCGACCGGCAGGCCGATCGCCATCCAGCGCGCGAACGACACCTCCACTTCGAGAAGCTCATCCGCCATCGCGGCCAACACCGCGTTGGGTGGGGTGCCGATGAGGGTCGCCACGCCACCGATCGAGCCAGCGTAGGCGATCCCCAACATCAAGGCGGTGCCGAAGCCCGCGACCCTGCTTTCCGCCCCGAGGTCGGAGTCGTGGGAGCCCTTGGCAGGCTGGACCAGGCTGAGGACGGCGATGCCGATCGGCATCATCATCAGCGTCGCCGCCGTGTTCGACATCCACATGCTGAGCAGGGCGCAGGCGGCCATGAAGCCGGCGACCAGCCGCCGCGGCGATGTCCCCGTGCGCGCCACCAACGCCAGCGCCACCCTCCGGTGCAGCGACCAGCGCTGCATGGCCGCCGCGATGAAGAACCCGCCCATGAACAGAAAGATCACCGGATTGGCATAGGGGGCGGCGGCGGCATCGGGTGGGCTGACGGCGAGGGCGGGCAACAGAACCAGGGGAAGGAGCGCGGTGACGGCGAGGGGCACGGCCACCGTTAGCCACCAGACCGCCATCCAGCACGCCAGCGCGAGCGTGGCCTGGCCCGCGGGCGTGACCCCGTCCGGCGCGGGAGTCAGCAGCAGCGCGGCAAACAGAAGGGGACCGGCAAACACCCGGCCCCAGCGGGGGCGGGAGGTGTGAGCGTCGTTGCGTCCCTCGGGCATCGATCGGACAATAAGCGCGGCCATCGCGGTCGCAAGCGTCGACCGGTCGAGGCCACCGACTTTTGGAGGGTTCGATAGAAGGGATGCTCGAGACCGGCTGGGGACACTCGACGCAGGCGCTGTTGGCAGTGGCGGCGGCCGCGGCGGTGTCGCTGGCGGCCTGGCGCTTCAAGGCTCTGACCGGGACTGGGGCGGTGGCCGCTACCCTGGTGGGCGGCACGGTGCTGTTCTTCGCCGGGCTGGGCGCGGCGTTCGTTTTGGTCCTGTTCTTTGTGACGTCCAGCGCCCTCTCGGCTGTACCGCCGGGCAGCGAGCGTGGAGCGCGGGGCGCGCGCCAGGTGCTGGCCAACGGCTCGGTGGCGGCTGTGGCGGCGGCGTTCGTGAGCGTCTACGCGCCGGCTTCCGTGGCCTTTCTTGGCGCCATCGCGGCGGCCGCCGCCGACACCTGGGCCACCGAGATCGGGGTGCGGTTGGGTGGGAGCCCACGCTCGATCTTGACGATGCGGCCCCAACCGCCCGGCACCTCGGGCGCCGTATCGCTGCCGGGCACGGGCGCCGCTGCGGCCGGTTCCCTCGCCGTGGGGCTGGCGGGCGTCTGGCTGGTTCCAGGCGCGGCGGCCTCGTGGGTCACCGTGGCCGCGGCCGGCTTTCTGGGCTCTCTCGTCGATTCGGTTCTCGGGGCTGCCCTCCAGGCCGAGTATCGTTGCACCGCCTGCGGCGCCACACCGCAAGTGGCCCGGCACCCCGACTGCCCGATGCGGGCGGCGCGGACCTCCGGCGTGCCGGGGCTCGACAACGACGCCGTAAACTGGCTGATGACCGCCAGCGCGGCCGGGGCCGCGCTCTTCCTTCAAGGTCTGTTTGGGGGAACGGGCTCGCCTTGACCGCTAATGAGTCTCATGTTCTATTCGAAAATCGGACCCGCTGTCCCGCGACCCCGCCCGACACGGAAGGCAATCGAACGCGGCCAGATTGAAGAGCAACGCGCTACCGAGGCTTGATGGCGAAGTCCCCGAAGCGGGCTCGTAAAGCGGTTTTCGGCAAAGCCGCCGAAGCCCTTACCCTCGACACCGACCAGATGGCTGAGCGCTGGGCGACAGCCTTCCGCCGGCGTGTGTCGGAACGCGGCGAGCCGTTCCCCACCGACGACCTGGAGCAGGACGTCGAGGCTCTGGTCAAAGGCGTCGCCTCGGTGCTAAATGATCCCTGGAGCTATCGCTCCTTCCTCGCCGACGGCGACAACCAGCAGATCGGTCAGCGGATCGCTGCCAAGCACGTGCAGGCCGGAGGGTCGCTGACCAGTGCGCTGGAGGCGTACATGCGGTTGCGCCAGGCAATGATCCTGGCCTCGCGCGATGTCTTCCGCGACAGCGATCGTCCCTTCTTCGACCTGATGACCCGGCTGAACCGCTGCATCGACCGGATCCTCTTTGCCATCGCGGAGGGCTATTTCAGCGCCTTTCAGGGCGAGATCGAAAAGCAAGCGCTGACCGATCCGCTCACCGGACTGGGAAACTCGCGGCGCTTCCGCGAGGCGCTAGCCGCCGAGCTCAAGCGCAGCAGTCGGACCGGGCGTCCCTTCTCGATCGTCTTTGCGGACGTGGACGACTTCAAGGACATCAACGATCAATTCGGCCACGTTCACGCCGACTACATTCTCACCGCCATCGGCCGCACGATCGCGGCACAATTGCGCGGGAGCGATCTACTCTGCCGCTGGGGCGGCGATGAGTTCATCATCCTGCTGCCCGAGACCGAACGGGAAGATGCGGGGATACTGGCGGAGCGTCTGCGGTCCGAGGTCGCGGCCAGCCAGAAGTGCGGCGCCTCCACGATATCGTTAGGTGTGGCCTGTTACCCCTCCGATGGGAAGGACTACGACGGCCTGGTGGCCAACGCCGACCGGGCACTCTACAAATCCAAAAATGAGGGGAAGAACATAGTCACTCAGAGCGCCGACGGAGGCCAACGCTAAGCGAGCGACTTCCTTCGGCCCGGGATACGCTGCTCCACACCCTGCCCGCAGCAACCCCTGGCCTCTCACCCGCCGTGACTCCGCCGGCACCATGCTCCGCTCAGCCTCCTCCACGAACGAGCAAGATGCCCGACTCGGTTATCGCCTGCCGCAACCTGAACTCCAGTTCGAGGGCGAGCTGATAACCGGGGTGGTCCGTCGGCACCAGCCGGTCGTAGCGCGAGTCGCGCCGGGGCGACGTGCCGGGGGGCCGCAGCGGCTGGTAGATGGCCGAGATCAGGACGGTCCGCGCTCCCGGATCGCCCTCATCGACCTCAAAGGTCAACATCACCTGACGCTCTTCCGCCGGTAGGTCGTTCTGACGCAGCCGTGTGTACTGGGCGATATCCACCCAGTGAGTCTCCACATAACCGCGCCGCCGGTCGACCTGAAGGGTGGGGACCGCCGCGTCGGCGCAGATCTGCGCCACGAGCGGGACGACGTCCGCCGGAGTTGCGCCGCGGAACTCCAGGCTGATCGGGTTTTCCGCGTCCTCGGGTACGGGGAAAAAACGGGGTACGGTCGAGGTACCGCAGGCCGCGAAAGCGGGGACGGTCGCCAGCAGCAGCGCGACTGAGAACGTCCGGAACATCGGTCTGACCTCGCCAGCTGACCGGTGAGCTCAGAACGCAGGGAACGAAGGCGAATACTAACGAAGACGGCTGGGATGAGCCAGCAAAAGTATTGCGGTCCCGGGAAGCTGAGAGGTATAATGTCGCTGCGGGAATCAGCGTTGAGAACCGCCCCTGCACAGTAGCCCCCTTTCGTGGCGATCTGTCCCATTCGGGACGTCGAATGCGGCAGAGCCAATTGATATAAGTTATTGCTCAACAAAAACTTGTCGCTTGGGGACCACCGGTCCAAAAGATGCACACACCAGTTTCCGGAGTTCATCTCTCGCGCGTTTCGGTCGGGAACCCATCTCTGGAGGCGAAGTCGTGAGGTACAGAGCCACAAACATCCAGCGGCCGTATCAGTTGCTGGCCGCCCTGCCGGTAGCCGTGCTACTGGCCGTCTTCCTGGGCAGTTCGGTCGGCTGTACCGATGAGGAGACGGTTTTCGTCGACCGGCCGCCCTTCGACGAGCCCACGGAGACGGTGAACCGGTTCCTCGGCTACGTCGGCGATCCAGCCGAGAGAAAGCCGGCGTGTGCCAACTGTCACGCGACGCTCTGGGGCCAGTGGAAAGGCCACGGGCACTCGACGGCTTGGGACAACGTCGTGTCCGACACATGCTGGCCCTGTCATACGGTCAACGAGCGCGGTAACGCGATCGAGGGCGACGCGGGTTATATCCTGGTTCAGGATGCCCGCTATCAGGACGTGCAGTGCGAATCGTGCCACGGCTCGGGTTGGGAGCACGTCAACGACCCGAGTGATGAAACGGCGCCGCTCTGCTCGATCGTCCCGGATACCGCGGCGACGACGGGGTGCGGCGAGTGCCACCAGGGGACCCACAACCCGTTCGTCGAGCAGTGGAGCGTGTCGGCGCACGCCAACGTCCGCGGCTTCGCGGGTCGCGCGCCCTGCAACGAGTGCCACGAAGGGAGGACGGCGCTCGAGCGCAAGTTCCTGGAGGTCAGCAGCTACATCGAAAAGGATGGGCCAAATAACCAGCCGATCTTCTGCGTCGTCTGTCACGATGCCCACGGATCCCAGTACGATCACCAGCTGCGTGCGCCCATCGACTTTCAGCTCGCGGAGGGCATTCCGTCCAGCGACCATCTCTGCATCAGGTGCCACTCGCGTCGGGGCACGCCGCCATCGGACCACGGCGCCCATGCCGCGCAGGGCCTGCTGTTGTTACAGCAGAGCATCGGCTGGTTGCCGGCAGGCTTCAGAGCGCCGCCGCTCCCGTCTCACGGCAACTCGCAGATCAACGCGAAACTGTGTGTGAGCTGTCACGTGGTCGATGTCGAGATCGAAGATGCGGTGACCGGCGAATTCGTCTTCCACGCCCGTGGCCACACCTTCGAGGCGATCCCCTGCGTGGATGCCCAGGGGATCCCGCAACCGCCGGGCACCGTGTGCACGCTGAACGATCGCGATTTCCGGGCTTGCGCCACTTGCCACCAGACCGAGTCTATTGCGCGAACCCTATTCACCGACCTGCAGGCCGACATCCACATGCGGCTGGATCAACTCTGGGTGGACACCGACGGAGACGTGATCTTGGATGCGTTCCCGGAGGACGCCGGGCTGTTGCCGCGGCTCGTGGCGCAGATCGCCGCGAATCCGGCCGACACACTGGAGTTCGACCCGCGGGACCAACTGATTACCGTGGCTGAAGGGGTGTTCTGGAACGCGCAGATCGCGGCGACTCATGAGCGCGAGCATTTCGTAGAATCGACCATCTTGGTGGGGATAGCGGGAGACGACGAGGACGATGACGGCACGCCAGATGGCATCGAATGGCATGCGCACCATACCAGCGGCAACGGGGTCCACAACCCGGACTTCCTGAGGGACCTGCTGGACGCGTCGATTCAGGCTCTGATCAGCACGTATAACCTGACTCCGTAGAGTCGATCACAAGGGCTCGGCTCGCGTCGCCGTAGGTGGCGCGAAGCGAGCGGATACCGCCGGCGCTGCCGGCCTTACAGCTCGATCTCCATGGGCTCTGCGCCCAAACGCGGTCTCCAGATGTTCTGAGGCTCAGTCGACGCGGGCGGGTAGGCGTCCCCGCCCGCGCCCGAGCGTCGGACTGGGTGATTAGCGCCTACCACAAATCCGGGAGTCAGGAGGACAACTTGAAGGTCTCAGGCCTTTGTCTGACTCGTGCCGGGGTTCGGCTACAGATCTGGCAAGTCGGAGTGGTGTGTCTGGGTGTGGCGAGCGTCGGGTGGGGTTGGGGTGCGCCCAGCCTGCACGCGCAGGAGGGCGCGGTGCAATGGAGGGGACGGGTGACCACGCGGGTGCAGTACGTGGAAGGCCGGACTCTCGTGCTCGATAGCGTACCGATCGGGTTGGTAAGCGGCAGCGGCAGGCAACGCCAGGTCGGTGACACGCTGGTCACGTGTACGACCGGAGCGACCCACTGTTTCTTCTATCGCTCGGGCAGCGTGCAGAGTACCTACCCCTCCGTCCTCGACTTCGACCTGAATTTCTTCGGGATGGGAGTCGAGGGGCTGCGGGCTTACGTCAGCACCCGATTTCGAACCGATTTCGGGAGCGACGACTTCTGGCCTCGTACCGACGACAACTTCGATCTGCTCGCCGCCTTCCTCGAGCTCGACCGCAGCTACTTCCGGGCCCGCGTGGGGCGGGACTACAAGGTGAGCGGGCTCGGGTTCTATGGCTACGACGGGGGCTCGCTGCTTCTGCGCTACCCGCGGGCGCGAATCGAGGGCGAGCTTTATGCAGGCTGGGGTCTCGAGCGGGGCGTCCCCGAGCCCATCGATGGGGATGCTTTCGCCTCCCTGGGACTCTTCCAGCCACTGGAGCGCAACTACCTGTTCGGTTTCCGCGGCTCCGCTCGTCCCACCCGTAGCTCCTCGATCTCGGCGGTCTATCAGCGGGAGATACCGACCGACCGCTCGGGCATCTCCAGCGAGCGTCTTGGCTTCGAGGCCAGCTATAACCCATCACCCGAGGTCTCGCTCCTCGGCCACGCCGATTATGACCTGGCGACTGGGTGGTGGGGCAAGGCCGGCGCGACCGTCGGTTGGAAGGCCACGCCTCGGGTTTACGTAGAAGGAAGGCTCTTCCGCTATCGTCCGATCTTCAGCCTCCAGACGATCTGGGTGGCGTTCAGTCCGGTGGCCTACACCGGTTGGGGTCTGGCGACCGCCGTCCAGCCTCGTTCCGACCTTTCGGTGCGGTTCGAGGTCGAGCGGCGTGCCTACGGCGACACCGAGGCGGAGAGCCCGTTGCTGGTGACGACGACCGATCGCGACTGGCGCTTGGGCGGCTATGCCAGCTGGCGGCCGATCTGGGGCGTCCGGTGGGATATCGACGCCGGTTACTGGTTCAATTGGGGGTTCGGAGCGGCCCTCAACTCGTTCAACGTCCGCGTCGCGGCGCGCCCGCGGGATCGTCTGTCGGTCGGTGCTCGATTCTCGGCTTTTCAGCAGCTCGAGGAGTTCCGCGTGACCGAGGGTCGCGTTTGGAGCCTCGGGGGGGACGCTCGCTGGCGCATGCAAACCGGGACGGTCTGGTTCTCGGTGGATCGGTTTGACCATGACCGGCGCGAGGATGCGGCGCAAACCGATTGGACGCAGTGGCGGAGCGCGTTGGGCTTTTCCTATTACCTGGGTTCCGAACCGGGGAGGCTGCCGTGAGGTACCG
>CAYGCC010000532.1:0-6940 GCA_964348165.1 uncultured Gemmatimonadota bacterium | reverse complement strand
AGGTACTGATCGAGGGCGGAATCATCCCCGGCCACCCGGCTCTTCAAAGCCTGGCTGGCGAGTCGCTTCGCCTTCGCAGTATTCCGATCCATGATCATCTCGGCAGACCCCACCTCGCGGCTCGAACCTCGCTACTTGTACTCCAGACTACCCATTAGGCCCCCGACCGCTCTCGAGAGCCTCCGCCCACCGTCGGGCCCGGCGCTTAAGACACCTGCATGGCCTAAAAGTTTCACGGACCGAGGGGTGGGCAGCCGCACAAGGTACCGGCTCCCCATTTGCCTGTCAAGAGAGAACTTGCGCCCGGTCGTTCCCGCGATGGCGGGTCCCGGGAATCGAGGGTGGGGGATCCGTATGTATGCTGGATCACGCTTCTGCGCTGCCACCACCACCACCACCATCGGCCTCAGCTCCAGCGAAAGATCCGCACGGCGGCCAAAAAGCTGACGCCACCCCAGCCGCCGATCACGGCGAGGCGTGTGAGGTTGGAGGCGAGGGAGTCGCCGTCGATCATCACGGCGCGGAGGGCGTCGATCAGCGGGGTCAGGGGAAGGGCCTGAATGAACGGCTGCATGGCGTCCGGGAAGTTGGCGTAGGAGAAGAAGACGCCGGAGAACACCCACATGGGGAACATCACCAGATTCATGATCCCGGAGACGCCTTCGATGGTGCGGGCGCGGCTGGCGGTCAAGAGACCGAGGCCGGCGAAGGCCAGGGCGCCGATCACGGCGATGATGAGGAGGTCAAAGAACGAGCCGTGTACGCGAACTCCGAAAACCAACCAACCGAAGCCGATCAAGGCCCCCACCTCGCCGACCATGAAGACGAAGCGTGAGAGGATGAACCCGAGCAGGTATTGGCTCTTGCGCATGGGAGTAGCGAGCAGGCGCTTGAGCAAGCGCTTGCGCCGGGCCTGCACGATGTTGAATCCGATCCCCCACATGCCGCTGCCCATCAGATTCAGCCCGAGCAGACCGGGGATGAGGAAGTCGATGTAACGCGAGCCGGGCTCGGTGAGGTAGCGCTCACGCACGGATCGGAGGTCGCGCCGGCCGGCGGCCCGTTGCACGGCATCATCCACGGCGAGCCGGGCGAGCCGGCTCTCGTTCCGGGTCGGGTCGAACAGGTAGGTGAGCGAGTCGCCGGGCAGCACGACGAGGGCGAGTTTGCCGGTGCGCAGATCGTTGCGGGCGCCCTCCGGCGACATAAGCCGGGCGGAGAGGCGCGGCGAGGCATCGAGAGCCTCGGTCAGCGTCGCGGCGCCGTCCCCCTCCTGAACCGCGACATGCAGCGACTGAGCCGGTCGGTTGCGAAAGGCGATGCCGAGGCCGAGGGCGAGGAGCACGGGAAAGACGAAGACCCAGAAGATCGCCTCCGGCTCGCGGACGAACTCGAGCAGTCGGGCGCGGGTCAGTTCGAGGAGGGGGTGATTGAGACTAGCCATCCCGCAGGTGCCGGCCTGTGAGGGCAACGAAAACGTCCTCGAGGGTGGCCGAGTGCGTGGTCAGGCGCGACAACGCCATGCCCCGCTCCTGCAGAGCGGAGAGCAGGGCGGGCACCGTGCGGTGGACCTCGCTGACGGTCAAGAAAATTCCCTCGCGCTCGCGACGCACGTCGCGGACGCCGGGCACCAGCCGCAACCAGGCGTCGGGCGCCTGGTCGCCGTTCTCCAGGTCGAACTCGACGACGTGCTCGGCGCCCAGGGCAGCGATCAACTCGCTGGGGGTTCCCAGGGCGATCACGCGGCCGTGGTCGATGATGGCGACACGATCGCAGAGTCGCTGCGCCTCTTCCATGTAGTGCGTGGTCAGGAGGACGGTGCCGCCGATCTTTTTAAACTCGAGGATGAGATCCCAGAGCTGCCGCCGCGATTGGGGATCGAGGCCGGTGGTCGGCTCGTCGAGAAACAGCAGCTCGGGGTGGCTGACCAGCGCCGTGGCCACCGCCAGCCGCTGCTGCTGGCCACCCGAGAGCTTGGAGACCCAGGCGTTGCGCTTCTCTTGGAGCCCGACGATCTGCATGACGTCCTCGACGCTCCGGCCGTGGTCGAAGAAGCTGCGGAAGAGGCGCAACGTCTCTTCCACCGTCAGCTTCTCGGCCAGCTGCGTCTCCTGGAGCTGGACGCCGAGTCGCTGCCGTAGGGCGCGGTCGTCCTCCCCCCAGCGCATGCCGAGCAATTCCACGTCCCCAGAATCCGGCTCGAGCAGCCCCTCGAGAATCTCGACCGTCGTGGTCTTGCCGGCGCCGTTAGGTCCAAGCAGCCCGAAGCACTCGCCGGCGAACACCTCGAGGTCGAGGCCACTCACCGCCACGACATCGCCGTAGCGTTTGACGAGGCCATGGCAGCGAAGCGCGTACCACCCGTTGTCGCTCAATCGGCCCCCGCCATTGATCCAACCCCCATCCGGACGGACTCGCGCCGCCTCATTCCACGCCCAGAAGCTCCACGTCGAAGATGAGAGTTGCGTTGGGTGGGATGGCGCCCGGGTAGCCCTGTGCCCCGTAGCCGAGCTCCGGCGGGATGATCAGGCGGCGTTTTCCGCCCACGCGCATCATCGCCACGCCCTCGTCCCAGCCGCGGATCACGCGTCCCTGACCCAGAGGGAAACTGAACGGCTCGCCGCGGTCGACCGAGCTGTCGAACTTACGGCCATCGGTGAACCAGCCCGTGTAGTGTACTCTCACGCTTTGGCCCGCTGCCGGCGCGGAACCCGCGCCTTTCTGAATCACGATGTACTTGAGGCCCGAAGCGGCTGTGACCGTGTCGCCGCTGACCGCAGGCGGCCCGCCGGGTCGATCCATGGATCCTCCTTCTTCAGCGCTCCGCTGCTCGCCGACACAGGCGGCGGAGCCGAGGGCGATGAGAATCGTGTAGACGGTTGATTGGAGTCTGGTCATCTCAGTCCGTCGTCGGTTATGGCCGTAGGGCGGACCCATCCCCGTATTTTGAGAGTCCTCCACGGCGTTGCAGTTTCGCGGAGACTATCGTGCGCGGAGATGAGCCGCAACAGCCCCGAAGAGTCACGGGGCCGCAGTCGGAGGATTAGAAGCGGCCGCGCCGCCTCTCCTTCAACGGCAGCACCTCGGTACAGGTCGTCCACCAGCCAGAACGGATGGTTTCGATGAACTCGTCAGGTAGGCCCTGCCCCTCCATCTCCTGGGCCAGTCTGGCGTGATCGTAGGCGACGGGTACGAGCTCGACGTCCGGCGGTGACGATGCAGCGGATGGGGGCGCGTCTGCGCCAGTCAAAGAGATGAGCGCATACCAGACCTCGGTACGACCGTCGTTGGCCGGCCGTCCGATCGCACCCACGTTCACCGCCAGTCGGCCGCTGGGCAGACGACGGCTCCAGTGCAACCCCGTGTGGGTACAGAGCAGAACGTCGGCTTCGTGATCGCGGCAGAGCCGTTCGAGGAAGAAGTCGGGCGATGTGGACTCCCAGAGAAACTCGTTCATGCGACGCGGGCTTCCGTGGCACATGAGCACCCGGTGGGGGCCGAGGCGCACCCTCAGCTCGGTCGGCAGCCCGCTCATCCAGTCGCGCCAGCGGGGGCTGGTGTTCTCGAAGGTGTAACGGTACGAGATGCGTGCGAAGTGGTTGTCCCGTGGATCGGTGTAGCCGCACTGGCAGTCGTCGAGGCCGCGGGCGATGGAGTCGTCATAGTTGCCCCGCAGCGTGTGCACGCCGTTCTCGATCAGCAGCGGGAACACTTCGTCGGGGCGGGGCCCGAAGGCGCCCAGGTCGCCCAGACAAAACACCGCCTCGGCGCCGCGCCGCCGGGCATCGTCGATCACCGCACGCAGAGCCAGGTGGTTCGAGTAGACGCCACCGAAGGCGGCGATGCGCCGGTAGGAACGTGGGTCCGCAGCCGACGTCACGGCCCCCCTCCGATACCGGCGAGGTTAGTGCAGATGGCGCCGTTCACCCAGCAGGTGTAGCAGGCCTGGTGGCGTAAGGCGAAGGGACGGTCCGCCTCCTCCAGCGTGTCACCGAGCCGTGCGTCGGGGGCGTCGATGAGGATGGGACAGACGTAGATGCCGCGGCTGGTCACGATTCGCCCGCTCGAGCAGAGGAGCTGGGTGATCTCGTAGCCGTTCAGCATGGCGGAGCTGACGATCTCGAGCTCGGAGTAGCCGCGTGAGCGAAGCGCCTCGCGGCCGATGTGCAGCGACGGGAGGATCTTGATTCGCGGCCGCTCGTAACCGACTTTGTTGAGAGCCTCGACGAACCGACGATAGACGCTCTCGTCGTCTTGGGGCTCCCAGACCTGCGCGGCTGTGATAATGGGGAGCAGGCCGTGCTCGACCAGGCGTCGCACGCCCGCCATCGCCCGGTCGAACGTGCCCTGGCCGCGGATCGGATCGTTGGTCTCGGGAGACGGACCGTCGAGGCTGACCCGAATCTCCAGCGAATAGGGAGAGGCGGCCTCGATCTCGGCCAATCGGCGCACCGTCCGTTCCGGCATCAAGGTCGCGTTCGTGAGCACGCTGGCAGGCCCGAGCGCCAGCGTCTCCTCCAGCATCACCAGCAGATCCTTGTTCATAAACGGCTCGCCGCCGGTGAAGTAATATTCCCGCACGCCCCAACCCCGCGATTCCTCGAGATGCCGGCGGACCGTCGCCAGGTCGAGGAACCAGAAGCTGTGGTTCTCAGGGGAGCACGAGATGAAGCAGTGGCTGCAGCGCAGGTTGCAGACGGTTCCGGCGACTTGGAACCAGAGGTAATCGAGCGACACGAGCGGCACCTGTGGGGCCGGTTCGCCGCGCCCGCGCCCTTGGGGTTCGGCGCCACATTTCTGCTGCGTGTCCCTGTTGCCGTTCGCCATGCCGGTCTTGAACCTGACGGTTGGCCCCGGGGTTCCGCAAGGCGAGTCGGGGCTTCTTCCACCCGGCGCTGGGGCCGGCAGCCCTGAGGCGGCGTCGGGGGTGAGCGATCGGCACCGGAGACATGGACAACCCAAAGGGCCCATGACTAGTTTGTGACGCCCCGACCTAGTTTTCGGAGGTGAGATGAAGTGGGCATACGCGGGCAGGACTGACGTCGGCAAGGTCCGACAGGGCAACGAGGACGCGCTCTTCGCTGATGCGGAGCGAGGTGTGTTCATCGTGGCCGACGGCATGGGGGGCCACGTCGCCGGCGAGGTCGCGAGCCAGATTGTCACCGAGACGGTGGGGCCCGGGGTCGGCGAGGCGATAGAGCAGGGCTTGCGGGGTCCCGACCTCAAGAAGCGTATGCTCGAGCTGATCGAGGAGGCGAACGACCGGATCCTCGAGCGGGCCCAGGAAGAGCCGGAAAAGCGGGGGATGGGGACCACCCTGACGCTCCTGGCGCTGGTGCCCGAGGACGGCTACGTGATCGACCAGGTGGGCGACAGCCGCGGATACCTGTTTCGCGAGGGTGAGCTTCGGCAGATCACCCGCGACCACACTGTGGTGCAGCAACAGGTGGATCGGGGCGCCCTGACGCCCGAACAGGCTCGCGATCATCCCCTCTCCCACATCCTCACCCGCGCCGTCGGGACCGACAACGCGGTGGCGGCGGACAGCTACGGAGCGGAAACGAAGCCGGGTGACCTGTTTCTGCTCTGCTCGGACGGGCTGAGCGGGATGGTGCCCGACCCCAAGATTCGCAACATTCTCGAGAAGCGCACGGACGACCTGCAGGAGATCGCCGACGCTCTGATCGAGGCGGCCAACGAGGCGGGCGGCCTCGACAACGTCACCGCACTCCTGGTGAAGATCACCGGCTAGCCACCGAGCCTGATTCGCCTACACCCCGGGACGCGCCGCCTCCGACCCACGCTTCGATCTGCCGCTCGGGCGCCGTCAGCAGCTCGAGCACTCGGTCCAAGTCCTTCAGCTCCATCCGCGGCCAGGTGAAGACGCGCAGCACCCGGGCCGCGTGATAAAGGTCGCGGCCCAGCCGCGGCAGGTCGATCAGACCCGCACGGCCCGCGGGTGTGAGACGTTGGACCACCCCATCCCGCCCCTCCATCAAGATGTCCAGCTCTAACATGCCCGGCTTGGCCGGGTAATCGAGCAGCAGGCTGCCCCGCTCCAACCCCAGTTCCACAGCTAGAAGATCTTCCAGCGCCGCCCGCAGTTCGGGCCGCTGGTGAAACCAGGGCGCCACCTCGCGGCCCAGCCGACCCAGCGCCTCGGAGATGGCGTCGCCCCGCCACTCGGCGGCGCGCTTGGGTAGGCGTCGGTGGCGGAGGGCAGGGAAGTACCGCTGGCACGCCCGGCGGGCGCTCTCCGAGTCGCTTTTCGCGGCCAGCGACTCCAGCACGTTGAGCAGCTCTTCGTCGCCCTGGCCAACGATATGATCGTGGGTGGCCCAGCCGTCGGCGAGCGCTTCACGCATGAGGCGCTGGAAGGTGACGGTGGCGGCGCGGACGGCGTGGTGCCAGTAGACGTTGCGAAACATCTGGTACTTGGCAAACAGCAGCGATTCGAGAGCGGCGATCCCCTGCACCGAGACGCCGACCTCCAAACCGCCGGTCCGCGGGTCCGGCAGCAAGCGCAAGGCGTACAACAGCCGGTCCACATCGATCTCACCGTACGGGACGCCGCAGAAATGGGCGTCTCGGGTCAGATACTCGATCTTGTCCAGGTCGAGCGAGCCGGAGACCAATCCCTGTAGCGGGCTCAGCGAGCGCCCGAGGATGAGCTGGTGGATCTCTTCGACGGACTCGGCGCCCAGCGGCGCCAGGGCGGCGCTGACATCTGGATCGCCGAGAAAACCCCCGGCCAGCTGCTCGTGGTCCGCCGGGACCAATCCCGTCTCCAGCTCCTCCAGGGCGTGGCTGAACGGATAGTGGCCGATGTCGTGGAGCAGACCGGCCAGCCGCAGGATCGAGCGGTCGCGCTCCGCCACGGCGTCGAGCATTCTCGATCCTTCAAGCAGTCGGAGGGCGCGACCGGTCAAGTGATAGACGC
>CAYGCC010000531.1:0-9744 GCA_964348165.1 uncultured Gemmatimonadota bacterium | reverse complement strand
TACGCCGGTTTGGCCGAGGCGTACGGGCTGCTCCCTTACTACGGACTGGCGTCGTTCGATCAAGCGCTCGCCAAGGCGGAGGCGACGGCGCGTCGGGCGCTCGCCCTGGACAGCAGTCTGGCTCAGGGGCACACGGCGCTGGCCAACGTCCGGCGCGACCGCCGCGATTGGGACGAGTCGCTCCGCGCGTACCATCGCGCCCTCGAGTTGGCACCCGATGACGTCGAGGCCAACTCGCAGTTCGCTCAATGGTTGGCCATGGTGGGCCGCTGGACGGAGGCAGTGGAGTACTCACGGCGCGCTCGTGACCTCGACCCGCTGTCACCGCACAAACGCGTCATGCTCGGCTGGCACCTCACATACGCGCGGCAATACGACCAGGCCATGGCCGAGCTGCTGCGTGCAGTTGAGCTGGATCCCACGTTCATGCTCGCACACTTCCGGCTCTACTGGCTCTACCTGCTCACTTCGCGCTACGCCGAGGCTGAGGTCCACGCGCGCCGGACCGCCGAACTGGTCGGAGCCGATCCAGACGTGATGGCGGGGCTGGTGCGGGCGGTGGCCGACCCGACGAGCAAGGCCGCCGCGCTTCGGGCCGCTGCGTCCGGGCAAAGGCTGATCGACACGCCGGAGGGCAGCAAGGCGATCCTGGCGATGTTTAGCGCCCTGCTGGGCGAGGGCGGGCGGGCGATCGGCCTGATGGAGGATTTCTACGGCCGGGGGCTTGGGGACGTGGCGCTGGTGTGGGAGCCGGCGTTCGACCTGATCCGGGATGAGCCCCGCTTCCAGGCTCTGCTTCGGCGCTTGGATGTACCGCGCTATGAACGCTAACCCGTATATCGGAACCTCGATCGTCGTCCTGTGGTGGGCCGTGGCGGCGGCTCACCCACAACCGCCCGCTGTCCGCAGCATGCCAGATGAAGCGCGGAGCTATCTGTGTTACCGGACGCCCGAATCACCCCACATAGACGGCCGGCTTACCGAGGCCGCCTGGCGTGCCGCGGCTTGGAGCGAGCCGTTCGTCGACATCGAGGGTGATCGCCGACCTCCGCCCTCCTGGCGCACGCGGGTCAAGATGCTCTGGGACGATCGCTACTTCTACATCGGAGCTGAGCTAGAGGAGCCGCACGTCTGGGCCACACTCACGCAGCGCGACGCGGTCATCTACCAGGACAACGACTTCGAGGTGTTCATCGACCCGGACGGCGACACCTACAACTACTTCGAGCTGGAGATCAACGCCCTGGGCACGGTCTGGGATCTCTTCCTCGCCAAACCGTATCGCGACGGTGGAACCGCCAACTCCGCCTGGGACATCGACGGCCTGCGGGCCGCCGTTTTCATTGACGGCACGCTCAACGACCCAACCGACACCGATGCCGGCTGGACCGTGGAATTGGCGATTCCCTGGAGCGCGCTGGCGGCGCATGCGCCCGATGGCCGGTTCCCGCGCCACAGCGAGGCGTGGCGTATCAACTTCTCACGGGTGGAGTGGCCGGTCGAGGTCGTCGATGGCCATTACCAGAAACGGAGCGACCCCACTACAGGCAAACCACTCCCCGAGCACAACTGGGTCTGGTCTCCCCAGGGCGCGGTGAACATGCACCTGCCGGAGATGTGGGGGATCGTCGAGTTCAGCTCTCAGGTCGACGACAGCGCACAACCTCCTTCAGGCCGGTGATCCGGCAGCGCGAGACTAAATGTGAAGAGAAGAGAGTTCCTGGCAACGACGGCCAAGTCGGCGGTCGGCATGAGCCTGTCTTCCACGGCGATCGCCTGCTCAACGCGGGCGAATCCACGTCGTAGAGCGAAGAACTGGGCGTGGGTTCACGGCAGCGCCGACCTGAACGCGGATGGATGGCGTCGCCGCTTCGCTCGGGTGCGCGCGGCGGGCATCCACGGCGTGCTCGTCTCGGGTAACGACGAGGAGGTGAGCGAGCTGGCCGTCGCGGCCCACACCGAGGATCTCGAGTGCCACCGCTGGATCTGGGTGCTGAACCGAAGCGGTGACGACTGGGTTAAGAACAACCACCCGGAGTGGTTCACAGTCAGCCGCAACGGCGACTCGAGCCTCGAGCATCCGCCCTACGTGGGCTACTATCAGTGGCTTTGCCCCACCCGCCCCGGCGTGCGCGAGTATCTGAGAGGCGTGGTCGATCGCGTCGCCAACGACTCGAGCATCGACGGCGTACACCTCGATTACATCCGCCACTCCGATGTGATCCTGCCCGTCGGCCTTTGGGAGAAGTACGGCCTGGTCCAGGACCGGGAGCACCCGGAGTTCGATTTTTGCTACTGCGACGTCTGCCGCGCCACGTTCCGGCATCAGACGTTAAACGATCCGCTCGCTCTGCCCAACCCGACCGACGATCTGGCCTGGCGCAAGTTCCGCTGGGACAGCGTCACCGGGCTGGTTGAGATTCTGGCCGAAGCTGTGCACTCGCGAGGCAAACCGATTAGCGCCGCCGTATTCCCCACCCCGGCGTTGGCCCGACGGTTGGTACGCCAGGCCTGGGACGAATGGCCGCTCGATGCCTTCTTTCCGATGCTCTACCACACCTTCTATGAGGAAGACCTGGCATGGATCGGCGCGGCCACCGCAGAGGGCGTGGCCGCCCTACCGGCGCGCACGCCGCTTTACAGCGGACTTTTTATCCCCAGTCTGCCGCCCGCCGACCTGGCCGAAGCGTCCCGCGTTGCCGGCGCGGCCGGCGCCGCAGGGGTCTCGCTCTTCGAGCTGGGCGGACTGAGCGACGACCACCTTGCTCGCTTCGCCGAGGCGGCGCGGAAGTACGGCGGCGGAGCCTGACCGGCGAATGGATTGACCCTGGCCCTCTTGGCACTTCGTATTAGGTTGCGTTAAGCAGTACTCGAGCAAGAGGAGGAGGCTTTGGCTACGACCAGCAGCAAGACTCCGGCGCACCCACCGATCGCGGGGAACCACAGCAAAGTCATCCGTTACCAGGGAGACTTCACCTGGAAAAACGTCCCCCTGGAACCGTACAAAGAGACGACCGAGACGTGGAGAGGCATCACGCGCCGCGAGCTCTCCGGCAAAAGGGGCGAGTCGCAGCGATTCCACGTTCGTTACTTCGAGATTGCGCCCGGGGGCTACAGCACGCTGGAACGGCACGAGCACGAGCACGTGGTGATCCCGATCCGCGGCCAGGGAGAAACGCAGTTCGGCTGCTACATATATAGAGTGGGTTTTGGTGACGTGGTCTACATCGCTCCCAACGACCCGCACCAGTTCCGCAACCCGTCGAACGCCGAGGAACCGTTCGGTTTTCTCTGTATGGTGAACGCTGAGCGGGACGCTCCTCAGCTCGTGGAAGGGGGCGGCGTGTGTTACATCTGCGAGTAGTAAGTGGGCAAAACTATCCCTCTGGTGTCTGAGCGCCTTCCGAAGTTATTTTTTTATTTCACAGGAACGCCATCACAAGGCACGACTCGACCGCAGCTGACGCTTGTGGTTGATCGTGCTCCGCTCGCGTCCCTTCCTTCCGTGACGCTGCCAGTGAGCTCGGTTCACCCTGCGGCAAGCAACCCGAGAGCTTTCTATGAGACATCGCCAACTTCCGCTGGCCCGAGATCGATGAGGCGACCGGCGTGCGCTGCCGTTGATGCCATCAGGCAGTCATGGCGGTCAACAGCCAGCCGGCGATACCGCCACCCACGACCAGCCAGGCGGCGTTCAACCGAAAGCGCAGTAGCAGGATCGCTGCGGCCGCGAAGATGAGCCAACCCGTCCCGTCGGTGAGCGTGGCCCGCGCCAGGGTGAAGGTCACGGCGGCCATCAGCCCCACCGCGCTGGCGTTCACCGCATCAAGAAAGAGCGCCGTGAGCGGTGACGCGCGCAGCCTCGGGATGATCGGGTTCAAGATCCAAACGAACAGAAATGACGGCAGGAAGATCGCCAGCGTCGCTACGACCGCGCCGGGCACGCCCGCGATCACGTAGCCGATGAAGGTCGCGGTGGAGAGCACCGGACCGGGTGTGAACTGCCCAATCGCGATCGCGTCGAGCAGCTGAGACTGGGTCAGCCAACCGTAGCCTTCAACCAGGTCGCCCTCCAGAAAGGCGACCAGCACGTATCCGCTTCCGTACAGCACCGCGCCCACCTTCAAGAAGAACAGTCCCAGCTTCCACAGCGAGACGCCTGCCGCCGCCAGGGCTGCGCCCAGCGCCGTGGCCGAGCCCGCTCCAGCGAAGTCGGGACGCAGCGGGGGGAGTGCGAGTAGGGCGCCGCGCCGCGGCGCCAGCGCGCGGAGCCCTGCCGCGCCAGCCACGCCGCCCACCAAGAGCGCGACCACCTCGTTCACGCCCAGTAGTGTAGCGGTGGCCACAGCGGCGCCGAGAACGGCGAGAGGCCAGCTCTTTACCGCCGTCCGCCCCAAGCGCCAGAGCGCCCCGAGGATGACCGCGATCACCGCCGGCTTCACTCCGGACAGGAACGGCGCCAGCTGGGGCGTGGTGCCATAGCGCGCATAGACCCAGGCCAGCGCCCCGGTGATGATCACGGCCGGGAGAATGAAGCAGGCGCCCGCGGTGAACAGGCCAGCCCGGCCACCGCGCTCGTAGCCCACGTGCATCGCCATCTCGGTCGAGTTGGGGCCCGGGATGAGATTCGTGGCGCCAACCAGGTCGAGAAAGTGCTCACGGGTCATCCAGCCGCGGCGCGCCACGACCTCGTCCTCGAGCATCGCGATGTGAGCCGCAGGTCCGCCGAAAGCTATCGTGCCGAGTTTCAGGTGCAGTCGGGCAAGCTGGCGCAGACGGCCAGGCGGAGAGTGGGTGGGAAGCATTTCGATTGCGGCCGCCGCTGGGGAGCTAGGCCAGCATGGTTCGCGTCAGTCGCGTTCCGGACGCTGAGTGCGGGGATCCGGGCATGGTCGAAGATGCGTCGATGATCGCGCGGTCGGCAACCGCTGGGTTCACCGAACACCGGTTTGCCCAGCGGCCGGCCGTCGCGCATCTTTTTTGGGGTCAAGTCATAGGGAGAGTCGCAACCGAGGCCCCAACCGCCGTCGCGGGGAAGCGATGTCGAGTCTCAAACGGCTGGTCAACGAGGTCCATCGGCGCTCCCTCTGGCAGGTGCTCGGCGCCTACCTGGCCGGCGCCTGGGTCGGCTACGAGATCGTGCAGAGCCTGACCGAAGGTCTGGTACTTCCCGACTGGTTCCCCGCTTTCGCCGTCGCCCTCTTCATCATCCTCCTGCCGTTGGTACTGGCCACGGCGTTCGTCCAGGAGGGCGTGGACCCCCGGATAAACCGTCGCACCCTCTGGCTGGTCCTCGGCGTCTACCTGCTGAGCGCTTGGATCGCCTACCATGCGATCCGCGCCCTCACCGAAAAGCTGTCGTTGCCCGGTTGGGTGCCGGGCCTGGCGGGTTTGCTCTTCATACTTCTGGTCCCCATCGTGCTCTGGGCCGCGTTCGTCCGGGAAACCGCCGGAGTCGAAGCGACCGAGGTCGAGCCATCAGGCGCCGTCGAGGGCGCAGAGGCGCCCGGACGTCGCGACGAGCCAGGCGCACGACGATTCTTCACCTGGCGAAACCTGGCGCTGGCCGGTGTGTCGCTGGTCGCTGTCTTGGGCGTCGTCGCCGTCGGCTGGGTACTGTTCGCCTTTCCCGGACTCGTGCTCAGAGCCGAGGCCGCCGATTTCTTCAGCGCCAACGACCGCGTAGTCGTCGCCGAGTTCGACAACGAGACCGACGAGGCCGCCCTCGGCCTCGCCGTGCGTGAGGCGATCCTGACCGATCTGGACGGTTCGCCTTACCTGCGCGTGGTCGATCAGAGTGAGCTTCGCGAGGTCTTCCAGCGGATGCGTCTGGACGCGGACGTGCGGCTCGATGCCGAGGTCGCACTCGAGGTCGCGCGGCGCGAGGGCTATCCGGCGGTGGTGGCCGGAGGAGTGGCGCCGCTGGGCAGCGGCTACCAACTGACGGCGCGCATCCTCGAGGCCAGCACGGGCGTGGCCGCAGTGCGTCTACGCGACACAGCGGCGAGCGAGGGCGAGGTGATCGGCGCCGTGGAGCGTCTGGTGCGACTGGTGCGCCGACATCTGGGCGAGTCGCTGGGAAGCCTGCGGCGGGCACCGCCGTTACCCAGCGTGACCACCGCATCGCTGGAAGCTCTGGAACTGTACGCGCGCGCACGAGAGCTGGCCCTGGCCGGATACCAGGTCGAGGCGATCCCACTCGGCGTGCAAGCGGCGGAGATCGACTCCGGGTTCGCTGCGGCGCACCGGGCGCTGGGGATCTGGTACAGCAACACGGGTGATCCTGTCGCTGGCCATACCCACGTCCAGATGGCGCATCGCTTTGGCCAGCGCCTCATCCAGCGCGAGCGCTTTATGACCGGAGCGCTGTTCCACGCCTACCGCGGACGGCTCGATTCGGCGGCCTACTACTATGGGCTGGCCGTCGAACGCTATCCCGACCTGACCGCCGCCATCAACAACCTGGGCGACGTTTACGAACGGATGGGTCGTTACGAGGAGGCCCGTGATCTCTACCGGCGCGCCGTCGTCCAGCGCGAGAGCGCCATCAATCTCCTGAACCTGGCGAGCGCCGAGCGGACGCTGGGCCGGCACGCGGCGGCCGACTCGGCGCTGGCACGCCTGACCGAGGCCTTCCCCAACACATGGATCACCTGGTCGACGCGGGCCATGAATCCGTACTACGCCGGCGACTTCGATCGCGTCGAGGAGGTCGCCCGCGGCATGGTCGAGAGTCAATGGCCGTTCCCCCGCGCCTACGGTCGCTGGCTGCAGGCTTCCGTCAGCGCCATGTACGGGCGGGCCGAGGGCGCGCTGGCTCTGGCCGAAGCCTCGGCCGACCGGGCGATCGAGTTCGGCTCGCGTCCCTTTCCCTACGAAGCGCTGCGCGTCGCGGTGTACGCGGCGCTGGCGGCCGGCGCCCCAGAGCGGGTTCTGCCGCTGCTGGAGAAGTTGGGTCCGCCGCCGGACCTGGGCGCCGCGCCGATCTTCGAGTACTGGGCTCTCGGGTACGTGGCCAATGGGTATGCGGTGGCCGGCAACCTCTCGGAAGCTCGCGCGCTCCTGGCGCGGATGGACTCGCTGGCGCTGGCTCTCGGGCTGAGTCCGCCGGGAATCGGAGATCAGGTTCGGGCGGTGATCGCTCTGCAGGAGAACCGTCCGCAGGCGAGCCTCGAGCACCTGCGGCGGGCGCGGTCTCGAGAGCACGGCAACCTGCACTACCCGAGCCGCCTTTTCTTGGCCGACACCTACGCTGCCCTCGGACAATGGGAATCGGCAGCGGCGCAGTACGACTCGTTGACCCGCACCTACGGGCTAGATTTCCGCGACCCCGGCATCTACGGTCCTTTGCGCCCGCTGGCGCACGAACGCGCGGGGAGCGCCTTCCTCGCCCTCGGCGACACAGCCGCTGCGCTCCGTCACCTGTCCACCTTCGTGGAGCTGTGGTCGGAGGCGGATCCCGAGCTGCGGCCGCGCGTCGAGGGAGCGCAGCGCGCCATCGAGGCGTTTTCGCGGGACCGGTAGACCGGTTGAATGTGCTGATGTCAAGCGGTCTCGCAGGGTTGCGACACCCGCGCCAGGGAGAACCGCGACGATACCCGAAGGCCACTCGCATGCACAGACACGTACAGGTCGCCGTTGTCTTGGGGATGAGCTGCGGAGCCTACACCTCGCTCCTGGGACAGACCGTCACCCGCCCGGAGGACGTCAACACCCTGGACGGCATCATCCGAGCCTATTATGAGGTGGTCTCCGGACCGGCGGGCCAGCCGCGCGATTGGGCCCGCGACAGCTCTTTACACCTGCCGGAGGCGCAGGTGCTGATCGTGGGGAACGGCGAGGATGGCCGGCCCCGCGCACAGGTGATGACCTTGGGCGACTTTCACCAGCGATCGGCCGACCTGGCCGAGCGAGGGTTCTTCGAGTACGAGATCCATCGCCAGACACAAATCCACGGCGCAATCGCCCACGTCTGGAGCACCTACGAATGGAGCTCGGCGCGAGAAGGGCCGGTCGGCGGACGCGGGATCAACAGCATTCAGCTGTACCATGACGGCCAGCGCTGGTGGATCACTTCGTGGATGTTCGACGGGCGCAGCGACGCGCCACCGGTGCCGTCCCGTTATCTCCCGGGCCAACGATGACCCCGACCCGCCGACCGAACTCGGCGAGCGGCGCGGCAATATGAATCGCCCGGCCGGAGTCGAGCAGGCGAGCCCTCGCGTCCGCAATGGCGCGTGTCTGGCGCTGTTCGCTTACGATGTCGCCCCTTACATCGACCTGGGTGAGAGCGAAAGGCGAGCAATCACCGCCACGCACCGCCAGTTGATGGACCGGAAGCGCCGAGCCCTCGAGTACTTCGAGTATCGGCCCGCGCCGCTGGCGATCACGCTGCGGGCCGATCCGGTCACGGTGGGCGGCCACAAGAGCCGGGAGCTCGTCGATGTTGTGATCTACGACTTCGGCGCGATCACCGTCACCTACACGATCCCGTTCGACGGCTCGCTGGCCGAGCTGGCTCGACTGGGTAGCGACATCTACGACAGCAAGGAACTGGCGAGTCAGGCTCGACGACATGTCGAAAGCTTCCTCGACGTGCTGCCGGGCGGCGACGCTCAGTTGAAGATCGCCGACGTTGTTGAAGACTACGTTGTCTTTCACGTGGAGGAGTTCGAGAGCCCGCTCTCCCCTGAGGCTATCTGCGAATTGCACGCGACGGAGATCGCCCGAATGCTGCGCGCCGAGAGCGGACCGCTCTCACAGCAGGAAGTGGCCGACGCCCTGGCTATGCGAATCGCCTTCAGCCCCTCGGATCTCGCCGTCCTGGACTGGAACGCCGCCTTCCTCTACGGTCAAGACGTGGATGACCTGCGTACGGTGATCGAGTTTGCCAACGTGCAGCTGCTGGAGCTGCGATTCCTTGATCGACAGCTGGACGAGGCGCTGGAACGCTCCTACGCCATCGTTTCGCGGCGGCGCTGGCGCTGGCTTTCGACTTTGCGTTTCTACCGACGGGACGTGAGACAGATCGCGCGTCTTCAGGTCGACGGCGCGATTCTGTTCGAGCGGGTCTCCAACGCGCTGAAGGTGTTCGGCGAAGAATACCTGAGCCGTGTTTACGGACTTACCGCCCAGCGGTTGCGGCTGGCCGCGTGGGATGCCTCGACGATTCGCAAACTCGGGACGATCGACAGCATCTATGCCAAGCTCACCGATGAGGCGTCCGTAAACCGCCTGGAGGTCCTCGAGTGGATCATCGTCCTTCTAATCGCCATCTCGATCGTCCTCTCTTTTCTCTCCTGACTTCGGGGGGACACACGCCCGCGGACCGGCCGCCGCAACAGCCGACTGATATCGCCAGCCACGTTGCCCCCGCGGCGGTGGTGCTGCATGTTGTGTCGTTCAGGACAGGCAATAGGGAAGCTGAGGCCTTCACTTTAGGAGCACGGGAGAAGAAGAGATGGGAATTATTGCATGGATCGTCTTCGGCCTGATCGCCGGCGCTCTGGCCAAGTGGATCATGCCGGGCAAGGATCCGGGCGGCCTGGTCATGACGATGGTTCTGGGGATCGTCGGCGCTATGATCGGCGGGTTCATCGGCTCGGCCGTCGGGTTTGGTGGGGTTTCGGGCTTCGATATCCGGAGCTTCGCGTTAGCCGTGGGCGGCGCGCTACTCGTTCTCGTCGGCTATCGCAAGCTGAAGAAGTAGCGTATCTCGGTCCCGCGACGGCGGGGCGCAAACCG
>CAYGCC010000530.1:0-2016 GCA_964348165.1 uncultured Gemmatimonadota bacterium | reverse complement strand
GGGTTCCGTTGAGCCAACTCCCCGCGCGAATCGACCGGGCGTCGCTGGCCTCGGTCGTGTTCGAAGCGGTGGGTGAGGGGGTGGGTACGGTCTACATCACCGGGCTCGCGTTCGTGATCGACGACGTCACCGCACCGGCACTGCCCGCCGCGCCGACTCGAGCCACGCCGGCGCGCTCCCGTGCGCCGGGCAAAGCGACCTGGGTCTGGAACACCCGGGAGATACTGGACGACCCGCAAAAACGCGCGCGTCTGCTCGAGCTCCTGACCGCGGAGGGGTTCGACCAGGTTTACCTACAGCTGGTCGACGTCGAGGGCGTCGAGCGGCCGGTCGGCCTCATCGAGCCGGACCGCCGTCTGCGCGAGTTGGTGGCAGCGCTCAAGCGCTGGGGAATCCGAGTCTACGCGCTGGACGGGTTCAAGGACTACGCTCTGACCCAGCACCACACGGCGGTGCTCTCCACCGTGGACAACGTGATCCGATACAACGAGGGCTCGCTGCCGGCCGAACGCTTCGCCGGGATTCACCACGACATCGAGCCCTACCTGCTGGCCGGCTTCAACGGAGCGCGACGCGAGGAAATTCTGCGCGGTTATCTCGAGCTGGTTGCCGAGAGCGCCCGCCGCGCCCGTGAGGCGAACCTCGGTTTCGCCGTCGACATCCCCTTCTGGTACGACGCACCGGACCAATACACCTACGAGCCGGTGACCGTAGAGTTCGGCGGCGTGGAGAAACCGGTGAGCCAGCACTTGATCGACCTGGTGGACGGCGTCACGCTCATGGACTACCGCACGGTCGCGTTCGGAGCCGACGGCAGCATCCGCCATGCCGAGGGCGAGCTCGAGTACGCGGCGGCGCGTGGCAAGCGGGTGCTGATCGGGTTGGAGACGGCGCCGCTGCCGGATGAAGAGCTGTTCGATTTCGTCGGTGCGCCGCAGGCCGGGCTCCCGCCGAGAGAAGCGATGTCCGCGCGTATCGTGTTGGCGGTGCCGGCGGGCGATTCGACCGCTTTCTTTGTGCTCCCGGCGTCGGATGACGGTTTGGCGCAGGAGACGGTCGCCGCCTGGGTGCGGGGTTGGGGCCTGAACGACGACCAAGTCATCTGGTGGCCGGTCCGCCAACGGGTCCACGTTCCCGGAGACAAGCTGTCCTTTCACCGCCTGGGCGCCGGGGCGCTCGAGCGGGTGATGGCGGAGACCTCGCAAGAGCTTTCCGCCTACCCCTCCTTCGCCGGATTCGCCCTTCACCACGCCTGGAGCTACGCCGAGCTTCTTGCGGAACGCGGGTCGCGCGATTGATTCGAGGCCGGCCACGCTGCATCTTGTCGCCCGTCTCGTTCGGCACTGAGCCCATCAGCCGCCCGCGACTCCAGCGCCGCCGCTCCGGCGGCCCTCCAAAGGAAATGCCCGCATGAACGACTCGCGATCCGCGACCGCCGAGCTCAAGCCCGCGCCCCCCGTGTTCTATCGCTGGGCGGTGCTGGTCGTCATCAGCCTGGCGATGTTCGGCAACTACTACGTCTACGACGCAGTGAGCCCGATCGCCGACCTGCTGAAGGATCAACTCGGCTTTTCCGACAAGAACATCGGGACGCTCAACGCGATCTACAGCGTCCCGAACATCATCATGGTGCTGATCGGCGGCATCATCATCGACCGCATCGGCGTCAAGAAGGCGACCTTGCTGTTCGGGGCGCTCTGCTTCGTCGGAGCGGTGATCACAGCGGTCACGGGCGAGTTCTGGATCATGGCGGCGGGGCGCCTGGTCTTCGGGATCGGGGCGGAGTCGCTGATCGTCTCGGTCACCACCGCCATCGCCAAGTGGTTCAAAGGGAAAGAGTTGAGCTTCGCCTTCGGGGCCAACCTCACCATCGCGCGGCTCGGCTCGTTCGCCGCTCTCAACTCGCCCACCTGGGCCAGGCCAGCCTTTGAGAACTGGCAATGGCCGGTGTTGATCTCGGTGGGCGCCGGAGCCTTAAAAATCGCCGGGGCCGTGTTCTCCTGGGTTATGGAGGAT
>CAYGCC010000529.1:0-1562 GCA_964348165.1 uncultured Gemmatimonadota bacterium | reverse complement strand
AGCTCGCCGATCTTGTAGGCCACCGCCTGGCCGGGCCAGGCGATATAGCGATCGACCTCGGCCACGATGTTGTGCAGGCTGAGCGCCGTGTTCGTCGCCATGAAGTCGATCGCCTGCCGGCGCGTCCACCCCAGATAGTGCATCCCCGGATCGACCACCAGCCGGCAGGCTCGCCACATCTCGTAGCTTAGACGGCCGAAATCGCTGTAAGGGTCCGTGTAAAAGCCCACTTCCCGCCCCAGGCGCTCGGAATAAAGAGCCCAGCCCTCCACGAAAGCCGTAAACCCGCTGAAGCGCCGAAAGTCGGGCAGGTCTTCGATCTCCTGCTGCAGGGCGATCTGCAGGTGATGCCCGGGCACCGCCTCGTGGAACGACAGCGCCTCGACCTCGTAAAGCGGCCGGCTGGCCAGGTCGTAGGTGTTGACGTTGTAGTAACCCGCGCGCGTTCCGTCGCCCGTGCCCGGCGTGTAGTAGGCCGTGGTGGTCTTCGGAGCGATGAAGTCGGGGATGGGCCGGATCCCGTACGGCAGCCGCGGTAAGGTCTTAAAGAGGCGTGGCAGCTGGCCGTCCATCCGCTTCAACACGTAGCTCGTCCGACTCATCAGCTCGTCGGGGCTGTCGGTATAGAAACGCGGGTCGGTTCGCAAAAACTCGACGAACTTCTGGAAGTCGCCCTCAAAGCCGACGCCCTCGATGATCTTCTCCATCGCCGCGCGGATACGTTCGACCTCGGCCAGCCCGATCCGATGAACCTCAACGGGAAGAAGCGCCAGAGTCGTGAAACGCCGCACCCGGTGCTCGTAGAACGCCCGCCCGTTCGGCAGTGCCGCGGCGCCGATCTCCTCGCGGGCCGCCGGAACGTACTCCTCGCGCATGAAACCAAGGAAGGCACGGTAGCCGGGCACCACCGATTCGGAGATGGCTTGGGCGCCGGCCTCGCGCAGCCGAGCGCGAGCGTCAGCGGAGATCGAAGCGGGAAAGTCCTGGAACGGCGCGTACAAGAGGCTTTCGCCGGGGTCTTCGACGATATGAGGCCGGATGGCATCCTCGTAGCCCTCGAGCACGATCCCGGGCAGCGTGAAGCCTTCGCGCAGACCCAGACGCATAAGCTCGATGTGCTGCTCAGTGTAACGCCTGAAGGCGCCCAGGCGCGCGATGTAGTTCTCGTAGTCCGCGACCGTATTGAGCGGCACCTGATCGGGAAGCTGGGCGAAAGAGACGTGAAAACCCTCGCGGTTGGTGATGGGGATCAGGTAGGTGCGAAACTCGTATTCAGCAATCTGGTCCCGCTTCAGACGCTCGAAGATATCGGCGCTGATCCGATCCTCCGGCCCCAATCCTTCCCGATCGATCGCTCCCAAGCGGTCGAGGAACGCCCGTTCGGCGGCATGGCGCCGCTGATAATCCGCCACGCTCACCGAGGGCACCTTGTCGTTGTACCGGCGGTCGCCGACCCGGGTCGCAAACAGCGGGTTCTCACGGAGATCGAACTCCCACGCGTCCTCGAACAGCTTCCGCAGCTCGGAGGAGGCCGGGGTCTGCGCAACGGCGCCCGCGACGTG
>CAYGCC010000528.1:0-31543 GCA_964348165.1 uncultured Gemmatimonadota bacterium | reverse complement strand
GCCAGGCGATGGCCAGGAAATGAGGCAGCTGCCAGAAGAAGACGATGGCGAACAGCACCCAGGCCAGCACGTCCAGCTCGCCGCGTATCGCCGCCCAACCCATCAAGGGCGGGAGCGCCCCCGGCACAGCGCCCACAATGGTGCAGAGCGAGGTGCGACGCTTGAGCGGCGTGTAGAGGAACACGTAAATGACGAGCGCCGCAGCACCCAGCAGCGCCGTCAACAGGTTGACAGCCACGGCCAGGTGCACGGCGCCAGCCAGCGAGATCGCCGTCGCGAAAGCTAGAGCGACGGAGGGCCGTAGACGCCCGGCGGGCAGCGGCCGCTCACGCGTGCGCTTCATCTGCGCGTCCGCCTCGCGCTCGGCGTACTGGTTGAGCGCGTTGGTGCCGCCCGCCAGCAGTGCCGTGCCCAGCAGGGCGTGGAGCAGCAGCGGGAAATCGAAGGCGCCAACCGCGCCCAGGTGGAAGCCCACCGCTGTAGTCACGAGGACGAGCCCGGTAATTCCGGGCTTCGTCAGCTCGAGCGCGTCGACAAATTGGGCGCGCCAGCGGGAAGAGGGAGGTGTTGGACTTCTTGGCGAGCTCGATGGCGCGGTGGATCGCATAGTCGCACTCCTGCGAGTTGTCGCACGGGACAAAGATTTCTGCGTACAAGTGCCCCCCGGTTCCTGCGGTGGACCGGCGCTGGCGACGGTAGTCTACTATACGGAACGACCGCGATTCGCGAGCGGAAGCGCGGTCGGAGCTACGCTTCGAAAGGGCGTGCGACCAATCGCAGCCTCCCACCGCGGCTAGTCAGCTGCGGGCTTGCGATCGGCGTATTCGAGCCTACAAGGGATAATGAGAATAGCTATTTATTGGCTATCGAGCCGGGCGATTATAGCGACGGCCACTGCGACTGTCAACAAATCCGCCGCCCCACGGGCTACATCTCCGGTTTGATCTGATCGCCCTCTTCATCGTAGAGCAGAATGGCGCTGACCGGGCAGGACGCGGCGGCTTCGAGCAGCGTGTCGAGGTCAGCTCCGTCAGGATTGGTGACGATGGCCAAGTTATCGTCGTTCAGCGCGAACACGTCGGGGGCCGCCACCACGCACTCCGCGAACCCGGCGCAGAGGTCGGGGTCTACCTGGATCAGAACGGCGTTGCGTTCCGAGAATTTTTGGTGCTCCGACTCCATGATCCTAATCCTTTAATGGTCTTGCATTCCCTCCAGCCCGAGCTCAGCCCGGGCCTGGTCCATCATCTCCTCGGTGATCTCCAGAACGCCGTGCTCATTTGCCCAATCGCTGTACAGGCGGCGGACCATCCCGCGCACGAAACCGGGGATTCGGGCCAGGCGCGTCTCCGCCGCTTCGTTCCAGGCCGGCGCGACTTCGGGGCCACCGTCCCCGGGCGGGTCGCCGCTTCCGGTCTCGAGGTGTGAGCTGATTCCAGCGAACGGCTCCGGCTCCGTGGCTTTCGTGTCACCCATGGAGACGCAAAGACTGCTCACCATCTGTGTCTCCATCGGGTTAGTGAGCATGGCGATCTGGCGCCGGCAACGCGGACAGCGGAACAGAAGGGCGAGGCTACCGTCGCCGGGATCGGTCTTTTCCACCGACGCCATCTGAGCGTCGCATTCCACGCAGAGAAACTTCATGCCCCTTTACCCTCGAAGAAGGTTCTCACCGCCCCTGCCAGCTGGCGAATCGCACGACCCGTCGGCGAATCGGGGCGCTGCAGCACGTCGGGCCGCCCGGCATCCGTCGCCGCTCCGAAGCGCGGATCGAAAGGCAGCGCCGCCAGCCGCGATACCCCATCGAAGCCGCGCCGCGCGCGTCGCCAGATCAGGATCGGAAAGCCGATGGTGACCGCCAACCCTAGCGGCAGAAGAATCCAGGCGTAGAGCGGGGAGTAGCCGTGAAGGTTCCAGCCGCTCCGTTCTCCCAGCGCGATGATCCGCGCCGGGTAAAGGACGCCGTAGCCGAAATAAACGATCGCGGCCTGATGATACTTACGCGCTCGGATCGGGTGGGCGGCCGTTTCGCGGGTGACCGCGCCTTCGTTGGGAGACCCCGGGTTCATGGACGCAGAGCCTAGACGGGCCTCGAAGACGTGTCAAGCACGCCGCCCCGCCCGAGGGTGGTGCCCGCGAGTTCCTCCGCCACCCCTCCGACGCCGCCACCACGGCTCGGCTTTTCGACCCGGCGACGTGTCGATAGCTTGTCACGCCGATGGCCGATTCCCAGCCCACCGTCGTCGCCGTGGACACCGGCGGCACCTTCACCGATTTCGTCGTGCTGCGAGAGGGCACGATCGAAGTTCACAAACGCGCCTCGACACCGGAAAACCCCGCTCAGGCGGTTCTGGCGGGCTTGGGCGAGCTGCTCCAGCCTGGCGAGCGCTTCATCCTCGCCCACGGCTCCACCGTCGCCACCAACGCACTGCTGGAACGGCGCGGACCTCGAACCGTTTGGATCACCAACCGCGGCTTTGAGGACGTGATCGAGATCGGTCGTCAGGCTCGGCCGCAGCTTTACGCGCTGGTCAGTGAGCGGCCGCCCCCTCTGGTCGCGGCGGAGGACCGTCACGGCATCAGTGGCCGCATGCTGAAAGACGGCGTCGAGGAGAGCCCCTTGCTGACATCGGAGCTGGAGGCCCTCGCCCAGCGGGCGGCGGGCGCGGAGTCGGTGGCGATCGGGTTGCTCCACAGCTACGCCAACGCGGCGCACGAGGATGCCGTGGCCGAATCTCTGGCCGGGCTCGGTGTGCCGGTCACCTGTTCGGGACGCCTGCTGCCGGAGTACCGGGAGTACGAGCGCTTTTCCACGGCGCTGGTCAACGCCTATGTGGCGCCGCTGGCCCAGCGTTACCTGGACCTGCTGAAGCGCGAGAGCGGCGCCCTGCGCGTTCGCGTCATGGCGTCGAGCGGCGGAGCGTTCTCGCTCGAGCGTGCGGCGCGTGAGCCCGTGCACACCATCCTCTCAGGCCCGGCGGGTGGCGTCGTGGCTGCCCTCGAGGCGGCGCGCCGAGCCGGTCACACGCAGGTGCTTTCTTTCGACATGGGTGGGACCTCAACGGATGTTTCCCTTTGCCCCGGCGGTCCGCTCAGCACCAAGGAGTACGAGATCGCCGGCTGCGCGGTGGCGATACCTGTGATCGACATTCACACCGTGGGCGCCGGTGGCGGCTCGGTCGCCCGACTCGATCCGGGTGGCGCGCTGAAGGTCGGTCCCGAGAGCGCCGGCGCCGTGCCCGGCCCGATTTGCTATGGGCGCGGAGGCGCCGAGATCACGGTCACCGACGCGCACGTCTGGCTGGGCCGCATCCCGCCCGATGCTTTTCTAGGTGGCCGGCAGCGGCTCGACCGCGATGCGGTGCGGGGACCGCTCTCGCGGCTCGCCGAGGCGCTGGACACCTCGCTCGAGGGTGTCGCCGCAGGCGTCCTCGAGGTGGCCAACACGCGCATGGAGGGCGCGCTGAGGCTGATCAGCGTAGAGCGCGGACACGACCCGAGCGACTTGACGCTCGTGGCGTTCGGCGGGGCGGCTCCGCTGCACGCCGTGGAGCTGGCGGCGCGGCTGGGCGTTCCGCGTGTGCTCGTGCCGCCCGATCCGGGCACCCTGTCGGCCCGGGGCATCCTGGTGGCGGATGTCCGCAAGGACGTGTCACGCAGCGTGTTGCTGCGCGGCAAAGATGCCGAGCTCGCGGCTTTGCAGCCGCTGCTGGCCCGGCTGGAGGCGGCGGCCCGCGAGGAGCTGGCGGCGGACGGCTACGCCGGTGCCCAGGTGGCGGTTGAGCTCGCCATCGACGCGCGCTATGTCGGTCAGAGCTACGAGCTCAACGTTCCCGTCTCCGCCGATTGGCAGAGCGCCTTTCACGACGCCCACCGGCAACGCTTCGGCTTCGCCCGTGAGGATGCCACGGTGGAGGCTGTGACGCTGAGGGCGGCGGCGCGGGCTCCGGCGGTGCGGCCGTCTCCCGTTCGCCTTCCCCGGAACGGGGCGCCCGCGCGAGCGAGCGGCCACGGCCAGGTGTTCCTCGAGGGCGACTGGCGCGAGGTTCCGCTTTACGCCCGTGGTTCGTTGAGCTTCGGCCAGGGCATCGAAGGGCCGGCGGTGGTCGTCGAGTACAGCGCGACGTGCTGGCTGCCACCCAACTGGTGCGCGGAGGTCGGTGAGTTCGGCGACCTCCTGCTCGCTCCAAGCCCGTGATGCGACGGCTCGTCGGCAACTATCCCCTGGCGCTCGTCTGACTGCTGCTGGGCGCGACGGTCTCGTGAGCGGCCGGAACCCCAGCGACCGGGGCGACGGGCAACGTACTGGCGCGCCTAACGTTCCAACGTATTATAGAGCCCCCACAGCAGAAGCAGACGCGCGAGCGATTCTCGTGAGCAAAATCGCGGCGTCGAGTCGAGATGTGAGAGAGATGGGAAACGCCAAGGTATCAAGTCGGCACGCGAACAGCGCCTCCGGGTATCGGCCCCCTTACCGCTTGAGCGGGCTGGTGGGGCTGGCGGTGTTCGCGCTCTACGTCATCACGCTGGCGCCGACGACCGCGTTTTGGGACACCAGCGAGTACATCGCCACGGCGCACATCCTCGGAATCCCACACCCGCCGGGTAATCCGGTGTTCGTGCTGCTGGCCCGCACGTGGGAGCTGCTGCTTTCGCCGTTCCCCGTGCCCACCGCCGTCAAGATCAACCTGTTTTCCGCGGCGAACGGTGCCGTCGCCGCCGCCTTCTGGTTCCTCGTCATCCATCGGGTGCTGGCCTTTTTCTCCGAGGACGAACTGTTCCGACGTCTGGGCGCCGCATCGGCAGCGTTGATCTCGGCTACCGCGTTCACCGTCTGGAACCAATCGGTGGTCAACGAGAAGGTCTACACGGTGAGCTTGATGACGATCGCGCTGCTCACCTGGCTCATCTTTCGCTGGCGCGACAACCTGGGGCGCGGCAAAGACGACAACCTGCTGATCCTGATCGTCTTCTTGCTGGGCCTCTCGCTGGGCAACCATTTGATGGCGTTCCTGGTCGCGCCGGCCATGGCGCTGTTCATCATCTGGGTCCACCCCCAGGTGCTGATCCGCTGGCAGCTCTACGCGTTCGCCGCTCTGGCCTGGGTGCTGGGGCTGTCAGCTCAGCTCTTCCTGCCGATCCGCGCCCAGAACCGCCCGATCATCAGCGAAGCGGACCCGCGTTGCGAGTCGGTAGTCGAAGCCACGGTCGACATCCTGCGCCTGCATCCACCCCTGTCGCTGTTGGGACCGGATGAGCAGAACGATCGCTGCCAAGCGCTGGCTGAATCGCTGCGCCGCGAGCAGTATCGCAAGCCGCCGCTCAACCTGAACCCGATCTTCTACCCGCGCGAAGTACCGCGTGACCTCAGGCTGCTCAAGTGGCAGTTTATTAACTACGCCCAGTACTTCGACTGGCAGTGGGCCCGCAGCCTCGCCGGCGACAATACTTATCTCGCCGGACTCCGCGCCCCCTTCACCCTGCTATTCCTGATGCTGGGGCTGTTCGGGGCCTGGCGCCACTTCAAGGCCGACCGCATGTCGTGGATCTACTTCACGGCGCTGTTCTTCACCGTCTGGTTCGGCCTCGTCTTCTATCTGAACTTCAAGTACGGCTACTCGGTGGGCGCGACCGTGGACACGGGCCAGAATGTCGTTCCGGTCCCGCGCGAGTGGCGCGAGGTCCGTGAGCGCGACTACTTCTTCATCGTCTCGTTCTCGCACTGGGGGCTGTGGGCGGGCATCGGCCTGGCGGCACTGTGGAAGCAGCTGGCGCGCGTCGCCGCCGGCGCGGCGCGTCTCTCCCCGACCCACCTGCGGCTCACGGCTCCCGTGCTCGTGCTGGCGCTGCTCCCCCTGCTGTTGAACTGGAGGTACGCGAGCCGTGCCGGAGACTACGCGGCCCGGGATTGGGCTTACAACCTGCTCATGTCGATCGAGCCGTACGGCCTGGTCTTCACCAACGGCGACAACGACACCTTCCCGCTCTGGTACCTGCAAGAGGTCGAGGGTCTGCGGCGCGACGTCACCGTCATCGTCTATTCGTATCTTGCGACCCCGTGGTACGCGGAGCAGCTCCGCGATCTTACCCGGCCCTGCGGGGAGGCCGATCCGCAGGCCGATCCAACGGTGATCACCTGCCAGCGGCCATTCGAGCCGGACAAAGCGATCGCCGTCTATCGCGATCAGGATTGGCCTAAGCCCACACGGTCGATTCTCGAGCTCACGGACCAGGAGATTCAGGCGGTTCCCGAATGCTACCCCCGTGACAATTTCGGCAACTGTCAGGTCTTCCCCGACTCGATCGGGGTGCCGATCAGCGACGACGTCAGCGGAGTGATCGCGCAGGGCGACTTCCTGCTTCGTAACGACATCCTGGTGCTACGCATCGTCCAGACCGCCGCGGGTGATCGGCCGGTCTATTTCGCCAGCACCACCGGCACCTTCGAGAAGTTCGCCGTGCAGCCCTGGATGATACGTCAAGGCGTAGCCTACAAGCTGGCAGACGCCAACGTGGCGCCGACCCCGTCGATCATTCCGCTGCCGCTGCAGGCGCGCTTTCAGGCCGAACGCGTGATGCCGTTCTGGGTGGACGTTGAGCGGAGCCAGGCGCTTCTGGATCGGCACTACATATATAGGGACCTGCTGGATTGGACTTTCTGGCCGGACCTGTCGACCAACGGCATCCCGCTGCAGTACTACCAGGCCTACACGGCGCTGGCCAACGCCTACCGCGTTCTGGGCGACGCGCAAGCGTCGAACGATGCCGTATTGCGCGCGCGCGACTTCGTCGAGGTGGCGCTGGGACCGATCGATCTGCCCGCCATCGCCGCCCCGCCGGCGGACAACCCCTCGCGCCCCGTCGAGATTCCCGGCGATACCGAGGCGGCGCCCGGAGGCGGCGGACGCTAACAGCGATCTGGGGCCGTCGCGGGCGCGGCGGCCCCGGGGGCACCTCAGCCGCTGACCAATGCGGCCATGTCTTCCCGCGCCAGATCCTCGGGACCCGCGCCGGGACTTTCATCGCTCAGCCGGCTGGCAGAGCTCTCCTCGTCGTAGACGACGCGGACCACCTGGTCGAGGCCCTCGCGGATCGACTCGATGTGGGTGATGAGGATGACCTGCTCGAAGCGGTCCTGAAGCTTCTGCAGCAGCCGCACCACGCTCTCGCGGCGCTGGTCGTCGAGACCTCCGAACACCTCGTCGAAGATCAGCAGGCTTAGCGTCTGACCGGCGCGGTCGGCGATCATCTGACTGATCGCCAGCCTCAAGACCAGGTTGGCCACGTCCTCCTCGCCGCCCGAGATCACCGGCTTCTCCTCGCCGTCGTCGAGGACCACGAATTCATAGTCCTCGTTGATCTCCACTCGGTTGTAGCGACCGTCGGTCAGCTCGGTCAGAAAAACGCTGGCGATCTCGGACAGCTCGGGCCGCACCCGCGCGTTCAGCTCATCGGTGAGAGCCCCCAGCGCCGCATCCAGCTCGTTGTGCAAGCGGTGCTCCTTTTCACGCTCGGCGATCTGCCGCGAGATCTTCTGGTGCTCGATCTCGGCGCGCCGCGCCGCATCGAGCGCTTGCTGTGCTGCGGCCACCTCCGCGCGGGCACGCTCGAGTGCCAATCGCGCATCGTTCAAAGCCACACGCGCGGCCTCGAACAAACCCGCCACCTCGCGATAGCGCGCCTCCGAGAACCCCAACTCCGCTCGGGACCGCGTCAGCTCTGCGAGCCGCGCCCGAATCTGCCGCTCCTCTTCCTTGCCCTCGGCCAGCACCCCACGCAGCGGCCCCTGGCGCTCCAGGCGAGTCTCGAGCTGTGTGCTCTGGCGTTCCAGCTCCTTCAAACGCTCGAGACCTTGACGCACCTGGGCATGGCGCCGGGCGTCGTAACCCTCGGGCAGCTCGGCGATCTCCCCCGCCAGCTCACGGGCGCGTGCCTCCTCCTTGGCCTGATCGGCGCTGGTTCCCACCGCTTGCTGCAGCGACGCCTCCGCCTCGGCCAGCCGCTTACGAGTGCCCTCCCGCTCATCCCGCGCGGTCTGCAACGACCGCCGCGCCGTCACGACTTCAGCCGGCTCCGTTCCGAGCTGCTCCGACCGTTTCTTATGCCATTTTCCATCCTGGACTTTTTCCTCGTACTGCCCCCGTAACAGCTCGAGCACGCTGCCGTACTCCGAGCCGAGCAGCCGCTTGCAGGTGGGACAGGCGCCTTCCGGTCCCGCGGACTCGATCTGCTCGATCTGCCGCTTCAACTCCGTCGCTTGGCCCCTGAGCATCCGCAGCCGCGCCTCCACATCCTGACGGTCGCGCTGCCAGCGAGACATCTGCTCCTCGAGGGCATGCTCCGCGGCGACGCACACGTCATCGCGCGCCTTCAGGGTGTCGGCGAGCCCTTGGACTGGGCGCCCGCGTTCCTCCAGCTCCGATATCTTTCCGGCCAGCGTCTGGATCCTCTCCCGCTGCTCCACCAGCTGCTTCTCCAAGGTCTGGCGGCGTGTCGCAGCTTCTTGGAGAGCGCGTAGCGTCTCGTCTTCGGACCGCAGGGTGACTAGCGGGGCGGCCGTCTCGCGCAACTCCCTCAGTCGCTTCTCCTCTTCGGCCAGCTGTTCCAGCTCTTCTGTCGCTTCGGCGCACTCTTCAAGCACGCTATCCAAGCGGGCTTGGGCCAGCCTCTCCTCCTCGTGCAGCTCGCGATCTCGATCCCGCGCTTTCTGCATCTCGTTCCAGACCGGCTCCACCTCGCTTTGCCGCTCCGTCGCCTCCTTCTGGCCTTCCCCGGCGGTCCCCAGCGTCGCCTCTGCCTCTCGCAGCCGCCGCTCCGCCGATTGCCGCTCGTGCTCGATCTCCGCCGGGTCGCGGCGCGTTCGACGCAGCTCCTCCACCTGACCCTTGAGCACGTTTCGCCGCTCGCGCACCTGGCGCTGCGCGGCGCGCAGGCGCTCGTAGCCCAGCACCTGCGAGAGAAAGCGTGCACGCTCCGTCGCGCCAGTGACCAGAAACTGAAGCTCTTTCTGCTTGGTGAAGTAGGTGTTGTAAAACTCATCCAGCGTCATCCCCAGCCGCCGTGTGACCTGCCGGGTGACTTCGCTGATGCCGCGGGCGATGGGATCCTCGCGCTCGACGCGGTAGAGCTCGGCGGTTCGCGGCGTCCGCAACACGCGGTAGCGCTCCTCGCCGAGCTCGAACTCCAGCTCGGCCCGAACGCTGGCCCGTCCCGGCGCCCGGTTGTAACGCAGCGTGTCTTTCGTACCGCGCACGGCCTTGGCGCCGTACAGCGCCCAGGCGATGGCCTCGAGGATGGTGGTCTTGCCGGAGCCGTTGGGCCCGATGATGCCGGTGAGCCCCGGGCGGAAAACCAGCTCGGTTTCGGCGTGTTGCCTGAAGTTCGTGAGGGCGAGGCGGATCAGCCGCATCTCACTCCCGCCCCTCCAGCGCTTCCGCCTCCTCGGCCTCTCCCAGATAGCGCAAGCCAAGCTCGATCAACGCCTTGCGGTCGAGATTCTTCACATCGGGTTTCCACCCGTGCTCCAGGAACGTCTCGAGCTCTTCGCGAAGCGTGCGCCGCTTGCCTGGCGCCGCCATACCACGAAATCGCATGGCCGGCGGGGGCCGGGCATCGAGGTGGAAGTGAAGCGCCTGCGTTCGGTATTCGCGGATCGCGCGGTGATCCAGCTGGCGGTAGACGTCGCGCGTCACGTTGAAGAGACGAAGGCGAACGATCTTTCTCGCGACGCCGCCGGGCACGGCCTCGACGGCCTCCTTGACAGCCGCGTCGATCTCGCGTGGCCCCAGGGCGCTTCCCTCGACCGGGTGAAGATCGAACACCGGACGCGGACTCTCCAGCTTATGGAAGCGCGCGCTCCCGACATCCAGGTCGTACTCGACGAACCCCTTGCCCCACTCCGCTTCGCCCCAGGTGTCCTCGCGCTTCACCTGCGCGTTATCGGCTTCCGCCCAGATGTTCAGGCTCGTTCGCTCGATTCCCCCCGGATAGTACATGTTCGACTCCAGCCGCGAGCGGACGTGGTAGTGGCCGAGTGCCACGTAATCCCACTGCGAAGGGTCGATGGCCCCACGCGCCAGCGTGGCGGCGCCGATATCCATCAGCAGCTTCAGACGCTGGTCGTCGATCGCCGCGTGCGCGACCAGGACGTTGCGCTCGACGCTGGAATCGGGCTCGATCGCGGGAGCGGGGCCGAACTTCAGTTCGTTGTGAGGCAGGCAGAGGACCGACAGGCCCAGGTCGGCGAACGTCAGCCGGCGCGCCTCGTGATGCGCGACCTCTACGCCGGGAATCTCGTCGAACAGCCGGAGGATGCTCCCGATCTCCGCCGCCTTGGGCGAATCGTGGTTGCCGGCGATGATGACGAGACGGGTCTCGGGAGCCTCGCGCCGGATCCGCGAGAACTGCCGAAAGGCGTCGGCGATCGCCGCGTTCGAGGGGCGGGCGCTGTGGAAGATGTCACCGGCGACCAGCAGCAGATCGGGGCCGAGCTCGATGATCCGATCCAGCATCTCCCGGAAGGCACGCGCCACGTCGGCTTCCCGCACGTTGATGCCCAGCGAGTTCGTACGGTGATACGCACGGTAACCCAAATGCAGATCGGCCGTATGGACCAGCTTCATCGCGCACTCAGCAGTTCCAGTTTGCCGTTCGCGTGACCCGTGAGCTGCAACTCCACCCCGCCCTCGGCGTGGAGAGCAAACATGTCGACCTCGTAGCGGCCACCGACGAACCGGCCCTGGTTGATGTCGAACAGCGAGGAGCCGATCAGCGTGGCCTGCAGATGCAGCGGCTGGCCCAGGGCCAGGTCGCCCAAACCGTGCAGCCGAGAGTAGGATCCCTTGACCGAGATCACCGCAACGGGACCGTGGGGGCCGTCGCGCAACTCGACGAGGGTGTGCTCCAGCTCAAGCGTCATACTTTCGGCGCCGCCCGTGGGCATACCGACGGGAATCTGCGCCGAGTTGGTCCAGCGGTCACCGATCGCCACGGGCCCCTCGGGCAGCGACGTGGGTATCCCACCCTCCAGCGGCTGCCAGCCAGCGGCCAGCCGGGCGATGCGCGGATCGGAATGGGACACCTCGATCGTGCGGCCGCTGGGTGTGGTGCGAAAGCGGGCCGTCTGCGTGAGCAGCGCCTCGACCAGCTCCAGCTGGCCGCGTGGTGGAGGGATTTCACGATCGCCGACTCGGCCCGCGAAGTGGTAGTCGTACCAGCGAACCTCGAAGGCGCGGGTTCCATCGTCAGCCACCCGGACGAGCCTCTGCTCGTACTCGACCGAGGTGCGCAGGCCCATCCCGGACTTGAGCAGGTCGATCCAATCCCGGGCCGCAGCCTGCGGCTCGCCCTCGAGCGTGTACTCTGCCCGCATCTGCATGTCAAAGCTGAGACGATAGCGGCTTGACTGCCCGGTCTTCTCGGTGATGCGAAGCTGGTGCGCCGGCTTCTGCGCGAGGGCGTCGCGCGACAGAGCCCCGGCGGCGAGCCCAGCGAGGGCGAAGAGCCCGAGGGGGCAAAGAAACCTACCGCCGCGACTCGATCTCTGCACCGTCCAGCCCATCACCGGAATCATGACCGAGGGGTTGTGCGCCGCCGCCTCGCAAGCGGACGGCGCCCAGCAGTACCAGGTACACCATCACGATAGCGAGCACGCCCCCCGCGATGGCCTGACGTTTCACGCGACGCCCGAACTCCGCTGGGGGTTCTCCGCTGTCGGCCGCACGCTCCGCCAGCCGGGCCAGCGCCCCCGCGTTGGGGACCAGGTAGAGGAGCGTCAACAGAAAAGCCGCCAACCCGAGTATCTGCATCTGAAACAGCCAGTGCTCGGGGGAAGGGCGGAACCAGGGTCTCCCTGTCAGGAACGTGAGGAGCGCGCCCGCCACCGTGGTCAGCGTGGCGGCGACCGCGACGAAGCGACGATAGAGGCGAAACGAGGTCGCATAGGTGAAGGCGACGATTTTTCCGTCGCCGCTGGCTCGCGCCCGCGCGGTCCAGACGCCCAGGGTGGCCAGGCTGCCTAGCCAGACCGCCATCCCCAGCAGGTGCAAGAACCGCCAGACCTCGACCGACATGAGCTCTCCCTAGTTGCGATTAACCCGCGTCTGCCACTCGATCACCGAGTGATTCGGCGGCAATCCGCTCGTGTCCTCCCAGTCTAGCTGAAGATTCGCCAGAGCGATCAGCTGCTCGTAGCGCCCCTCGTTCACCGCGAAGATGCTCTCACCGAAGTAGCGACCCGAGACTGTGGCGTTCTGTGTTGCCGCGCCGATCGGTTCGCCATCGAACTCGACGCGCACCCTCAAGCCGTCCCGCCCATCTCGAACCTCGCGGAGACGATAGGTGACTTGCATGGGGACCGCTCGCTGCGAGCCGTCGGGCGCCGCCACCTGCACGGCCACGTCTCCTTCCCACACGCTTCCCTGGCCGACCGAGTCCGCCGGCAGCGCCATCGCCAGGCCGGAGAGCGCCGCCGCCAGCGATTGAGCCACCGGACGGACCGCATCGGATGTGACCTGCACGCCGCGGGGCTCACCTCGGGGCGAAAAGCGAAGCACGGCTCGGCGCCCCACCTTTTGAAAGATGCTGTCCCACTGCAACGGGCTCAAACCCTGCACCTGATCGCCGCTGAGGCGATAGCCGAGCCAGTAAGCGATGTACCGGCGCTCCTCCTCGGTTTCCGAGGGCACGGCAACCACAGTCGCGGCGATCTCGATCTGGGTCTCGCGCGGCACGGTGGCCGACTGAAGCAGCGTGGCGCGCGGATCGCCTTCGGGTAGGTCGAACACCAGATGCTGCCGCTCGCGGATCGTGAACTTGTAATGGCCGATGACGCCGGAGTCCGCGGCCAGCCGCAGCAGAACCCGTGGCGGCTGTTCTCCCGCGGACTGGAATCGCGCCGCGCTCGTGGCGCCCGGCCCGCCAGCCAGGGCGAGCAGGAAAGCAAGGGCAGGAGAGAGGCCGTGAAAGACCGAGCGGCGCCGCGGCATCCTTCAGTCGATGGCGTAGGGATCGTCGGGCACCGGTACAGCACGCGCCGTGTCGTCCACCATCTCCGGCGCCACCTTCTTTCTCAGGCGCGAGCGGAAGAATCCGATGACATCGCCGGGCCGGGTGCGCTCGGTGTGGTGAAAAGCCTGAAGCACCTCCGGGCGGTCGCGGCCGGCGATGAGGTCCTTTACCTCGTTCAACGGCACCCGGCGGTCGAGACGGCGCAGGCCGTGCGCGATCGCGTCCTCGAACGGCATCTCCTGGCGTGGCGGAAAGCGCTCGATCCCATCGCGGCCGCGCATCACCGCCGGCTTCGGGAAGCGGACGAACACCGGCTGCGTGAAGTGCGGGTGCCGCACCATCAAGTCGCCCTTCGGCAAACTGGCGAGCTTCGTTTTGGTCGCGTGCGAGAGCACCGCGTACCCGGGCGTCGCCAGCTCGTCCATATCCATGCGGCCATAGACAGCCGAGCCGCAGTTGCCGACGACGCGGCGGTGAACCTGAGAGCGGAACTGCTGCGCGCCGAAGAGCACCAGTCCCAGATAGCGCCCCCGCTCGCTGATATCGAGCAACATCTTGCGTACGTAGGTTTCGGGGCCATCCGAGGGTGCGTACTTGTTCAGCTCGTCGGCGAAGACGATGACGTGATTCACGCCGAGGCGGCCGGACTCGAGTCCTTCGCGCAGCTTCGACACCACACGAGCGAACACGAGATCCTGAGCTTCGGGCTCGACGTTGGCCACATCGATCGCGTAGACGGCTCGATCTTCGAACGCGCCCCAGGGCAGATCGCTCACCGCGTCGTCGTTGATCACGAGCCCGTGGGCGCGGCTGACGATGCCGTTGAGCCGGTTACGTACTTTGCGAATCGTCGCTGTGTGGTGGGTCATCCAGCGATCTGTACCGTTGTGCTCGCAGTAGGCGAGCACGTCATCGAACCAGCTCTCGAGGTCCCGGAAGGTGCGGACCAGGTGATTGCGCGCCAACAGGTGGCCCGAGTCGGGCCCGAACGGTTGGTCGAGCACGCGGTCGCGGATGAAGTCGACGAGGGCGTCGGCCTTCGCGTCGAGGTCGTCCCGCGTGAGCAGCACCTCGGAAAACTGCATCACCTCCTTCAGCCCCCAGCGCAGCGGCTCGACCCGCGCCACCAGGTCCGGATGCGTCCTCAGCGTGTTGAGGTTCCAGCCGTCGGCACGATACGGAGCAAAGTAGCGGACGTTCTCGAACGGCTTCGGCGGCACGTCCAGCAGCTCGTACATGCGCAGATCCGCCTCGTCCAGATCGCCCGGCTGATCGAGGAACAGCAGATCGGGACCCTTGACGTTGAAGCAGACCGCCGCCACCGAACCCTTGGCGGGCGGCATATGACGGAAGACCGAGGCGAGGAGGAACTCGACCAGGCTGGTCTTGGTCGCCAGCCCGCTCACGCCGGTGATGTTGAGGTGCGCCGCCTCGGGGCCCAGCAGGAAATCGGCGTCCAGGAAGACCCGCGCCTCTTGGCCCCCGCTGGTATAGAGGCCCAACGGGATTCCCGTCTCCCGCTCGCCGCCGACGTACGAGTCCATGCGCAGGCTCACGAGGACATCGTGCTGATCGGCGAGAAACACCGCCCCCATCGGCACCGGCTGCACGGGCTCCTCGGGTTCGCGTCGCAGCACCGCAGCGGAGTAGAGGCGGATCTCGGGCCGCGCCGAGGGCGACCGTGCCTGGGCTTGCGGATCGGCATCGGCGCCGATGTAGTCGTGGAGCGGCGACAGGAGGTCGGTGTAGCTGAAGCCCTCGACGACCACGCCGTAGACGGATTGTCCCTCGGCCACGACCCTGACGATCGAGCCGATGCCGATCGGCGCGTCGCGGCCCGTCCAGAAATGGAACTCGTGCGTCGTGTTGGGCTTGCGCTCGGTGGCGACGACGCGTCCTATGGTCTGGTTCATGCGACTAAGTCAGTCCTAGCTCCGTAAATGTCGAATACCCAACGCCCAACATCCAATTCTCAAGTGAAGAGGGACGATCCGACTTCGACATTGAACAAATGGACATTCGACATTGGACATTCACTACCAACATTCAGCGAACCGCCTCCATCTCACTCACCCGCCGCGCCCTCTCCTGCAAGCTCAGCACCTCGAGCTTCCGGTGACGAAGGGCGATGACCGCGTCGCACAACGCCGACGCGGCCGACAGCGTCGTCGTGTACGGAATCCGGTGCTGGATGGCGGCGCGCCGGATCGAGTAGTCGTCGAACTGGGCGTGCTTGCCCAGTGGTGTGTTGATCAAGAGGGCGATGTCCTCCGAGATCATGTAATCGACGATGTGCGGACGGCCCTCGTGCACCTTGAGAACCGGCGTGGCCGGGATACCCCGGCCGCGCAGGAAGCGGGCCGTCCCGCTCGTGGCCCAGATCTCAAAGCCCAGCTCGTGGAAGCGGCGCGCGATCGGCGTCACGCTCGGCTTGTCCTGATCGTGCACGGTGACCACGATGCGTCCCGACAGCGGCAGTGGGTTGCCGCCGGCGATCTGCGCCTTCGCCATCGCCAACCCGAACGAGTCGGCGATTCCCATCACCTCGCCCGTGGACCGCATCTCGGGACCCAGCAGCGCATCGACGCCCGGCAGCTTGTCGAAGGGGAAGACGGATTCCTTCACCGCCACCCCCTGCACCTCGCCCTCGCCGCTCAGGCCGAACTGCGAGAGCTTCCGACCGACCATGCAGCGGGCAGCCAACCGCGCCAGCGGCACGCCCGTCGCCTTGGCGAGAAAGGGGACTGTGCGACTGGCCCGCGGGTTAACCTCCAACACAAAAACGACGCCGTCCTTCACCGCGAACTGCACGTTGATCAAACCGACCACCCCGAGTGCCTGGGCCAGGGCCCGCGTGTGCTGCTTCATCTGCTCTACATGCTCATCGCGCAGCAGATACGGCGGCACCACCTGAGCCGAATCACCGGAGTGGATCCCGGCATCCTCGATGTGCTGCATCACGCCGCCGATCAGGACCTCCTCGCCGTCAGCGACGGCGTCCACGTCCGCCTCGAAAGCGTCTTCGAGAAACTGATCAATGAGCACCGGGTGCTCCGGGGACGCCCGCACGGCCCGGGCGAAGTAGCCTTTCAGCGACTCTTCGTCGTAGACGATCTCCATGGCGCGGCCCCCCAGCACATAGCTGGGCCGCACCAGCACCGGGTAGCGGATGCGCGCCGCAATCTCGAGGGCCTGTGCCTCGCTCACCGCCAGGCCGTTGGGCGGCTGGTCGATGTTCAGCTCGCGGGCCAGCGCCTCGAAGCGCTCGCGGTCCTCGGCGCGATCGATGGCGTCCACGGTGGTCCCCAGAATCGGCGCGCCCAGCTTCTGCAGCGCCGTGGCGAGCTTGAGCGGCGTCTGGCCGCCCATCTGAACGACAATCCCCTCAGGTTTTTCCAGGTGAATGATCTCCAGAACATCCTCGAGGGTCAGCGGCTCGAAATAGAGCTTGTCGCTGACGTCGAAATCGGTGGAGACGGTCTCCGGGTTCGAGTTCACCATGATCGTCTCGAACCCCTCCTCGGCGAGGGCGAAAGCGGCTGACACGCAACAGTAGTCGAACTCGACTCCCTGACCGATCCGATTAGGACCGCTCCCCAGCACCACCACCTTGCGGCGCTCGCTGCGGATCGACTCGTTCTCTTCCTCGTAGGTGCTGTACAGATACGGCGTCGCCGCCGGAAACTCGCCGGCGCAGGTGTCCACCATCTTATAGGACGGGTGAAGACCCCAGGCCCAGCGGCGCTCCCGCACCTCCGCCTCGCGCTCGCCGCGGATGCGGGCCAGCTGGGCGTCGCCGAAGCCCAGGCGTTTCATCTCCAGAGTCGCCGCGCGATCCGGCTGGGTCAGAGCCGCGTAGGCGGCCTCTGCATTCACCAGCTCCTCGAGCTGTGCGATGAACCAGGGGTCGATGTGGCTGGCCTCGCTGATCTCCTCAACGCTCAGACCCGAGCTCAGCCCCCGCTTGATCTGGTAGGGCCGATCGGCGGTGGGTCGGCGCAGCGCCGCGAGCAGCGACTCGCGGTCCTCCTCGGTCAGCCCGTCATCGGCCAGCGTCTCGCCTTCCTCCCAACCCGCGCGCCCGCCCTCCAGCGATCGGAATCCCTTCATCCAGGCCTGCTTGAACGTGCGGCCGATGGCCATCACCTCGCCCACCGCCTTCATCTGCACGCCCAGTGTGGGATCGGCGCTGGGGAACTTCTCGAAGGCGAAGCGTGGGACCTTGACCACCACGTAATCGAGGACCGGCTCGAAGCAGGCGGGCGTCTTCTGGGTGATGGCGTTGGGCAGCTCATCGAGGCGGTAGCCGACGGCCAACTTGGTACCGATACGGGCGATGGGGAATCCAGTAGCCTTGGATGCCAGAGCCGAGGAGCGCGAGACGCGGGGGTTCATCTCGATGACCAGCATCGCGCCGGTCTCAGGGTGAACCGCGAACTGGATGTTACAACCGCCCGCCGCCACCCCGATTTCGCGGATGCAAGCGATCGCCGCATCACGCATCACTTGGTATTCCCGATCCGACAGCGTCATCGCCGGCGCCACCGTGATCGAGTCGCCCGTATGCACGCCCATGGCGTCGAAGTTCTCGATCGAACAGACGATCACCACGTTATCGGCGTGGTCGCGCATCACCTCCAGCTCGAACTCTTTCCAGCCGATCACGCTCTTGTCGATCAGCACTTCCTCGATCGGCGACGCATCGAGGCCGGTTCGCACGACCTGCTCGAACTCCTCGCGGTTGTAGGCGATGCCGCCACCCGTGCCGCCCAGCGTGAACGACGGCCGGATGATCGCGGGAAAGCCTATGTTCTCCGCCACGGCGCGCGCCTCGTCGATCGTGTGCGCAAATCCACCATGAGGCACCTCGAGGCCGATTCGCCGCATCGCCTCGGCGAACTCCTCCCGATCCTCGGCCAAGCGGATGGCCCGCGCGTCGGCGCCGATCAGCTCGACACCGTGTTTCTCCAGAACGCCAGAATCGTGCAGCCGCAGTGAGACGTTGAGCCCCACCTGGCCGCCCATGGTGGGAAGCAGAGCGTCCGGACGTTCCCGCTCGATCACCCGCTCGACCCACTCGGGTGTCAGCGGCTCGATGTAGGTGGCGTCGGCAAGATCTGGGTCGGTCATGATCGTGGCCGGGTTGGAGTTCACCAGGATCACCCGGTAGCCCTCCTCCCTTAGTGCGCGAACGGCCTGCGTGCCCGAGTAGTCGAACTCGCAGGCCTGCCCAATCACGATCGGCCCGCTGCCGAGCAGCAGGACGCTCTTTATGTCTTCGCGCCTAGGCATCGATTCGGCGGACGATCCTCCCTTCGCTCGTTTAGGGCCACCGATGGCAGTCGGCACATGTGCGTGCCGAATACTACCCGACCGTCCTCCGGAACGCCAGCCGCCGCGGCCCCCCACCGGGCCATTTCGCCCGCCCGTGCCCGTGATCGCCCAAGACCGGCCGTTGAGTCCGATCCGGCGCATTGCCTCGCACCGGGTTCGGTGGCAAATTCGCCCACGACGCGACGAGAGACATCGTCAAGACGAGACAACCAAGCCCGAGACGCAAGATGAGACTTTCGATACAAGGGAACGCCTGGGGCCGCCTGGCCGCGGTGTCCGCCCTGTGGTTCGCGCTGGGGTGCGGCGCCTCGACGGGCGCTGTTCGTGAGCCGGCGCCTGCGACACCGGAGCCGGCACCGGAAGCCGCCGCCGCGGCGCCGAGCGAGGCGGAAGCGCCCGGCCTGGACACGATCAGGGCCGGCCGCTTCGACAACGGCAAGATGTGGACGTTCGAGTACCCGCCGCTGGACTACTTCCGGGAGGCCTACGGCTTCTCGCCCGACTCGGGCTGGTTCGCGCGCGCCCGGCTGGGCGCGCTACGCCTCCAGGGCTGCTCGGCCTCTTTCGTGTCGCCTAACGGGCTGGTGCTCACAAACCACCACTGTGCCCGCGAAAGCGTGACAGAGGTCAGCCAGTCCGGAGAGAACCTTCTCGACCGCGGCTTCTATGCTTCAGCCGTGAAGGACGAGCGCCCGGCTGAAAGCGCTACGGCCGACCAGCTCATCGCCATCGTGGACGTGACGGACGAGATCTACGCTGCGCAGGAAGGAAAGGCGACGGAAGGGGAAAAAGAGGCGGCGCGTGACGAGGCGGAAGAGCGCATTCAGCAACGGCTGACCGAGCAGTATGCCGAACAGGCTGACAGCCTGGTGGTTGAAGTGATCGAGCTTTGGGACGGTGCCCGTTATTCGGCCTACGTCTTCCGCCGCTACACCGACTTGCGTCTTGTCCTCGCTCCCGAGTTGCAGATCGGCTTCTTCGGGGGCGACCCCGACAACTTCACTTATCCGCGCTACAACCTCGATATGTCCTTCTACCGCATCTACGATGCGAACGGGAACCCGCTGAAGACCGATCACTACTTCAAGTGGAGCGAGAAGGGCGTCGAAGAGGGCGATGCGATCTTCGTCATCGGGAATCCTGGCGGCTCCAGCCGCCTGCAGATGGTCGCGCAGCTCGATTACCGTCGCAAGACACAGGACAAAGTCATCCTCGATTTCTTGACCAGCCGCGCCGACATACTGCAGTGGTTCTACGATCAGTACCCGGAGGAGGCCGAGGCGCGAGATATCCGCAACACGATCTTCTCGCTCAGAAACGAGGAGAAGCGCTACCGCGGCATGTGGGAAGGTCTGTTCAATCCTTTCTATTTGGCGAGGCGCCGCGACGCCGAGCGCCGCTTCCGTGAGGCGATTCGGGACGACCCCAAGCTGAGCGCTGAGTTCGGCGGCCTGTTTGACCGGATGGCCGAGATCCAGCAGCGGAAGCTCGAGGTGGCGCCCGAGTTCGGCGCCTTCGCCGGGTTGGGGAGTCCCAACCTCACCTCCGCCGTCTTGATGCGCGGGTTCTGGGCCAATATCTACCTCAGCCAGCGCGCCGCCGGCCTCCCCGAAGCGGCGCTGGAGGAAGTGAAGGAGCAGCTGCTCTCCGTCGGCAGCCAGCCGGCGTCGCTGCAGCGCCGCCTGCTTACCGCTCGTCTGCGTGACTTCGAGCGCCACTTCGGTCGCGACAGCGAGATGGTGACGCGGATCTTGCGCGGCGGCACACCCGAGGCCGTGGCCGAGGCGACCGTCGCCAATTCCTTGCTTTCAGATTCGGCCAAGACCGCCGCGGCGTTGAGCGATGGCGCCCTGACGATGGACGATCCGGGCGTCCAGCTGGTGGGCACGTTCATCGACCGCTTTCGCGAGTTCCAGCGGACTTTCCAGCAGCTCAACCAGCAGGAATCGGCCGTCGCCGCCGGGCTCGGCCGTGCCCGCTTCGACGTTCTTGGCACGAGCATCCCGCCGGACGCCACGTTTTCGCTACGCATCGCCGACGGTGTCGTGAAAGGCTATCCCTACAACGGCACTTACGCGCCGAGCCGAACGACGTTCTACGGACTCTACGACCGCTACTACTCACACGGCGGGACAGATTGGGACTTGCCAGAACGCTGGCTCCGGCCGCCGGCGTCGTTCGACCTCTCGAAGCCGCTCAACTTCGTGCTCACCGCCGATGTGATCGGAGGAAACTCGGGATCACCCGTCGTCAACCAGAACCTCGAGGTTGTCGGCCTGATCTTCGACGGCAACATCGAGAGCCTGCCGGGTGACTACATCTACGACCCCGAATACAACCGCTCCGTGGCCGTCGACGTGCGTGGCATCATCGAGGCCTTGGATGAGATCTATGACGCCGACCGCATCGTGCTCGAACTGACGACTGGCCGCCTCGTCCCTGACGAAGCCGCGGCCGATGCGGTTTCGGTGGGCGCGCGCGCCCGCTAGCGGAGCGATCCCAGGCAACCGCACGAGACACCGCCGAGTCCGACGCCTACGAACAGGGGGCTTGATCGGCCCCCTGTCTTTTTCGCCCGGCCGCTCTTGCCGATCTCAGCTCGTGCTCCCGCCGTCTCCCCCCGGCCCGCGGCGGCGGCCCAGCAAGAAGGCCGCGCCGCCCGTCAGCCCCCAGCTGGCCGAGTTCCCCGCGTAGCCGACCAACCCACCGGCGTCCAACAACCAGCGGCCGAGCCGAAGATCGGCGCCGAAGCGGACCGTCCCCAGATCCTCGGTCCCCAGCGGAACGGAACTCCGCGTGCTGGCGCGCCCGTCCACACCCAAGTAGAGCCGCAGCGGCCGAGCCAGTGCTGTCGAGTAGAGCAGCTCGGCGCTGTAGGCGAGGACGTCGTTCTGCTCGAAGTTGTCGACCGGCGCCTCGAGAATGGCGAAACCCACATCCGCGGTGAACACGAGCGGACCACGCCGAAAAGCTCCCAACACCCCAAAGCGGATGTTCAGGCTGTTGGTGCCCAACCCCTTGGACTCATCGCTGTCCGGGAGATTGAACTCGAACCTACCGCCGGCGGCCAGCCCTTGATCGTCGCCGAACAAAAGGAATGAGACCGCTGCCCGGAAATCCGCGGCCCCGCTCGCGCTCCCGCCGATCGGACTTTCATCCGGCTCGATGATCGGCACCCCCAGACTGTCCACGTTCAGCACCTGATACGGATCGCCTCTCACCTCCAACAGCACGCCGTCGGCGACGGCGTAAAGCAGGTGCACGACGGCGACTCGTGCCAGGTCGCCGTCGACCGACACCAGCGGCGCGTGAACGTCGGCCTCGTAAGCGCCCCCAATCCCGATCAGCAGGTCGCCCTTCCTGGCCAGCGCCACGGGCTGCAACGGGGCGCTGCGCCGCAGGCTCACCTGTGCGTCCGCCTGGCTGGGATCGAAGGCCAGGCCGACGAGCAGGGCAACGATGGCGATCAGGTATCGATAGCCGCGCGGAATCAAAAGCTCACCCGCTCAGCGCTTGATCGAAGTCGGCGATGACGTCGGCCGCCTCCTCGAGCCCCACCGACACGCGGATCAGTTTGTCGGAGATCCCAGCCGCGTCGCGCTGCTGAGAGCTGAGGTGGGCGTGAATCATCGAGGCGGCGTGAACGGCGAGCGTCTCGGTGCCTCCGAGGCTCACGGCGAGGCGCGCGAGCTTCAGCCGCATCGTCAGGTCCCGCGCCGCTTCGTAGCCACCGGCCAGCTCGAAGGCGACCATGCCGCCGAAGCCATCCATCTGCTTCTGAGCCAATTCGTGTTGCGGGTGGGAGGGAAGTCCCGGGTAGTGCACTCGCTCCACTCGCGGGTGCGACTCCAGGAACCCGGCGAGGGCCGCGGCGTTGCCGTTGTGACGCGCGACCCTGAAGGGCAGCGTCTGCAGGCCGCGCGCCAGCAACCAGGCCTCGAATGGATGCGAGATCATGCCAAAGACGATGAGCGCCTGCCACAGCGCTTTGATACGATCACGATCGCCGACCACCAGTCCGGCCGTCACGTCGCTGTGTCCGCCGAGATACTTGGTGGCGCTATGCACGACGAGGTCGATACCGTGCTCAAGGGGCCGCTGATTAATCGGCGTGGCGAACGTGTTATCCATGCACGTGATGATGCCACGATCGCGGGCGAGCGCGGCGATTCCCCCGAGATCCGTGAGTGTCAACGTTGGATTCGTTGGAGTCTCCACGTAGATCATCCGCGTCTTGGGCCGCAGCGCCGCCTCGAAGCCTCCCAGGTCCGTTTGCTCGACGAGCGTCGTCTCGATCCCGTAACGAGGCAGCCAGCTCTGCAGAGCTTTCATCGTCCCGACGTAGTGGGTCTTCTGAGCGACCACGTGGTCGCCGCGCTGCAGCAGCCCTAAGAACACCAACGTGATCGCGCCCATCCCCGAACTCGTGACCAGCGCCGCCTCGCCGCCCTCCAGGGTCGCAACCGCCTCCTGTACGGCGCTGAAGTTGGGATTGCCGTAGCGCGTGTAGTACGTTTCGGGCTGCACCGCTAGCGCGGCTTCGGCAATCTCCTCGGGCTTTTTGAACTCGAAAGTGGAGCTTTGAAAGATTGGGGAGGCGATCGCCGCGCCACCGCCCTCGACGAACACCTCCTTTCCGGTTGCGGCGTGGATCAAACGGGTCGCGACGCCCCAGTCGTTCTCATCGCCACGCTCTATACGCATTGGACCTCCCTTTGATCTAAAGATTTTCGCGTCCCCAACATGCGAAGCCCATTGAGCCCCTGCTCGGGACGCGACGCTGCCGGAGCACGACGAGGGGCGCGACCGCCCGCACGTCGGCCGGTACCTTCAAAGCTGAAGTCACCTGCGCGGTGTCAACCGGTCGGACCGTTCAGAGACGTTTATCCAAGATCGCTGTCGACTGGCGAACCGTCTCTCGGGTCGCCACGGTCAGCGCCGCGAGGTTGATGTGCTCGGTTTGCAGAAGCTCATCCAGGACCTCACGCGCCAGGCCGAGACGCGTCGCATGCTTCTTGCGAAAGCCCTGGAGCTGATCCTCGACGCCCTTCGCCTCCGGCTCGCTCGCCAGCACGGCCAGAGTCAGGTTGCGCCGCGCCTGACCGAGATCTTGCATCAGGCCCTGCGCGGCGCGCTGCTCCCACTCGTCCTCCCCCGGAGCCATACTGAGCAACTCGAGCACCAGGCCAAAATCGATATCTTCAGCCAGCGAAAAGTATACGCGCCCAACTTCGGCGACGGGGCGCCCGACCTCATCCGCGATTCGCGTCACCGCCATTAAATCCCCGAGAAACTGAAGCGCCGCGATCCGCTGGGCCGCCTCGGCTGGCACCCCGCTGCCCTCCAGCTGCTGGAGCGCCTGTTGGAGGGCGGCCTGCTGCGAGCCGTGGCAGATCGACGGCAGGACTTCACACAGCTCCGCCACCGGCACCTTGAACCGCTCGATCGCGCTGCCGACCTCCGCCTCCTCGGGGAGGTTCTCCAACGCCCAGCGAACCGTTCGTTCCAGCACACCTTCCAACGCCATCAGCCAGCGGTACTCCTGCTCGGCGGACAAGCGATCGCGATTGTGCTCCAAACCTTCGAGCAGCTCATCAGCCCCAGCGATTTCCGCCGCCACGTACCAGCCGCGTGCGATCGCCGCCGGTGACACGCCGACATCGCGCGTGACCCGCGGGATGAAGGTCGTGCCCATCAAATCGATGAGGCGATTCGTCAGGACTGTCGCAACAATCTCGCGCTGGAGTCGATGTTCGCGGAGGTCACGCTCAGCGACACGCGCGACCACCGGCGCAGGGAAGTAACCGATGAGCGATTGCAGCAGCGCTGGATCGTCGGGCAGCGCGCCCGCTATGATCTCGCGTTTGAGATGCAGCTTGCTGTAGGCGAGCAAGACAGCGAGCTCGGGTCGCGTGAGACTCTTCCCCACCTCCTGCCGCGCCCGCAGCTTGCCCCAGCCCGGCAGGAATTCGAGCGATCGTCGCAGACCGGCCCGCTGCTCCAGATAGTATGCGGCATCCCTAAAATCGCTCAGCCGCTCGTCCGCGCGCAGACGGTCGAGGCCGAGGGCCCGAGCCTGGGAGCGGGTGTTAGCCAACACCTCCTCAGACACCATGTTGGCGACGTCCTGCAGTACGCGGTTGCGCTCCTCGAAGGACAGCTCGCCTCGCTCGACCAGAGGCTGGAGCAAGATTTTGAGGTTGACTTCGTGGTCGGACATGTCGACGCCGCCGGAATTGTCCACGGCGTCGGTGTTCAGGCGACCACCGTCCAGCGCGTACTCGATCCGCGCCCGCTGCGTCAGCCCGAGGTTACCCCCTTCGCCGATCACCTTCACACGAAGCTCGCCGGCGTCGACGCGCACCGCGTCATTGCTCGAGTCTTCCACTTCGGCGTGCGTCTCATCGGAGGCCTTCACGTAGGTACCGATTCCACCGTTCCACAACAGATCGACGGGTGCCCTGAGGATCGCCTTGATCAGGGCCTGGCCGTTCAGCTCGCCGGCTTGGGTGTCGAGTACGGTCTGTGCTTCCAGGGAGAGGCGGATGGCCTTCGCGCCACGCGGGTAGATTCCGCCGCCCTTGCTGATCAAAGTGCGGTCGTAGTCGGCCCAGCTCGATCTCGGCAAGCGGAAAAGCCTTTGCCGCTCCTCGTAGGACCTCTCGGGATCGGGGTCGGGGTCGATGAAGATGTGCCGGTGATCGAAGGCGGCCACCAGCTTGAGCGTGCGACTGAGCAGCATCCCGTTGCCGAACACGTCGCCGCTCATATCGCCAATACCGACGACCGTGACCGGCTCGCTCGTGATGTCCCTGCCCAGCTCGCGGAAGTGCTGTGTGACACACTCCCAGACGCCTCGAGCCGTGATCCCCTCCTTCTTGTGGTCGTAGCCATGTGAGCCGCCCGAGGCGAAGGCATCACCCATCCAAAAGCCGAAATTCGCCGCAATCTCGTTCGCGACGTCCGAGTAGGCCGCGGTCCCTTTGTCAGCAGCGACCACCAGGTACGGGTCCTCGTCGTCGTAGACGATCGTATCAGGGGGATTTACGACTTTTCCATCCACGATGTTGTCGGTCACGTCGAGCAGTCCGGCGATGAAATCGCGGTAGCACTCGCGCACGGCCGGTTCTAGTTCGGCTCGGTCGGGCGGCGGCCTCCTCACATAGAAAGCGCCCTTGGCGCCGGCCGGCACGATGACGACGTTCTTCACCTGCTGCGTCTTTACCAGTCCCAAGACTTCCGTGCGAAAGTCGTCCGGCCTTTCGCTCCAGCGTATTCCCCCGCGCGCGACCGGTCCGAAACGAAGGTGGGCGCCCGCCGTTCGAGTGCCGTGCACGAACATCTCGCGCGCCGGCCGCGGCTGGATCATCTGCTCGATCGCCTGGCAGTCGAACTTGAAGGTCAGACGCGGGTAGCGAAGTTCGCGCTTGCGGTTTCGGAAGTAGCTGGTGCGAACCGTCGCTTCGATCAGGTTGTGGAGGCGCCGCAACGTAAGATCGTCCGAGATGCTCTCTACGCCCTGCAGCGCATCGAGAAACTGCGCGCTCGCCGTCCCCATGGCGATCGCTCGCTCGCCGCTGAATCCGGGATCGAACTTCGCCCGGAACGCCTTGATCAACAGCGCGGCCACCTCGGGGTGAGCGAGCAGAGCATCCGGCACCGCCCGGCGGCTCGGCACCGCCCCAATCTGAAAGGCGTAAGCCGAGTAGCCTCGGAGCACGCAGACCTCCGGCCAGCTCAGCCCGGCCGTGATCACCAGCTGGTTGAGCCGGTCGTTGTCCCCGCGGTTACGCTGGACGGCGACCAGCGTATCGCCGAGCAGCTGCCCCACGCGTGCTTCGTCCAGCGGCCGGCGGTCGGGCCCCTGCACGACGAACGTGTGAATCGTCGCCGCGCCCTTGCCCGGCACCTCGACATCCAGCGTCCCCGCCTCGATCACGCGCAAACCGAGGTTCTCGAGCATCGGCATCGTGTCGGCGAGGATCATCGTTCCGCGCTGCACGAAGAGGCGAAGCTCGGTGGCGCTCAGATCACCGTCTCGGTGGGGCTCCAGGGCCACCTGCATGAGCCCGGTTCGCTGCAGGGCCTCCAGACGCTCGATGTCCTCGACCGCCGTATCGACATCCACGGTGGCGACGTATTCCGGCGAGAAAGCGTCGCGATATGTCTCCTCCAGCCGGAGGGCCGCCTTGATGTCATGGCGGTCCTCGAGCGCGCCTCGCAGCCGCTGCTTCCAGGTGTGGGCGATGGAGGCGGCCAGTTCCCGCAACGCCTCGACATCGATCTCGCGCAGGCGCTCCGGGTTGGCCGATATGTAAAAGTGCATGCGGGCCGTCTCGCCTTCGCCCAACGCCAGGTGGTCGTTGAGCACACTCCCGCTCAACGCCTCGGCCATCACGTCGCGAAGCCGGCCCCGGACCTCGTCCGAGTAGTTGCGCTTGGGCAGGATAACCATCAGGGTCACACCGCGACCCAGAACGTCTGGCGAGAGGACGACCCGCACTTCGCCCGTATCCTCGGTCTCCATCACCGCCCGGATCTGCTTGCGGAGATCCTCGACGCTGACGAGGAACAGCTCCTCCTTGGGCATGTCGTTGAACAGCTGAACGATGGCTCGGTAATCGTGCGAGCCCTTCGGCACGTTTTCCGCCTCGAGCACCTGCGCCAGCTTGCGCCGCAGGATCGGGATGTTACCCGAATACTCCGAGTAAGCTTTCCAGGTCAGGAGCCCCAGGATTCGGTGCTCGCCAACGACTGCGCCTTGCTCGTTCAGCCGCTTGATCCCCACATAATCCATGCGCGCGCGGCGATGCACGCGTGAATCGGAGTTGGCCTTCGAGACGATCAGTATCGGTCCAAGCAACGCGCGGGCGCGCACGTCGGGTGAAAGCTCTTCGAGCCGCTTGGGGTGCCACGCGGACGACTGCTCCTCGCGCCGCAGAATGCCCAACCCGGAACCCCGGCGAAGGGCGACCATCCCGTGGCCCTCTTCGTCGTTGCTGAAGTCGTAGCATCGGTAGCCGAGGTAAACGAAACCCTCGTTCTTCAGCCATTGCAGAAAGGCGATGATCTCCTCGGCATCCGAGATGCGATCGGGAAAGCGTGCACCGAGGACGCGTAATTCCTGACAAACGTCGTCCGTCTTCGCCAGCATCGCCTGGAAGTCGTCGGTCGCCAACCTGACGTCCTCCATGCAGCCCCGAATACTCTCCTCCAGGGCTTCGACATCCGCCGGCTCGAGGTGGCCCTCGAACTCGCAATAGGGGACGGAGAAGCGGGGACCTTCCGACTTCCAGTCGCGGATCGCCTCGACTCGGCCCTCCGAATCGCGACGCACGACGACGATCGGGTGCAGCTCGTAGCGGATCTCGAAACCTTTGGCGGTCAGCTGCTGGCGCAGCGTGTCGACGACAAACGCCCGATCGCTGATCACCACCTCGACCGCCCAGTCATGCGCGGATTCAGTGCGTGAACGCACGCGCACCGCGATTTCGTTCGGGGGCGTCGCCTCCAGCAGCTCGAAGCGCGACTGGACGAGTTCGGCCAGCTCCGACGCGCTACGGCCGCGCAGAAAATCGGCCGGCGCCCGGCCCAGCATCGCATGAGCAAATGACTTGAGCGCCGGCACCCTTTCAGGGGCGGCGCTCGACTCTATCGCTTTGAAGACGCCCTCGAGCGAGGGCGCCTCCCAACCGATCTTGGCCCTCGTATCCATACCAGAAACGGCTCGCTCCGTTTATCCTCGATGCGCTGGATGGGGGGTCGTACCTCCGCCGACCGGCTGCGGCTGCCGCACGCCGAACCGCCCACTCGACACCTAATCTGGCCCGATTCCACGGCCCATCGCAATATAGTTAGCTGGCAGACGTCACCCGACACCGGCGGACGCCCCCGTGGGCCGGGTAACCACAGCGCCAGCGCCACCCTCCCCTGCCGCAGCACGCCAGGCCGATCCCTCGGGTCGATTCGGTCGAGGCGCCCGAGAACGCGTCTCGGGAGCGGTGCTCAGTCGACAACTCTAGCGAACCTATGAAGATCGGCAACAGATCAGGGGAGCGACCGACAGCGGAAGGGACCGGCGGCGCGACATCGGCGCCGCCGGAGGGCGGATTCCGGCCGGCCTGGTGGGCCCGCGGCCGCCATACCCAGACCGTCTGGGGCCGGCTGCTGCGTCGCCAGGTTGAGGTCTCGACCCGCAGAGCACGCTGGACCACACCCGATGGCGACTTCCTCGATCTCGACTTCATGGACGGACCGGTGAAGTCACCGCAGCTGCTGGTCATCCATGGTCTGGAAGGTTCTTCGCAGCGCCAGTACGTCCGCGGTCTTCTGGCGCGGGCGGGTCGGCGGGGCTGGAGAGGTGTGGGCATGAACTTTCGCTCGTGCAGCGGCGTGCCGAACCGCACGCCACGCCTTTACCACTCGGGCGACTCGCAGGAGTTGAATTGGGTGATCAGCGAGCTGTGCAAGAGAGACCCCGGAGCACCGATCCTTCCCGTGGGAGTATCACTTGGCGGCAACGTGCTGCTGAAATGGCTGGGCGAGCGGGGCGAGGATGCCCCGGACGAAGTCCGAGCGGCCGTGGCGATCTCCACACCGTTCGACCTCGCCGCCGCCGCCGAAAAGATGTCACGGGGTGCCGGCCGGCTCTACAGTTACCACTTCCTGCGTTCACTCAAGGCCAAGGCGCTACGCAAGGCCCGCGAGTACCCGGAGATGCTCGACGCCGTCCGCATTCGCGGCGCGCGTAATTGGCGTCAATACGATGATGTGGTCACCGCCCCCCTTCACGGCTTCCGCGATGCCGACGATTACTGGACGCGATGCAGCTCGATTCGCTTCCTCGAGCGTATTCGACGGCCGACGCTGCTGATCAGCGCCCGAGACGATCCCTTCGTCCCAGCCTCATCGCTGCCGCGAGAGCAGGTGGAAAACTCCAAGTGGTTGTGGGCGGAGTTCAGCCGGCGGGGCGGTCATGCCGGCTTCGTGAGCGGCCGGCTTCCCTGGCGCCCGGTCTACTGGGCCGAGCGTCGCGCCATGGAATTCCTGGCGCACTACGTCCCGACGTTCCAGCCGGTGCGCAGTTGAGGCGTGGCGCTAAGCCGGGCGGCTGCCTCAAGTCTCCGGGGTTTCGATATAGACCCGCGACTCGGGGCCGTCGAACTCGAACACGATGTTGACCCACGCGGCGATGTCTCGTCCGCCGCGGTAGGCCGGCACGAAGGCCAGCCTCCCCACGAGTTCCCGGGCGACGTTCCTCGCCTCGGGATCGCTGGGGTCTCGATCCCGCACCGCGGTGATCCAGCCGTCAGCGTTCACCTGCACCCGGAAGCGCGCCACACCGGTCAGCTCCGGGTAATCGCGGGCGATCTCGGCGGCGACGGCCGGCCCGTTGCGGAGCCGCGGATGGCCCGCGACGCGCGTCACGACGTCGAAGGTGACCGGGATCTGCACCCAGGCGGGCACGGGGCGGCCCTCGTATTGAGCGGGCTCGAAGCGCATCATCTCACCGATCCAGAGCGCCGCGTCATCGAGGTCGGCGACGCCGGACTCGCGGATGACCTTGACGCCCTGCACGCGACCCTGTTCATCGACGTGCATCTGCAGAACCACCTGAGCCTCGAGACCCGCGCCGACGGCACCCATTAAGGAGGTGATCTCCTCGCGATTCGCCAGGACGGGCGGGACATCATAGGGGGGTGGGCGGTGGCCGCCGCAGCCCAGCGCCGCCAGGAGGGCGGCGACGAGAAGGGGGTGCGACGAACCGGGCCGGGTCTTCATGATGCGGCCTCCTCTGACTACCTGCCGCCCCAGGCCTACTGAATTGTCTTACGGTCCACCGCCTTGAAAGTTTCCCGTCTCTGCCGGCGCGCCCTCCGGCGGCTCGATGCTCACCCGGGACTCTTCTCCGGCGAACTCGAAGACCGCGACGACCCAGAACGAGACTCGCTCGTCGCCCTGGAAGGCGGGTCTGAAGCGCAGCCGCGCCGCCAGCGCGATCGCCGCAGCGCGCGTCTCCCGGGCGCGTACCTCGATCGCCCGCACCTCGCCGACCTGCCCGATCGTGCCAACGCGCAGCCGCAGGCGTGCGGTGCCGCGCAGCTCCACGAATTCCGCGGCCATCAGCTTGGCGATGGTGTCGGCGTTCAACAGCACGGGCGGCTGGGTCACCGGCGGCAGCACATCGAAGTCCACAGGCACCCGCACGATTGACGGTACGGAGCGTCCCTTGTACTGGGCGGGGGTGAAGCGCATTTGCTTCCCCGCCCAGACCGCCCACGAATCGAGTCGCCGGTCACCAGAGCTCTCGGCGACCCGAACTTCCTCGACGCGCCCCAGCTCGTCGACTCGCACCAACAGCAGGATTTCCGCCTCGAGGTTCTCGGCGACTTTTTTCAGCGCCTCGATGACTTCGTCGCGGTTGAGTAAGACAGGGGGGATATCGACGCTGGGAGGGGCGCGCTGACACGCCGACAAGACGAGCGAGAACACCGCCCAGGTCCACGGGCATCCGCCTGCACGCCTAAGCATCTGTGGCCTCCTCCAAACTTCTGCGGCAGACAAAGCCGCGTGGAGCGCCCCGCGCCTGACCATTCGTTCGCGGGACGCCCCAACGCAAGACCTGGCCAGAGTCTCGTTACTGGCCGCCGCGCCCGCGAATCGAGGTCGGAACGTTGAACAGCAGATTGCCGCCCTCGGTCGGCGCGATGATCACGTTGCCTTCTTTCTGGCCCACCTGCTGCAACGTCTGCATGTAATAATACGAGAGGTAGGCCGGCGTCAGGCTCTCTCCGATGATGTTTTGGGCGTCGCGGATACCCAACGCCTCCTGACGCTTCTGCTCCGCCTGCTCTGTCACGATCTCGGTCTGGAACTTCTGCGCCTGCACCTCCTGCTCGCGCTGCAGCTTCAGTTCGATCGCCTCGCGAACCGCCGGTGGCGGCTGGATCTCGCGCACGAAGAAACGAACGACCTCGATCCCTTTCGGCCCAAGCTCCTCATCCATGATCTCTTGCACGCGCGATGCGATCTGCAGCCTCTCCGTGGACAGAATCTGGGTGCCGCTGAGTTCGGCGATCGCATCTCGCAGCGCGGTCCTGTAGCTGGTGTAAACGTACTCCTGCACATCCCGCATGTCGCCAACGACCAGGAACAGGTCGACGACTTTCTCGGGAACCACCCGGTAGCGATACGCGGCATC
>CAYGCC010000527.1:0-1847 GCA_964348165.1 uncultured Gemmatimonadota bacterium | reverse complement strand
CTCCCCTCGGAGTGTGGTTCTAGTCAGCGTTTTTCACTTCCGTGTGGTTGTGGCTGTATGCCTTCGGCGTAGTGCTGGTCAAGCTGGCAGCTAGATTTGGCATCTGGTTTCGCCGCTTCAGCGGACCGCTCGACATCGACGAAAAACCGATACGTATCGTTGGCTTTTGCGCCGTAGTTATTGTGACAGGCCTCTATGTGCTCGCCTCGCCATTCGTCTTATTGTACGCATTGACCTGACCCCGCATCTCTGGCCGTTAGGCTAGGCGTGAGGGAGAGTTTTTTCCTGCGATAGTGAGCGGGATCCTGCCGGTCGGTACACAACCGGCATGGATTATGGAAGATGACCCCGATTCGTCCCGTCCCCGATTCCCTCACCAATCGTGTCTGGCAGGGCGTCGATTCCCGGGTGCGGGGCGCCCGGCAAGACGCCGGAAAAGGCGCGCTAGTACTAGCCAACAGTCGGAAAAGCGTACGGGAAGTAAGTGCTTCTCAGGCAGGAGACCGGGGTTCGACTCCCCGTGGGGGTATGTGAAAGGCGCGGGTTCCACCAACGCGGGCCTTTCTTTGAGAGGCCGGCACCATCCTCGCCGCCGTGGTTTCTCGCCGACGCCGCCGCTGGCGCTGCTTTCGATGCCAGCCTAGATAACGATATGAGGGAGCCACGTTCTTGGCAGAGGGCCGCAACAGGAGGTCATCCGTGAATGCCGACTACAGCCTCCCAGTCGCCGGTGAGATGGTCGAATCGGATCAGGTCGACGAGGTCAAGAGTCCGTTCAACGGTGATCTCGTGGGGCGGGTGCCGCTAGCCAGCGCCGACCAGCGGGAGGCCGCGGTGGCGGCGGCGGTCGCGGCGTTCGAGCAGACGCGGACGATGTCGCGGCACCAGCGCGCCGAGATCTGCCGAAACATCGCGCAGGGGATCGCGAAACGCCGTCGTGAGTTGGCGGAGACGATGGCGCTGGAGTGCGGCAAGCCGATCAGGGCGGCGAACGTCGAGGTGGACCGGGCGATCTTCACCTTCAACCTGGCCGCGGAGGAGGCGAAGCGGCTGGGCGGCGAGATCGTCCCCATCGACGTCGTGCCGTGGGGCGAGGGGTACACGAGCCTCTACTATCGCTTTCCCATCGGCCCGATCCTCGGCATCACGCCGTTCAACTTCCCGCTCAACCTGGCCGCTCACAAACTGGCGCCCTGCATCGCCGCCGGCTGCACGATGGTGATGAAGCCGCCAGAGCAGTCGCCGATCACGACGCTGAAGCTGGCCGAGATCTGCTACGAGGCGGGGTTTCCTCCCACCGCGTTCAGCGTGCTGCACAGCACGGTGGAAGTGGCCGAGCCGATGGTGCGGGACGACCGTCTCAAGCTGCTGTCGTTCACCGGCTCGGGTGCCGTGGGGTGGCACCTCAAGTCGATCGCCGGCAAGAAGCGCGTCGTGCTCGAGTTGGGTGGCAACGCCGGCGCGATCGTGCACGCCGACGCCGACGTCGATTGGGCGGCGGAGCGCGCGTCCGCCGGCGGCTTCGGCTACGCCGGGCAAAGTTGCGTCAGCGTGCAGCGGGTGCTCATCCATCGCTCGATCTACGAGGATTTCTGCGAAAGGCTGATCGGGCGCATCGAGAAGCTCAAGGTGGGCGATCCGCTGCGCGAGGACACGGATGTCGGGCCGCTGATCGAGGAGCGCCACGCCGAGCGTGTTATGTCATGGATCGCCGAGGCGGAGCAGGGCGGCGCTCGCGTCTTGATCGGCAACCGCCGCGAGGGCCCTCTTGTCTACCCCACCGTGCTCGCCGACACGAAACCCGACATGAAGGTGGAGTGCCAGGAGATATTCGGGCCCGTCGTCAC
>CAYGCC010000526.1:0-4693 GCA_964348165.1 uncultured Gemmatimonadota bacterium | reverse complement strand
CGGGGAAGCTTCTGCCGCAACTGTCCGGAGCGATCAAAGCCACCGGCCACCCCGTCTTCCATCTGCGGCCGTCCGGTCCTGGGGGCTTCGTGGCGGAGCGGTTTCCCACCTTCACGGCGGACGTGGCGCGCACTGGGTTCTACGGTTTTCCGTTGAACCGTGACGGCGTGGTCAAGATCGCCAATCACGGCCTGGGAATGGCGATCGACCCCGACGCGCCGCGGGCGGTTGGAGCGGATGATCGGGAGCGGCTCGGTTCGTTCCTCGCCGCGACGTTTCCGTCGCTCCAAGACGCGGAGGTGGTCTACACGCGGCTCTGTCTCTACGCCGACACGCAGGATGAAGATTTTTGGATCGCTCCTGACCCGGACCTCGAAGGGCTGACCGTGGCGAGCGGCGGCAGCGGGCACGGCTTCAAGTTCGGCCCGATCCTCGGATCGCTCATCGCCGACGCCGTGGAAGGACGGGTGAACCGCTGGTCGGAGAAGTTTCGCTGGCGGCCCGAGCTGACGCTGGAGCGTGGGCGTGAGGCGGCCCGCTGTCACACCCGGGACGCGGGCGTCTGAGCGATCGCCGTTCGTTTGTCCTTGCATCGAGGTCACCCGCCGTTATGTTGGCGGCGCTGTGCCGTGAGAAAGCAAGTGGGAATCGCGGAGCGGGTCCGTGCTAGCCAGGCAGCGCGTCAGTCCGGTTGACCGGTTCTTGCGCCTCTTTACCGAGGTGCGGGCCGGTGAGAGTTCGACCGTCCTCCTCCTGGCGCTCAACCTATTCCTTCTGCTAGCGGCCTACTATTTCATTAAACCCGTCCGGGACGGGCTCGTCCTCGCGGCGGGTGGACCCAACGTAAAGAGCTACTCATCGGCCGCTCAGACGATCATTCTGGTCGGCGCGGTGCCGCTCTACGGCGTCCTGGCCAGCAGACTGCCGCGTCGTCGGCTGATCAACGTCGTCACGGTCTTCTTCGCGATCTGTCTTCTCGTCTTCTTCTTCGTCGCCACTGCAGACGTTTCGCCGCTGGCGGTGTCGATCGTCTTTTATGTATGGCTCGGGATCTTCAATGCCGTGATCATCGCCCAGTTCTGGTCCTTCGCCAATGACATCTACAAGCGAGAGGAAGGCGAGCGTCTGTTCCCGATCGTGATGCTGGGCGCCTCGATCGGCGCCGTCGCCGGGAGCGTCATAGCGGGACGCGCCATACCTGCATTTGGGGTTTACGTACCGATGATCATGGCCGCGGGCGTTCTCGTCGCCAGCTTGCTGGTCACGAACTACGTGGACGCGCGTGAGCGGCACCGCACCGAGGCTGACCTGCCGGACGTTCTGACGACGGGAGCCATGCCGGCTGCGTCACAGGAGATTCCATTGGCCGATGTGCGGAAGGCCCTTAGTGGGGAAATCCCGGTTGACCAGGTGACCCGCACGCTGACCGGAGAGATCTCGCTGAAAGAGGTCCGCGAGGCGCTAGAGGAGCCTGAGAAGCGAAAACCCCGCGAGCAAGAGGTACGAGACGAGCTGGCGGAGTCGCTGCGCGATGTCGATCTGGGCGGCGAGCAGGGTCCGTTCAGGATGGTGCTGAAGTGCCCGTATCTGCTGCTGATCGCCCTTCTGATTCTCTTCCTCAACTGGGTCAACACGAACGGCGAGTGGTTGCTCGGTGGTGTGATCACAGACCGAGCCGCCGAGGCTGTCGCGGTGGGCGCGGCGCGAGGCCTCACACAGGGTGAGTTCATCGGAGCTTTCTGGGCGGATTTCTACGGCGTGGTCAACCTCGCAGCCCTCTTTCTTCAGTTATTCGTCGTCTCGCGCGCCGTGAAGTACCTTGGCGTTCAGATCTCGTTGATGATCCTTCCGCTTATCGCGTTGGGCTCTTATTCCGTGCTTGCCTTCTTTCCCCTTTTGTCTTTGGTACGGTGGACAAAGACCGCGGAGAATTCTACCGACTATTCGCTACAGAACACGGTTCAGAACATACTCTTTCTACCGTGCACGCGTGAACAGAAGTACAAGGCCAAACAGGCAATTGACACCTTCTTCAAGCGGGCGGGAGACGTGCTTTCAGCTGGTGTTGTGTTTGTCGGGACAACGTACCTGGCGATGCAGACCAACCATATGGCAATAGTCAACATCGTGCTCGTGCTCGTCTGGCTGTCGATCGCGGTAATGATCGGACGTGGCTACAAACGTCTGGTCGCCTCGGGTCAGGCGCCGTGCGTTCGATGATACCGGTCCGTGGCGTTTGCCCACCGTCAAAAACCGGATCCCACATAGTGCGTGAACGATTATGAAACTTCAGTTCTGGGGAGCCGCGCAAACCGTTACCGGCTCCATGCACCTGCTCGAAGTCGGGGGGCGCAAGATCCTGCTCGACTGTGGCATGTACCAGGGCCGGCGCAAGGAGGCATTCGAGCGCAACCGTAAACTGCCGTTCGATGCCGCCGATATCGACGCCGTGATCCTCTCCCATGCGCACATCGACCACAGCGGCAATCTCCCCTCGCTGGTCAAAGCCGGATTCCGCGGCTGTGTCTACTCCAGCTCGGCGACGCGCGATCTTTGTGCCTATATGCTAGTCGATTCCGCGCACATCCAGGAGAACGATGTACGCTTCGTGAACAAACGGAGGCGAAAGCAGGGCAAGAATCCGTTCGAGCCGCTGTACACCAAGGAGGACGCTGTCGCCACGCTCGGTCGATTTCACACCGTCGGTTACGATCGCCCGTTCGATCCGGTTCCCGGCGTGCGAGCCTACTTCCGCGATGCCGGCCATATCCTGGGCTCGGCGATCGTCGTCCTCGACTTGGAGGAGAAGGGGCACAAGAAGCGTCTCGTGTTCAGCGGTGACGTCGGACGCAGAGGACTCCCCATCCTCCGCGATCCTCAGACGGCGGAGGGCGCCGACTTCGTGATCATGGAGGGCACCTACGGTGATCGGCTCCACGAGACCAGCGGCAACGCCAAGGAGCTGTTGCGAGAGACCATCGCCGAGATCGTCGCCGGCAACGGCAAGCTGCTCATACCGGCCTTCGCCGTGGGCCGCACGCAGGAGATCGTCTACCGGCTCAACCAGTTGTGGGAGGCCGACAAGTTGCCGCGTGTGGACGTCTTCGTCGACAGCCCTTTGGCGGTGAATGCCACCGAGGTGTTTCGGCTACACCCGGAGTGTTACGATTCGCAGTACGCCGCCGAGCTGTTGACCGACGCCGATCACGATCCACTGGCCTTCTCCGGGCTCAGATACCTGCGGCGTGCCGAAGAATCGATGAAGCTGAATGATCGCGAAGGCCCGGCGGTCATCATCGCGGCCTCCGGGATGTGCGAAGGCGGCCGCATCCTGCATCACCTCCGACATCATGCGACCGAGTCGGGCTCGGTGGTGCTCTTTGTCAGCTTCCAGGCCGAGCACACACTCGGTCGCAAGATCCTGCAGGGGAGAAATCCTGTATCGATCTATGGCGACGAGTACGAGATCCGAGCCAGCGTCCGCAGGGCGGAGGGCTATAGCGCCCACGCCGACCGCGATGGGTTGCTCCGCTGGGCCTCCCGTATTCAGGAATCCGGTGACGTGAAGCAGATCTTCCTGGTTCACGGGGAGGAAGAGAATCTGTCGGCGCTGGCGGAAGCCCTTCGCGCTCGAGGCGCGGCCGACGTCCGCGTCCCGGAGCGCGGGCAAAAGTTCGAGCTCTGACGCGCGATAAGCTCCGGCGAGCCACGCCCCGCCGTCGGAACACGGCGGGGCGTCTTCTCATTCCGCATCCCGGCGGGCCGCCGCTCGGCCCCAAGCGGCCGCAGCGGCTGCCGCCGTACTACTTGGCTTTCAAGATCCTGGCCGCTCGGCTGTAGTCCTTGGGCTTGACCCAAAGGATCATGCCATAGCGTCGCTTCCCGGCGGCCACGGCATCGGCGGCCGTGATGTTGATCTTGTTGGCGGCGAGCTTGTTGATGTGGCGGTGCACGGCCCCGATCTGGTCGTTTCCCTGAACCAGAAAGCCTTTCTTGGTCGTGCTCAGGCGCCAGCCGTTCTTCTTGGCCACCCGCTTGAGCGCCGCCATGTTGTCGGGGATCAGGTCGAGCTGGGCCTTGCCGCCAGAAATGGGGAAGCCGCTGTAGGCCAGCAGGTTGACCCCGGCCTCCCGAAGCTCGGCCAGCACTCTCGATCCCTGGCCCGCTCGGTTCGGCACCTTGACGTAGACATAGTTGACCTTCTGCACTCGATCCGCCATGACGCCCTCCTTCTATTCCGATGGTCGCGTAACGTAACCCCGTTCGTCTGTCAGGGGCAGCGGATTGGAATTCAGCGATGCCGCGTTCGACTCGCCGTTGATGAACCTTCGGACTCTGGTCTGTGCGGAGAAAGATGGGGAAGCCGCGTGCGTCGCGCGAGAGGGAGCTCAAGCCGGGTTATCCGAGTTGCTGGCGCCCACGGCGTCCGCCATTATGAGGATGTGGGGCGCGGGCGATCCCCCGCGGGGTCGCCCGCGTTTTCTCGCACCGTTGGGCATTGACGAAAGCGTTGTATCGGTCAACAGTTTATTCGTACTTGCAACCCGAGACTGGACACGGAGTCGATAGAATGACGGATACATTCTCGAGCCGCGCGCGTTTGGCGTTGAGTGGTCGTTCTTACCAGATCGCCAAGCTGGAGTCGCTGGAGAAGGCGGGGCTGTCGGTGGGACGATTGCCCTATGCTCTGAAG
>CAYGCC010000525.1:0-5235 GCA_964348165.1 uncultured Gemmatimonadota bacterium | reverse complement strand
ACCCTGAAGTTGCTCGTTGTCACCTCGGTGGTTGTCTCCTCGCAACTCCAGACGAGGAGGGCAGCGCAAACAAGCAAGCCGGGCCAGATGACGGGTCTCAAGGTTGAAGCCGGATTAAGGTGAGTAGCAGATCCCCGTCGCCAGAGATCGCCAAGCCATCAGGTGGCAGCACGGTGAGTCGCATACGCGCGTTGCCAACACGCTCGGCCGCTGCTAGTCCCGCAGGAGAAGATTTCCTGGCCGTGCGAATCCCATCCACCAGGCCGTACAGCCAGAACGCCCCCGCCACAGCGGCACCGATCACGATCTGGCGAGTCTCTTCTTTCTCGATAGCAGTCACCACTCCAGAGTAAGAGCAGCTACCCGCGGTCGTGTCACATACGGGTCCGCTGGCCGGCGGCGTTCTTGTCTCGGCAACGATGTCTTCGCTGATGATCAAGTATCCCGCTGCCAACGCGCCGGCCGCTCCCAGCAGCACGACGACGCCCTTCGCCGTGTTGCCGCTGTAGAACTCGCCGCCGCCGGGCACGATGAAGCCCAGGGCCGCGGCGGTGCCGGCGCTCTTGCCCGAGCGGCGTTCCGCAGCGATCGAGTCGACCGGGGTCGCACCCACGGCTGCGGCCGCACGCACGACCCGCACCGGCACCAGCGTCGAAGGGCCGTCGGCCGTGCTCACGCGGATCCGCGTCAGTCCCGGCGTCTTGCCCGACACCATGCCGGCCATCGATACGTCGGCGACGATCGTGTCCTCCGAGCTCCACTCGAACGTCACGTTGGGGATCCGGCTGCTGTCAGCACCCAGGCCCTGCGCCCGCAGCGGTAGGCTCTCGCCGGCGGGCAGCTCTAGCTCCGGCGGCGTCACCACGATCGTCGTCACCACCAGCCGCAGGTGCACACACATCTGGCGCAGGTTGGCGATGAGCCCCTCGGAGGCGCCGGCCACGCGCAGCTCGTTCCGCGCCTCGGCGTCCAGCGTGAAGCCGAGACAGCTCTCGCGCACCAGGGCGATGATGCGCCCATCGGGGAAGACGCCTGTCTCCACCATGCGCTTGAGCTGCTCGAGCGTATACGGCTGCCGATCCTGCGCCTCCAGCCGGGCCGGCCAAAGTGACGGCAGGGCGAGGCAAAACAGGATGCCGAGCCAGACGTGCCTGTGCTTCATCTCGGTCGACGGGTTACCGACTTGTCAGCCAACTGGGTTGCCAATTCGGGGGAATGAACGGGCTGCCGCTCTCTGGGCAGATAATATAAGGAAGGTTGGGCCTCCGAAGCTACGCCCCACCCGTCACTTGGGGCAGCTCGGCTGGCCCTCGTGTAGGCAGGCTTGCTTGAGCTTCTCGAACTGGCTGGCAGCTTGGTCCGCCAGCGCTGTCAGCGTGGCAGCGTCCCGATAGGTCTGCGCCGCGTCCCGCGCCTTACGCTCGACCTCCATGAACGCCTGGGCGGCCGTGTGGTAGCGCCCCATCACCCACAGCTCTTGCCCCTGAGCCATGACCTGACCCAGCTGGTCGAGCAGGTCCTGCGGGATCGCCGGCTTCGCGGCTACCGGTCCCGATGGCTGGGCGCTTCGCTCAACCGGATTGCGGACGAGCTTCACCGGCAATTCCACCAAGGTCCTCGGATCGAGATAGATGTCCTGTTCCAAATCAGCGAACCCCGGCGCGCTGACCGATATCTTGTGGCCGCCAGCGGGCAGTACGAGCTCCGCCCCAGCGGCCAGCGCCACGTCAACCGCCTGACCGTCGACCCTCAACGTCGCGCCCTCCGGCAGATCGCCGGTAAGCACCACCCGCCCCATGGCGCTGGCGGCGCGAAGCTCGCCGGGCCCGGGATCGTAATCGGCCGGGTCGCCATTGTCGCCGTCGAACTCGCCGTCATAGCTGTCGTCGGCGCCGAGGATGGCCGGCACGCCGGGCTGCATCGCCGACATCTGCGCCACCGAATCCCGGCCGCCGCCCGTCAACGAGCCGGCCAGCCCGGCTCCCTTGAAGAGGGCGAGCACCGCGACAGCGGCGATGGAGAGCACGGCCATCGCCAGCGCTCCAACCGTGCGCTGGTAGGTAGAGAGCCGTGGTCCCGGTGTCTCTGATCGGGTACCGCCCCAGAGCCAACCCGCGTCGGGCAGGCGTTTGGTCGTCGGCAGGTCGGTCGCACGGCGCCCACGATCGTCCGTCGACGGCGCCGCCTGCACCTCGCCCGCCTCATCCAGCCACTTGATGAAGATGGGCGGCCCCTTACCCTCAATCGCCATCGCCAGGTCTTCCATTGAGTCGAAGCGATCGGCCGGATCCTTCGACAGCGCCTTGTGGATGGCGTCCCGCAGAGGCAGTGGCGTCTCCGGCCTGACACTGTTCAATGGGAGAGGAGGCGTGAACAGGTGATGATACAACAGCTCCTTCATCGAGTCGGACTCGAACGGCGGGTGCCCGACGAGTAGCTGATAGCCGACCACCGCCAGCGAGTACTGGTCGGCGCGGCCATCGACCGGCCGTCCCTCACACTGCTCCGGCGCCATGTACTGCGGCGTCCCGATGACCGCCCCGGTTTCCGTCAGGTGCGTGCTCCCCACCAGCGCCTTGGCGATCCCGAAGTCGGTCAGGTGCACGTGGCCATCCGCGTCCAGCAGGATGTTGGCCGGCTTCACGTCCCGGTGGATCACCCCGCGCTTGTGTGCGCAACCGAGGCCCGCCGCCGCCTCCAGCATGATGCGCTCGACCTCCTCCAACGTGAGCACCTGCTTGGCGCTCATGATCTCGTTCAGCGAGCGGCCCGAGACGAAGTGCATCGTGTAGAAGGCGAGGTTGTTCGAGTGGTGCACGCGGTAGACGGGGATAATGTTCGGGTGGTGAAGCTTGGCCACCATCTTGGCTTCGCGCTTGAAGCGAACGATGAGGCCCTCATCGAACATCAGGCTCGGTGGGAGCACCTTCACCGCGACCAGCCGGTCCAGCCCGATCTCACGCGCCAGGAAGACCGAGCCCATGCCGCCACGGCCCAGCTCGTGGTAGATCTCGTATTCCCCGGCGGTGGCCATCTGCAGGGCCTGCCGCAGGTCGGTCGGGAAGTTGTTCAAATGGCGCGGTTCTTCGCCCTGACCGGGGACCGGCGTGCCACACTCGTTACAGTACTTGCTGCCGCCTGGAAGGGGCGTCGAGCAGTTTACGCAGACGAGATCGTCCATTTGCCGCGCTTAGCCGGGGTAACGGGCTGGTTGGGGCCCGGAAACTTAGCAAGGACTAAGACTTAGGCAATACGAGGCCGCAGCCAAGCCTCAGCCGGGCAGGGCCACTCCCTGCACCGACGGCACTTTGGGGAGGAGTCCCACTATACAAGAAAGCGCCCCGGAGCGCCAGGTCCGGCGCAATTCGCACGCGGACCTCCGAATCGGGGGCGTTTCGCCCCCGGGCGCGACCACCAGCCGACCAGAAAAAATCACTCCGGCTTGTACTCACGCGTCTCCAGCGCCGAAGAGACTGAGGCGAACGTGCAGCAACACCAGGTCGTGCGGTGCTCGGCCAGAGGGGTGGCCCCAAGGCGCTCACAACGCGCGGCTGGCGTCGAGCGCGGCCCCTTATCTATCTTTCGTCTCCGCCTGAGTCAGACTGCGGGCGTTTTTCGCTTCAGGACCCAACAGAACACGACGGACGATGGCCACGGGAACGCCAGCTGCGCAGGAGACAGCTCGAAAGTACCATGGGCTCGAGACCGAGCAGCTCGTGCAGGTCTATCGGACCATTTATCTGTCGCGCCGGCTCGATGACAAAGAGATCCAGCTCAAGCGCCAGAACCGCATCTTTTTCCAGATCAGCGGCGCCGGCCACGAAGCCATCAACGTGGCGGCCGGACTGGCGATGCGGGCCGGCTACGACTGGTTCTACACGTACTACCGCGACCGGGCTCTCTGCCTGCAGCTGGGCGTCACCCCCTACGAGATGCTTTTGCAGGCTGTGGGCGCGGAGGCCGACCCCGCCTCGGGGGGTCGGCAGATGCCGAGCCACTGGGGCAAGAAAGATCTGAACATCGTGACGTCTTCCAGCCCCACGGGCACCCAGTTCCTGAACGCCGTCGGGTGCGCGGAGGCGGGCTATCGATTCGCCCGAATCGAGGAGCTGCGCGAGCGCACCGAGCTGTTCAAGGAGGACGAAGTCGTGCTCGTGACCGCGGGTGATGGCACGACCAGCCAGGGCGAGTTCTGGGAGGCGATCAACACGGCGGCCAACCTCGCGCTGCCGGTGATCTTCCTGGTGGAGGACAACAAGTACGCCATCTCGGTGCCCATCGAGGTACAGACGGCGGGTGGCAGCATCTCGCGCTGTATGAGCGGGGTGCCGGGGCTCTTGATCGAGGAGGTGGACGGCTGCGACCCGCTGGCCAGCTACGAGACGATGGTTCGCGCCGTCGAGCATTGCCGGGAGCGCAAGGGGCCGGCGCTGGTCCACGCTCACGTCATCCGTCCGTACTCCCACTCGATGTCGGACGACGAGCGCCTCTACCGCTCGGAGGCGGAGCGCGAGGAGGAGGCGCGTCGCGATCCCGTCACCCGCTTCGCCCAGTTCCTGGTCGAGGAGGGCGTCGTGACCGAGGAGGGGCTCGAGGAGCTGCGCCAGCAGGTGGACGCCGAGGTCCAGGAGGCGGCGGACCGGGCGATCGAGGCGCCGCAGCCGCCGCCCGAATCGGCGGAGCTCTGCGTCTACTCGCCCGACGTCGATCCGACATCCGACGCGTTCAGCACCGAGCCCGAGTACGGCGAGAGTGATCCGACCACGATGGTCGACCTGCTGAACGCCTGCCTGCGCGAAGAGATGGAGCGGGATCCGACGATCGTGGTCTTCGGGGAGGATGTGGCGGACGCGAGCCGCGAGGGGGCGCTGGATGAGGTGAAGGGCAAGGGCGGCGTTTTCAAGGTGACCTGGGGCCTACAGAAGCTCTTCGGATCGGAGCGGGTCTACAACTCACCGCTGGCCGAGGCCAACATTGTCGGGCGAGCCGTGGGCCTGGCCGAGCGGGGCATCAAGCCGGTGGTCGAGATTCAGTTCTTCGATTACATCTGGACGGCGATGATGCAGCTGCGGGACGAGGTTCCGCTCATCCGCTGGCGCTCGAACAACGCCTTCAAGTGCCCGATGGTCGTGCGCGTCACCTACGGCGGCTACTTGAAGGGCGGCGCGATCTACCACTCGCAAACCGGCGCCAGCATCTTCGCGCACACCCCGGGGCTGCGTGTAGTCTGCCCCG
>CAYGCC010000524.1:0-7324 GCA_964348165.1 uncultured Gemmatimonadota bacterium | reverse complement strand
CCGCCCGCAGGCTTGAGCGGTTCGCTCCAACGCTCCCGAATCGCCAGATACGCCTGACGAGGCTGGGTCAGGAACACACTCGGCGGGCCGCCGCCGGGCGCCGGGTCCTCGGGCCCGGTCAAGTCGGCGCACGCAGGGGCTACGCCTACAAGGAAGACGGTGACGCTCAGGAGTCGGCGGGTCGTCGGCCTCACTCCCCCATTACCCATCACTCGGCCCGTCCTCGGTGACCCCGTCCCATCGGACCGCTGCCGGTGCAGGTACCGCGGAGTGCGTTCCCGGCCGTTCTCGTCGACGAAGGTGGCACGGCGCGACTCGGGGTCGAGCCGCCGCACGGTCGCCTCGATGACGCGGACGCGCTTCAGCATGCGACGCACCGGGTTCACCGCGTGGCGTGACTGGACCAGCGAGGCCGCCACCTCGGCCAGCAGCGGGGTGAACAGGTAGAAGTTGGTGCGGCTGATCAGCGTGACCCGCGCCTGCAGCCGGCGGCGCAGCAACCGGTCGAGCGTCAGGGCGGCGTTCATTCCGCCGAAGCCGCCGCCGATGATCAGCACATCGGTGTGGTCAGGTTGGGGCATCTGATCTTCGCCTCGACCGGTGTGCGAGGGTCCCGTTTCGGAGGTCCGGCATAGAAGTATCAGGCTGTCGTGAGTCTGTGCAAGCCTGGGTGGCGGCCGCGTCGACAGGCGTGAGCCGCCCTACGATTGAGGATAGTCGGTGGGCGCGCTAGATTTGGCCGTCGCTCTTGGGGCGGTAGCTCAGTTGGGAGAGCGCCTGCCTTGCACGCAGGAGGTCGTGGGTTCGAATCCCATCCGCTCCATCAACGTAAGTGGCGTAGCCCGTTGGGTTACGCCACTTCGTCTACATAGAGCACGCGTCCTCTATCCGCTGAAACGGTGCAGCGCAAGCGAAGGCGCTCCGACGCCGATCTACTTCATGGACCTCACACGGCACTCATCGAGCGTGCGCTTCGCTCATCGCCGCGGCCTCTCCATGCGGTCTACGCCACGCTGGCGATGGTGCGTCAGGGTTCAGCGCGTGGTGCCCGTCACGACCCCGCGCCGGATCCTCAGCTGGGTCTCGGTGGCTTCGACCAGCGGCTCGATCCGATACTCCACGCGCGTTCGAGTCTGGATGTTCGCGTGCCCGGTCACAACCTGCCCATCCCGCAGGACGTCGATACTGAACTCGGCGCCGACGGAGTCGGCGTAGATCCGCCGGAACTCGGGAGCCCAATCCTCGCCCTCCACATCGACAACGCCGACGCGGAGTAGCTGGTCGCCTGGCTGCAGCCCTGCGGCGACGGCGGAGCTGGCTGGGACCACGCGGTCGACCAAGACGCGGCCTTCCTGGCTGTAGTCCGGGTAGATGCCTAGCAGCGGCTCGACGATCGTGTCGACCCGAAAGTCCATGCCTGACAGCTCCAGGACTTCCTTCTAGGGAAGCTGCACCCTGCCATCGATGTGGTCGAGATAGAACGTCCGCGCCTCCTCGTCACCGATGTGCTTGGCCACATAGTTCAGGAAGTCCTCGGTGGTGAAGCCACGGCCACGCCTGTAGTGCTCGTGGTACAGCCGGTACATCACGTCATCCAGGCTGTGCCGGTTGTCCGTGGCCGCCCGAATCTCGATGTCCAGCAGCAGGCCGATCACCGAGCCCTTGCTGTAGTAGTAACCGCCGCCGATGGGTACCGGGCGGATCCAGGTACTGAGGCTCACGTCCTCGACCGACTCCTGGTAGGGCATCTCTTCCACGCTGCTGACGTTGCCCTGCATGGCACCCCAAAACCTCTCTTCGTCATACAGCCCGGTCCGCACCAAAATCAGCGGCCCGTAGTAGCTGGTGAACCCTTCCGACACCCAGAGCAACGGCGTGTACTGCTCCTGCTCGTAGTCGTACGGCCACATCTCCGCCGGCCGGATCCGCTTCACGTTCCAGGCGTGATAGTACTCATGCGATAGGAGCCCGTAGGCGAACTGCGGGATTGCCTGTTCCGGATTGTCGAACACGACGGCCGCCCCGATGTCGAAGTGCGAGTTGGCGTGCTCCAGTCCACCCCCATAGCTGGGTTCGCCGGGATACAGATAGATCAGCGTCGTGTAGCGCTCGTACGGGGGCTCTCCGAATAGATCGTGGGCGTAGTCGGCGATCTTCTGCAGCGCCCCCAGCAACATCTCACCACCCCGACCCTCCAGGTACTTGCCTGGATACATCGCCAATCGTGTCCAGACGCCGTCAGCCATGACGCTGTCGATGGCGAAGTGGCCGAGGAAGGTCGGGTTGTCGACCAGCTCGTGATAGTCCTCCGCGCGATACAGACCGGGCTCGCCTGTCTGCTTCAGCTCGGTGGCCACGCGCCAACCGGCTGGAAGCTCGAAGCGGACCCGAGCCGGGAAGTCGTAACCCGTCTCGGGGTAGACGAAGATGTTCGTGCCGTTGAAGAAGCCGAAGTCGGCCCTCAGCAGGCTGCCTTCCAGCGTCGCGTTGTCGGCCAGGAAGTCGAAGCTCACGCGCACGCGCTCAGCGCCCTCGCAGAAGATGCGCCAGGTATCCTTATCGTACTTCTCCCAGCGCAACGAGGTGCCCTCGGCTGTGCTAGCGGTAAAGTTACGCACGTAGCGCGCGTAGTTCTCGATGTGGTAGGCACCCGGCGTCCAGGAAGGCAGCGAGACCAGCATCGCGGCGCCGGTGGTCGGTAACACGGCCTCCACGTGATACAGCTGGCTGCTGGGGTCCTCGATCTGGACCAGGTAGTCCACCGGCTCCTGGGCCTGGGCCGCAGCGGCACAGGCCATCAGCAGCGCGATCAACATGCTCCCACGCCCTGCTCTCATGGGTCCGTTCTCCTATCGGGGATGGGACGGCTGAGGCTCACAGTTTCGACGCGCGTGCGGCCGAGAGGGTTGCGCCTAGCTTGTCCGTGGCAGAAGAGTCGCCATGCGTCTCCCTACGTCGAGCGACCGCTTGCAGTGTCAGGCCCTCCTACATGCCGCCAGACACACCGCCCCCACCTCTTTCGTAGTGTGGCGGAGTCTGGGGATCTCTTAGGTGCTTACTTCAATTAATGCTCGAGCATGAACGAACTTCTTCGGTCGTCCACCCGAATTCCGGCGAGGCGCCGATCGCTTGACGTTTGCAGCACGTTCGCTGTTTGTTTGATGGTCTGCCTCGCCGTCACGCTTGTCGGCCCGGACGCCTCCGTAGCCCAAGAGGTCTGGCCCGGAGACGATTGGCCGCGCTCCACCCCCGAAGCGCAGAACTTCGATCCCGCCCCACTCGACGAGCTTGTCACTCTGATCCGCGAGGGCCGTCGCTTCCCAGACCTGCATAGCCTGCTGATCGTCAGGAACGGCTACATGGTCGTGGAGGAGTACTTCGACGGTTGGAACGCGAGTCGTCTGCATACACTGCAGTCGGTAACCAAGAGCATCACTTCCGCGCTAATCGGTATCGCGATCGAGCGCGGCGAGATCGAAGGTGTCGAAGAGCACGTGATCGACTTCTTCCCTCAGTGGCGCGATGACCTGGCGGAGGACCCGCGCTGGGCGGCGCAGCGGCTGGAGGATCTGCTGACCATGCGTAGCGGTACCGACTACCACGAGCGCGGAGCAAAATCCCCACACTTCCAGTTGAACCGGACGCCGACGGGCTGGGACCGTTTCTATCTCGAGCGCCCGATGGTCAGCGAGCCGGGCAAGATCTGGCAGTACGACTCGGGCGGCGTGATACTGATTTCGGCTATGCTGAAGCTCGCACGCCCGCTAGGCGAAGTCCTGGCCACCGATCCCCCCAGGTGAAGCCGGGGAAGTTGCGGATGCGCGAGCTGGTTCCGGCCTGACCCCCGGAGATCTCTTTCTCCAGGACCACCGTATCGAGCCCTTCGGAGGCGGCGTAGACCGCCGCGCTGAGCCCGGCCGGCCGCGGCTCCTGCGAGGAGGACCAGGCCGCGAGGAACTCGCTGACCGCCGGATACAGCCCCTGTTCGGGAATCCACGGTTTCACCAGGTGTAGTCGATCTGGCCTAGCGTCATGGCCGTCACGCTGGGATTGGCTTGCGTATAGTCGCACTCGACCAGGAGGATGCGCTTGGCCTCGGGAACCAGCGCATGAGCCTGCACCAGGAAGTCGACCCCGGTCATCGTGGGCATCCGCTGGTCCACAATGAGAAGAGTGACGGGCTGTGAGGCCGCGGCCAGCGACTTCAGCGTGGCGAGTCCGTCGGCGGGTGCCTGCTCGGATAAGATCCGGCAGTCGTTTCCGAAGCGCCGGGCCAGATCGCGCTCAAGTGCCTCCAGCAGCGAGCGCTCGTGGGCGACGAGGAAGAGGATCGGCTTGTCCATGCTGCCACTCTGGGTCCGAGGTCGTGAGACCCGGAATAGTGCAAGGCGAGGCGCCGTGCGGCGACGTGTTCCCCGTTCGAGCGGCCTGACCCCCGCCCCAGGGGGACTTCAGGCGGCGCTTGACAGGGGGGGCCAAAGGGCCCACTTTGTTCGGGGAACGAACAAAGTGACCAGCGCCCTCTCTCTGTCTGCCAGGGCTTCTGGGGTCCGCATCCCCGTATCCAACCCGGAGGCAGCGCATGACTTCGACAAGCTCGATTCGCCCCCTCACGGCGGTCGCTGTGCAGGCTCTCACGGCGCTTCCCGCGGCGTTCCGGATCAAGATCGTCGACTTCGGCGCCAACGGCGTTTTCGAGGGCGGCGGCGATGACTTGGAGAGCGAGGTCTCCTTCGACGCGAAGTTGACACCGCCGCGGGTGACCGGGAGCTCTGTTAGTTCCGACATCCCCCTTACTGACTGCGCGGGGCTCGCGGCCACGGCGCACCTCGCACAGCTCATCATCTCGGGGGACCCGAACACGGTCTACGTGGACAACGTCTACTTTCACAAGTAGACCGCGATCCCAAGGAGGGTAGGGGATGGGCCATGCTTCCGGAAAAAGTGCGGGCGGGCTAAGGCAGCCCGGGGAACGGACCGCTGCTCCGGCGCGCGCACGTCCCCTGGCCGATTCGGTGCTCGGGTTGATCTGGCGGGTGCAACGCATCTCGCGTGCCGAGATCGCCCGCCGCACCGGGCTATCCCGCTCGACTGTCTCGGAGATCGTCGGAGGCCTCCTCCAGACGGGGCTCGTCGCTGAGGTGGGCGCCGGCCCGTCTGGCGGCGGACGGCGCCCCATCGTACTCGAATTCCAGGACGACGCGTGCGTGATCCTCGGCGTGGATATCGGAGCGACGCATGTGGCGGTTGCCCTCACCAATCTGCGCGGCCGGGTGGTCACCTGGAGAGCAGAGGATCACCCGGTCCGTACCGATCCGGAGGGGACTCGAGCGCTGGTCCTAGATCTCTGCGAGGCGTCGCTCGCGACGGGCAAGCACGAGTCTCAGCGGCTGATTGGGATCGGCGTGGGCGCCCCGAGTCCGATCGATCCTGACGATCCCTACCGTCTATCCGAGGTCGTCCTCCCCGAGTGGGGTGGGCGGACTGGGCTCGAAGGGCTGCACGAGAGATTCGACGTGCCCGTGCTTATCGACAACGACGCCAACTTGGGTGCCCTCGCCGAGCGCTGGTGGGGAGCGGGCCGTGACATCGACGACTTTGCCTACATCAAGATGGCGACCGGGGTTGGCCTGGGGCACATCCTCGACGGCAAGATCTACCGGGGTGCCGCCGGGTTCGCCGGAGAGATCGGACACCTGGCGATAGACCCGTACGGCGAGCCGTGTGTCTGCGGTCTGAGAGGGTGCCTCGCCACGCTGGTCGGGACTATGGCGCTGGTGGCCCGCGCCAGCGCGCTGCTTGTGGACCACCCGGAGAGTGTGATCGTGGGGAAGCCGGTGACCCTTGCCGCTATCGAAGACGCAGCCCTCGCCGGCGACTCACTGGCGCTGCAAGTGGTGCGGGAGGCGGCGGAGTACATGGGGATCGCGGTAGCCGGTCTGCTGAACCTGATGAACCCGAGCATGGTGATACTGGGCGGCGGCCTGGCCCGGGTCGGCGAGCTGCTTTTGGAGCCACTCCGCGAAACTGTTCGTCGGCGCACGCTCGTGAGCTCCGTCGCTGCCGCCGAAATCCGAGTGGGCGAACTCGGGCCGCAGACGGTGGCCGTCGGTGCCGCTACGCTCGTCCTCGACGCGGCGCTCGCTGACCCGCGGCTGTTCCAGCACGCGCACGGCTTGGAGTCAGGATGATACGGTTTGCAACGCGGAGCGTCCGTTGCGCCACACTGACAGGCATGGCGCTGTCGCTCGCCGGCTGCGGAGGCCCCAGCGGCAGCGAGCTCGTGGAGTGGCAACTCGTTTGGCAAGACGAGTTCGAGGGACCGGCCGGTCAGCCGCCGGATCCAGCCAAATGGGGATACGACATCGGTACGGATTGGGGGAACGCTCAGCTCGAGTACGACACGGACCGTCCCGAGAACGCACCCTCGACGGCAACGGCCACCTCGCGATCACCGCCGGGAGGAGTCGTTCCTCGGGCAGAACTACACGTCGGCACGCATCAACACCCGGGGGCTGTTTGAGCCGGGCGGCGGGCGCTTCGAGGCGCGCATTCGCCTGCCGAAGGGCCAGGGCATCTGGCCGGCGTTCTGGCTGCTCGGGGCGAACATCGAAACGATCGGATGGCCCGCCTGCGGGGAGATCGACATCATGGAGTATCGCGGCCAGGAGGTGAGCAGGATCCACGGTAGCCTGCACGGCCCGGGTTACTCCGGCGGACAAGCCGTCACGCGCCGATTCGATCTCGTTGGGGACAGGTTCGATACCGGCTTCCATGTTTTCGCGGTGGAATGGGGCGCCGACTACATCAACTGGTTCGTCGACGACTCGCTGTACCAGACCGTATCACCAAGCGACCTGAGCGGACGCTGGGTGTTCGATCACCCCTTCTACATCATCTTGAACGTGGCGGTGGGCGGGGGATTCGTCGGGCCGCCGAACGCAAACACATCTTTCCCGCAGACCATGCTCGTCGATTGGATCCGGGTGTACGAGGAAGTCCCCTGAACGTGCTCATCCGCCCCGAAGTCGTGCGACAACGCCTGGCGCGCGAGCGGCCAGGCGTTTCGTGGTTCCGAGCCGAGGGGCGGAGCCCATCCTGATGAGCCAGTCCAAGCACTACGCCACCGCGCCTGAAGATCGTATCTCTTTTGGCCATAAGCTCATCTATGGGCTGGGAGCTCTCGTCAACAATCTGCTCGCCGCGGCGAGCGGCGGGATGGTGATCGTTCTCAATCTGGGATTGGGGATGAACCCCGCGCTGGTCGGCCTGCTGGGAGCGCTGCCTCGTCTGACGGATGCGCTGACCGATCCGCTGATGGGCT
>CAYGCC010000523.1:0-7383 GCA_964348165.1 uncultured Gemmatimonadota bacterium | reverse complement strand
CGCACGTCGATCGAAAAAGGGCTGGAGATCATCAAGGCGATGCGCGGCTGGACCTCCGGTCTCGCCATCCCCCACTTCGTCATCGACGCCCCCGGCGGTGGCGGCAAGATCCCCTTGCTGCCCCAGTACATCGAGGAGATCACCGACGACGAGGTGGTGATGCGCAACTACTCCGGCGATCGCTACCGCTACCCGCTGCCCAAGGAGTTGGTGCTGGCCTCTATATTATAAAGCAAGCCGAGCTCATCACCTCGCCTCGCCGGCGCTCAACGTCCTAAGCTCCTGCTCCTCAGGACCTTGGGCGCGAGCCCAGCTTCATGCAGCCCCAACCTCCGGGACGGCAGCTCTGTGTCTTAACTTACAAAACGCCGCCCTTCCCCAGAATTGCCGTATTTTCGCCTCCTACTAGCCGAAATCGATTAGTTTCCCGCGGCAACGCACTTTGCGGCCTTCTGCGGCCATTTCGCGCAAGCCATGGCCACATTACGCGGTCAAACGCAAAGAAGCCGTTTCTGCGACCTTCAACCGCCCGACCGTAACCGCACCTCGGGTGGTTCATTCAGCTCCACTCCGGTGGGTGTCTCGATCACCCGCACCATCGGGGTACCCGAGATCGTCATTCGCTCGATTCTCGCCTCACGCTCTCGTCCGACAAGACGATCGGCGCTAGCCTCGAAGCGGACAGCGAAGACTCGGCGATAGGCGTCTTCGAATTCCCGGGCATCGTTCTCCGAGTCCCACGCCGTATACCAAACCAGCGCCAGCGCTCCATCGCGAGAGAGAAGCGCGTAGGCGTCGCCGTCCCAACCTGCCGCAGCCCGTTCCGCCGCACGCCGTTGCCCCAGGTGCTCATTGAAATAGATCTGCAGCTCCAGCTCACCCAGGTCGCTGGCGTATCTGACCTGCCAGCCATCGCTGGGCGGCGACAGGCTGAGCGCGGTGGGCCGATCTCGTTGGGCGAGCAACTTCTCGGTGTGGATCAACTGCTCGGTGGACTCCGGCAGCCACTCGCCCAGCGGGGCCGGCCGCTCCGCACGGCGGCGCCACAGCCGCTGAACGAAACGCCCGCCACCCAGGTAGGCGAAGAGGAGAGGTTCTTTCACGATCGCCGGCGCTTCGGCCAGTCGCGGAAAGCTCGCCGGGTCGGCGAGGGCCGCGGCCATCTCCGGACCCAACTCCGGAAGTTGGTCTACCGAAACTTGCGTCCCAGAAACCGTTCCCGCCTGGTAGGCGAGCATGACCACTGTGGCATGCCCTTCCAAGGCCGCTTGCCGAGCCGAGCGTGTATCGTTGACGGTCGTCGATCGGAGCAGCGAATCGAGGTCCGACCGCTGATCCTGAAGGGCATGCACCAGCTCGTGGACGATTACAGCGTCCAGCAGCTCTTTCGGTGCCTCCTTTCGGATGAAGAGCACGTCGCGGGCCGGATCGTAGTAGCCGACGGCTTGCTCGAGCAGCAGCTCGACCAGCAGGCGCCGCAGGCTCACCGTGTCGGGAATCAAGCCGAAGCTCTTGTAAGCCTGGGCCAGGTTCTCCAGCGTATCGCCCGGGTACTCCGCATCGAGCCGTTCCACCAGATAGGCCTCTAGGGTTTCACGACTCGATCGGCGCACCGCCGGCACCTCCCGCGCCTCCAGCCTCGCAAGCTCTTCGATCTGCGGAAGCAGATCTGTCACCCGCGCTTCCAGTTTCGTGTCGCGCCGGCCCTCCTCCTGACCGCTCGCGCCATTACCGCAAGCGGTCGCCGTCAACAGGACCAGCCCGGCCAGAACGAGGCGTACGCCCTGGCTATCGCGACTCATGGCTGAAACTCGGCCCACGAATCCGGTTCCTGCCTGACGCGTATGCTCACCAAACGCAACTCCGGCCCGTACTCTCTCGCGATCTCTTGACTCAGCCGCCGATAGATGTACTCCGCCTGGCGCTCGGCGCTGGGAGCGTCGCCGCGGAACGGTTCCAGCTCGTTTAACATCCGGTGATCGAGCTCACCGGCTATAGCGGCCAGGGTGGGTTGCAGCTTATCGAAATCGGCCACGAACCCACTCTCGCCCAGCCGGTCGGTCTCGACCACCGCCTCGACCGTATAGCCGTGTCCGTGCGTTCGCGCTGATCCGCCCTCGGCCCCCGGGATGAACAGCGCGGAGTCGTAGGAAGCCCGAACGGCGATGCGGTAGGGCATAGGGAATCAGAGGATCGGGCCCGCGGTCTTCAACGGCGGTGGGTTAGCGTAAAGCCGCACGACGTCATCGATCAGTTCGGCGCGCAGTTCCCGGGCCGTGCGCGCCAGTCGCGGGTGCTGCCAATCGGGCGCGATCTCGGCCAGCGGCTCGAGCACGAAGGCCCGCTCGGCCGCGCGGGGGTGCGGCAGCTGGAGGTCGGGCTCATCGATGACGCGCTCATCGTAAGAGATGATGTCGACATCGAGCGTGCGGGGGCCGAAACGCTCGGCCCGCTTTCGCCCCTCCGCCCGCTCCACCTCGTGGATGAACTCCAGCAAGGCGCGCGGCTTCAGCCGCGTCGTCCCGCGGCAAACCAGGTTCAAGAACCACGGTTGGTCGCGAAGTTCCACGGGCTGCGTCTCGTAGATCGAGGACACGGCGTCCAGATCTACATGGGCGCGCAGCCGCTGGAGCCCGCGCTCCAGGTGCCGCACGCGGTCGCCCAGGTTCGAGCCGAGAGCGAGGATGATCCGGCCGAGTCCGTTCTCGTCATGCGCCGGTTTCCGCGGCAAGGTTCAAGCCCTCCCGTAGCGGTCCTCCAGCCGGACCACGTCATCGAGCTCGGGGGTCGACGCTTCGAGCAGATCGCAGTCGGTCACCGCCTCGATGCGGTGCCGCGTGCCGGGCCTAACACGAAAGCTCATCCCTTCCTCGAAGCGCTCCTCGCGCAAGCGATCGTCGGACTCCCCGACCAGAAAGATCATCTTTCCCCGCAGAAGGTGAAGCGTCTCGTCCTTCTTCCGGTGATATTGCAGCGACAGGATCTCACCCGCCCTGACGTGCAGAAGCTTTCCGACGTAGCGATCCGTATGGGCCCAGATGAGCTCGTAGCCCCACGGCTTTTCAACACGCTTGACCTGTGCTTCCACCTCGTGGTTCTCCTATCGATCCTCGCGGAAGCGCACGCGCGCGAATCGCCGCTTGCCGCGCTGGATCAGCACCGGTTCCGAGGTGCTGAGCTGGTGGTTTTTGTCTGAAACGGTCTCGCCGTCGATGTGCACCGCACCCTGACGTATCAGACGCACGGCTTCGCTGCTCGTTCTCGCCAGACCGGCCTCGACCATCACCCTGGGCAGCCACATACTCGCGCCCTCCCGCTCGACCTCGACCTCTGGAATCTCCTCCGGACGCTCGCCCCGACGCACGACGCGGTCGAAGTGAGCCTCCGCCCCGCGGGCCGCGTCCTCGCCGTGGTAGGTCCGCGTGATGTCCCAGGCCAGCGCCCGCTTTGCACCCATGGGATCCGTGGCAACTCGCGCCAGCGCGCCGGCCAGCTCCGCTCCCCGCAGCGACGACACGAGCCGCAGCCACTCCTCGAGCAGGTCATCCGGGATCGACATCGTCTTTCCGTACATGTCTTCAGGTGGCTCGGTGATCCCGATGTAGTTGTCATACGACTTCGACATCTTGCGAGACCCGTCGGTGCCGCGAAGCAGCGGCAGCGTTACGCACACCTGCGGCTCCTGCCCATATCGCTCCTGCAGCGTCCGGCCCACCAGCAAGTTGAACTTCTGGTCGGTGCCACCTAGTTCCACGTCCGCCTCCAGGGCGATCGAATCGTAGCCCTGCATGAGCGGGTAGAGGAACTCGACTAGCGAGATCGGCCGACCGGCGTTGTAACGACCGGCGAAATCGTCACGTTCCAGCAGCCGCGCCACCGTGTAGCGCGAGGACAGGGTGAGCACGTCCTCCAGCTTCAGCTTGGCCAGCCAGCTGCTGTTCCGCACCACACGCGTCTTCTTGCGATCGAGGATCTTGAACAGCTGATCCTGATAAGTCTTCATGTTGGCGCGGATCTCGGCATCGGAGAGCTGCGGGCGCGTCTCGTCCTGGCCGCTGGGATCGCCGACCAGAGCGGTGAAGTCGCCGACCACGAAAACCACCTGATGCCCCAGATCCTGAAACGCCTTGAGCTTGTTGATGCTCACCGCGTGGCCCAGGTGCAGGTCGGGCCGGGTCGGGTCGAAGCCCTCCTTGACGACCAGCCCCTCTCCCGAATCGCGCGCTCTCTCAAGTTTGCGCGCGAGCTCCTCCTCCGGGATGATCTCCTCCGTGCCCTCCCGAATGATCTCTAACTGCTCGCGGACAGTTAAAAACTTTACCACGCGCGGCTATTCCGTTTTGGCGCTCGTCCCCTCGTTGCAACAAGCCGGGACTGGCTCCAAGCTATCAGCGGATTCGTTGTTAGCAAGTAGCCTTCGGTGAGTTAGGCCGGAGGGGAGTGCAAACGCGGCGACGTGGTAACGCTTACGCTTAAATCATCGGTCAAGGACCACAGCCACAGCGAACGCCGCTTCACGCGCCAAGCACCATGCCCGGCGCGCCCACCCGGCAGGCCCATCCCAGCGCCCCCCTGCGGCCCTCTACGCACCGTCGGCTCGGGCCTATCCCCGCCGCTTGTCCCCGCTCGAGTACCCCGCCCACTGCGAGGTGCGACTCGTCAGTGCCAACGGCGGCGTGCGATGGCGCAGCGGCTGCGTGAACTGCAGCCACATCCAGGCCGGCGAATACGTCGGCGTCGACGAAGTCGACGACGGCATCTCCGGTCTACCTGTTACCCATCTACCTGGCCGTTCACGATCAATCGATAGGTGAATCCCGTAACCTCGGCGGCGTCCTCCCCGGCGGCCACCCGGAAGGGGACCGCTCGGCTCCGCGGTGGGCTCAAGCTCTCCGAGCCGCATTCGGGCGCACCTCGCGCCCGTCGGAGCTGCGGATGACCCTTTGACCAAGCCCCTCTACCGAAGAGCAAGCCGAAAAAAAGATGGCGCAGCCGAAGCGGGGGCCGGGTCGAACCCCCCTGACGATCAGGCCGACCCCGGTCTCCCGTGAGAACTCGAGCTTACGTGCAAGCTCGTCCTCCGGGATAGCCTCGACCGCGTCCCTCCGTATGGGCCCGAGCTGCTCGTCGACGGGCCTGGATGCCGTCACCTCTTCCCTCGAAGTCTCCAAGAGTACGCCCAGCGGGATCGTCTTCCCGCTATCTTCATCGGGACGGCGACCGCTCCGGACCTGGCGGCGCCCGAAGGGCCGCCGATCTCCGCACGTCCCTGGCCGTAGCCATTCCGACCGAGTTAACCTTGTACGAGACGTGTCCAGGTTCGACTTCGGATTGGCGCCATTGTGCGAGGGTCCCGTGCGCGCGTCTCGTTACCTACTGCTGTTGCTGCCCGTTTTCATTACTCTGCTCATCGTCGCCTCCGGCGGTGAGCCCGGCCCGATCGAGGGCGTCGCTGATCGAGGACCCCCGGGTAGCGTCCGCATCTCTGCCGCGCGAAGTCGCCCGACCGGACCGGTCCAGATCGACTCGCCGCGCGTGGTCTCCGCAGCACGATCCCAACAAGCCCGATTCGAACGCCTGAGGCGCAGCCGCTTCGCCCGCGGACGGAACGCTTCCACGCGGAGGTGCGACGAGATCATCGGCCGCTTCTGCCTCCGGCACGACGACGAGGAGGAGAACCCGCCGCCCGGCCCAGAGCCCGCGCGGGTGCGGCAAGCGCGGGAGCAGCTCATTCTGCACCTTGATTCCGCAAGCCTGACGCTGCCGGGCGACGAATGGATATCCGGACAGCGCGTGAGGTACTTGGTCGAAGCCGGCCGCCGCGGCGATGCGTTAGGAGCGGCCAGGAGTTGTCGTGCGGCGTCACTTTGGTGGTGCCTCGCGCTGCAAGGATACGTCCATCACTCGGCCGCCGACTACGAATTGGCGGATTCCTTCTTCTCAGCCGCGCTCGGCGCCATGGAGGAACGGCAGCGCTGTAGGTGGACCGACATCGAGGTTCTGCTCGACGGCGACGTGAGAAAACGCTACCGCAAACTTCCCTGCGGACAGCGCGATTCGCTGGAGCGGAGCTTCTGGTGGCTCGCCGATCCGCTCCACACGGTGCCCGGCAACGATCGTCGAACCGAGCATTTCGCCCGACAGGTGCTAGACAGGATGCAAGATGGCGCCGAGTCGGCTTTCGGAGTTCCGTGGGGAGCCGACCTTCGCGAGCTTCTCGTGCGCTACGGCTGGCCGACAGGCTGGGAGCGGGCTATCCGGCGTCCCGGTGAATCGGGTGTTCCGACCATCATCAGCCGTCACGACCCTCAAAGCCGCCAGTTCGCGCCGCCCTCCCAACTGCTGCAAGACATAGCGGCCATCAAACCGGAGGATTGGCAGCTCGCGGCTGAGAAGCCAAGGTCGGGCTACGCGCCGGCGTATGCCACCTCGTTCCACGAACTCGAGCATCAGCTGGCGGTCTTTCCACGAAGGGATTCCGCGATCGTCGTCGCAGCTTATGATCTTCGCAACGACACCCTCTTCGCATCGGAACCGCGCCGCGTCGCCCTGGTTCTCTCCGACGCCCGTTCCGCCGCCCCCGTGGCGAGGGTAGGCAGCGCCGACGCCGCCGCCGCCCTCTGTGTGACCGTAGAATCGGTCCCCTTGTTGCTCAGCCTCGAGGCCTTCTCGCCACGCGACAGCGTGGCCGCACGTGCCCGCTACGCCCGGAGGCTGGCGAAGCTTCAGCCGCTCCTGCCCGCACTTTCCGACCTGCTTCTTCTAAATCGGGCCGCCCCGCTTCCTGACTCTTTGGCGGAGGCCATTCCGCTGGCACGCAGCTCCCATCGCGCACGCGCCGGGGAGCCGTTAGGCCTCTACTGGGAGCTCTACGGGCCAGATTCTCGCGGGACCACTCTCTCGGTCTCGCTCTCGTTGGCGGTCGGACACCGCAGCTTGTTGCGCGCGGCCGCTGAGTGGATTGGGCTGGTTAACCGCAAGCCACCGCTCACGCTCACCTGGGAAGAGGCCGTTCCGCCCGGCACGACCGTTGTGCAGCGTTCCTTCGCACTGCAGTTGCCGGAACTCGGGCCAGGCCGCTACACCCTTCGGCTCGAAATCACTCTGCCTGGACGGGAGCCGCTTTACTCTACCCGCGAGGTCGAGATCACGGGATAGAAGACCCTAGACAGCGGCCGGCCCATACTCGCTTTTGATCTCCTGGCTCAGCGTAATAGCCCAGGTGCAGGTCCGGCCGCGTCGGATCGAAGCCCTCCTTGACGATCAGACCCTGATCTCCGCGGTTCCTACCGGATGACCTCCAGCTGCTCGCGGGTGGGCCGGAATGTCGCCAGCGGGCTCCTGATCGAGTGAGTCGTGATTGAGTCGCGCCACGGCCGCCAG